>CAIYNF010000209.1 GCA_903927505.1 uncultured Bacteroidota bacterium | reverse complement strand
CTATTGGCAAACCACTCGTGCCCACTTTCATGTACAATAATAAAATCGAAACCAAATTTGTTGTTTTGATAATTATTACCATAGGCTACACAGCTTTGGTGTTCCATTCCCCAATAGGGTGTTTCCACTAATTTATACCCATCTGCATAAAAGGGGTAAGGACCAAAATATTTCTCAAAACTTTGGAGCATTCTTTTAACTTGTTGGAAATGCGTTTTGGCTTCGGCAATATTGTCTTTTAATACATAATAATCGAGGGAAAGCTGCCCCCCTTTTTCGTTCACATACACGTCTTCTATATGCGCATAATCGCCCACATTTACGGAGATATTATAGGAATTGATAGGACTTAATACCTGCCAATCAAATTCGGTAAAGCCATCCATCCTAATTTTCTTGCCTATAAGCTTACCGTTACTTACACCCGTTAATCCGTTTGGAACAATTAATTTAACAGTGCAATGAAGCGCTTCATCATTCCATTCATCCTTGCAAGGCAACCAGCATGAAGGACCAATCCCTTCGCAGGCAAGGCCAACCCAGGAATTGTGATTGCTATCTTTAGCCCAAACAAAACCACCATCCCAAGGGGCATTTTTAGCAATAACAGGTTTGCCGGCAAAATTCACCACAAAAGAAAGGGTGTCGCCCATGTTCACTTTTTCAAGAAAATGTATTTGAAAAGTAGTAGAATCGCGGATAAAAGCGAGATTTTGAGTTTCACCATTGATAGCGGAAATTTGCATTTGAGGAAACAAATCCAATTCAATAGCACGTAAGTTTTTGAGGGCACAGATGGTAATTTTATTGGCCCCTTCAATTGACTTCTTATCAGGCTGCACTTTTAATGTTACTGCATAGGATAAAACATCATAGTTATTACGCAATTTGGGTGTTTTAGCAATAAGTTGGCTTGAACCAAACGGTATAAAAAGAAGTAAATAAACAGAAATAAATCGCATCATATTTTAAGCAAGAATGGGTTCGAACCGATTAAAAACGCTAAAGTTTTAAGCACAAGAATAGGAAGGCAAAATAGGTATATTTTGCATATTCGCAGAAAGAATAGACTTGAAATTATCTTCAAGTATTATTAAAAGAGCATCTATTGGGAGTATGTATTTACTCTAATTTCATTAGGTTCGAACCGATAAATAGCAATAAAATATAGAATTGGCGGCCTTTTTAATGTGAAATGTTTGAAAAATCCTATCTTGGATAAGTTATAGAATAAATTCTAGTAGGAATTGGAATTTATTATTCAGAAAATATCCTTAAACTTGCAGCAAAACATCATAAATCTCTATGAATAATCTATTGAAAGGCAAAAAAGGCATCATCTTTGGTGCATTAAACGACAAAAGTATAGCTTGGCAAGTGGCGCTTAAATGCCATGAACAGGGTGCACAATTTGTTTTAACCAATGCGCCAATAGCCATGCGTATGGGCGAGATTAACAATTTAGCAGCCATGTGCAACAATGCACAAATTATTGCATGCGACGTTAGTAAAAACGAAGACATGGAAAATTTAATCAGTAAATCAGTAGAAATATTAGGCGGTAAAATAGATTTCATTTTACACTCTGTAGGTATGAGTTTAAATATTCGCAAAGGCAGAACTTATACTGATTTAGATTATAAATTCAGTCATGAAACATACGATATTAGTTCAATGAGCTTACATAGGTTATTGCAAACTTGTTATAAAATGGAGGCTATTTCTGAATGGGGATCTGTGGTTGCATTAACTTATATAGCAGCACAAAGAGTATTCCCAGATTACAATGAAATGGCAGATGCAAAAGCATTATTAGAATCAATTGCCAGAAGTTTTGGCTACCATTATGGCAAAAGAGACAAGGTAAGGATTAATACAATTAGTCAGAGTCCTACCCCTACTACTGCAGGTTCTGGCGTAAAAGGATTTGGCGATTTCTTTGATTATGCATCAGCATTATCACCATTAGGAAATGCCAGTGCAGAGGCATGCGCAGATTATTGTGTGTTAATGTTCTCTGATTTAAGCAGAATGGTTACCATGCAAAACCTGTTCCACGATGGTGGCTTTAGCAATACAGGCTTTAGTTATGATGTATTTAAATTATTAGAAAATAAAGCAAAATAGAACAGCAAATGTTTGTGATAAAAAAAGCGAAGATTATTCAATCTTCGCTTTTTTTTTAAAACTGAAAATTTCGTTTACTATCTTTTTTATTCACTTCCATTTCTTCTACCGCGCTGCCACCAGAAATTTTATCGGCATGCAAACGGAAAAGTATATACTCCTTATCGAGCATTTCTAGGCGCATTACATTTGCAGCAAAACTCATGAGGCCACGGCTTTTATCAACAAAATGCAGGTCGGGAAAATCACGGTTAACGTATTGCTTATTTTCATTGGCATCGATCAATAATTTGAAAGCATTTTCAGACAAAATATCACGAAGGCTTAGCGCTTTTATTTCGTTTGAGGAATAGCCCAAAAGTCTATTCATAATAGGACTACATGCCTGTATGGAATAATCTTTTGCACGCACCACAAACTCAGCATATGGCGATGAATTGACCACTGAAAAGGAATTTAAGGAGGCATTTACTGAAACAAATTTATACTTGTAAACGAGCCAAAAAACAAGAAAGGTGCTTATAAAACCAATTACTATTACTTTTAGAATTTGTATTACTTTGACATTGTCTACACCCAAAAATCCATTTGTTTTCATGCTTACTTGTTCAATGGCAAAAAACAAGACTGCGCATAAGATTAAATAGAACAAAACAGGCAAAACAGATTTCTTGAGAGCAATATCTTCATACTTTTGTTTGGGATCCATGATAATTATTATTTAGGCTAGACTTTTCAATACAATAGTAGAAAGAAATATGCATTTTCTGTTTAATTTATAACTCAAAACCACAAATTTTTGTGACAGATTGCAGTTATACGAGATAAATTGCATTATTTTCTATAATTTTAGCATGTAATTGAATATATTCGAAACGAAAATAGCCCAACCTTTACCGCTATTCATATGCCTTTAACAGAAGAAAACAATTCCATAGGAAGCAATTTGCTAATTGAAATAAACCAAGAGGGCTTTTGTGTAAAAGCAAACCCTGCTGTTTATGAAATTACGGGTTATTTGCCTCAAGAATTAATTGGGAAAAAATTTAAAGACTTTTTAGATATTGAAAAAAGCAAACTTCATGCAGTAGAAACTAAAATTGCTACTAATGAAGATGCTGCTGTAAATTTTGAATCTGGCTTTAAACATAAAACAGGGAAATATATTTACCTGGTTTGGACCATGTATTGGAACAGGCTGCAAAATTCTGTTATATCTATTGGTAAACCCCTGTATGGCAATGAGCAAAAATTTATAAAAGAAAACAAAGAACTTCAATTACTAAATGCCATTAACGAGTGCATTCAGCAGAACTATGAACCAGCAGAATTATTTGATGGTTTATGCAAAATCATGGTTAAAACAGGCAAATACCAATTGGCTTGGGTTGGGAAATGCAATCCCAGCTATTTAGAAATTTGGTTCAAAGAATCTGAGTTATATATAGCTGATGAGCAGTTTAACCAATCAAAGTTTATACAGAAAATGTATAAAGATTGGGCGGAAAGACAAGACGAATCTACTGGAATTGCCATTCAATTAGAGGAAAATCAAATTACAGAGCTATTGCCTGGGCTAGAACTAAATCTTAGAAACTTAATCTTATTGCCAATAGATTTAGGCGAAGAAAAAAAATGGGTATTTAGTATTGCCTCTGCCGACGAAAATTCGTTTGACGATCATGAGAGATTGGTGATGGAGAGAATTGCGGCCAATTTAACCTATGCCTTAAAATCGGTTCAACTTGAAAAGAAAAACCAAAGCAATGAAAATAGCCTCAAAAAATACATACATGATTTAACTTTATTAAATGAGATAAACAATCTCATTTTAATAAACAAAGATGAAGTAAGTTTGATCAAAGAATTCTTAAATATATTAGCAAAAAAAGGGAATTACAAACTGGCTTGGCTTGCCTATTTTGAAAAAAATAATGAAAAGGCAAATACCATTATTCCGAATTATGTGGCAGGTGAAACAGCATATGCATCCAAATTAAACTTCAACCTAAACCATGATGAAATTCTTAAAGGTTCAGTTGCAACAAATATTTTAACTCAAAAAACTTGCATTGTTAATTCCTTACAAGAAGACAAAAACGACAAACAATGGAGAGAAATATCACAACAATATGGCATCCAATCTAGCATTAGCATATACATAGATATTGAAGGTAAAGAAAAAGCAAGTATTGCTATATATTCTGGAAACAAAAACGCTTTTGACAATAGAGAAGCAATTGTATTGGAAAGATGTGCCCATAATTTAACCTTTGCTATTTCTGCTATTCGCAAAAACAAACAAAGTATTCAATTTGGACAAGAACTAGACCAATCTAAAAAAATATTAACCAATTACCAATCTGCCTTAGATGCCATTGCTATTATTTCAATTACAGATACTGAAGGATTAATTACCAAGGTAAATGAAAATTTTGAAAAAACTTTCGGTTTTAAGTCAAGTGAAATTTTAGGAACAAACCATAAATTTATCAATTCAGGATTTCATCCAAAGTCGTTTTGGAAAGAACTTTGGAATACCATTAGCGCTGGAAATATTTGGTCAGGAGAAATTAAAAATATTGATAAAATTGGAGAAGAGAAATGGTATGATACCACTATTTTCCCTTTTTTAGATACCAACCAAAAGCCCTACCAATATTTAGCTATTAGGTGGGACATGACAGATAAAAAGGTAATTGAAGAAAAAGCTACCATATTAAACAGATTGGCTTCAAGTGCAGAAGAGGCAATTTATTCGATTAATCTAGAAGGGCAAATAACATCTTGGAATGATGCGGCTAAAAATGTGTTTGGCTATTTACCTGAGGAGGCAATTGGAAAGGATAGATTTAGCCTTATTGGTAAAAACAAAATTGATGAAGAAAATGAAATCATCAAAAAGATATCCAAGGGAGAGAGCGTAATAAATTTAGAAACCGTTAGAATTAACAAGCAAGGAAAAACCATCCATATTAATTTATCGGTATCACCCCTGCGCGATCAACAAAACAAAATAATTGGTTATTCGAAAATTGCAAAAGACATTACACGTATCCGTTTAGCGGAAATAGATGCCCAAATGGCAAATACCGAAAGCCATATAAGGGAGCGAGAAATGTGGCTATTGGGTAGGCTATCAAAATTGATGCAAAAAGACACCATGGGTGTTAATGAATTAATTGAAAAGTTTATTAAAATGCTGCCATTAGGATGGAAATATTCCGACCATGTATCTATAAAAGTGATTTACGGAAATTTAGAATTTGTAAGCAAAAATTTTAATCCTTCAAAAAATGAATTAAGTGAGCAGTGCTTAATTAACAATAAAGAAAATTTCAGTATTCATTTATTTTATCCTATTAATTTAAAATTCTTAGAAGATGAAAAGGCACTGTTAGGCTTGATTTGTCAATGGCTTGGAGCTATAATAAATACAAAGAGCAACAAGATTATTTTAGATAAGAAAATTAAAAATTTAAATGCTATTCGACTGGTTCAAGATTTGATAAGCAACAATGAATTTAATACAACAAAAATTTTATCTGAAATAACAAACATTTATAATCCTAAAAATGAAACAAGTAATAGTTTGCTACAAATTATATACGACAATACTGTTTTTGGTGAAAATATAGACCCAAGTTATACGCTTGCTAATACAGAAAAATTTGAAACAATTGATAAAAAAACTGGTGAGGCTAATTTTTATCTAATACAAAAAGAGGAAGTTTTAAACTCAGAGGAGTATAGGATTCAAAAACAGGTTTACCTCAACGTGCTTACAAACAAAATTGAAGACGCGATAAATAAAAGAGTTATTGGAGCCAGAAATCAATATGCCGAAAATAGGATACAAACTATTATTGAACATACAAAATCTGTTTTTGTGCTGATAGATGAGGACATGAACATTCTCTATTCAAGTAAATATGCGGTTGAAGAGGGTCAGAATAAATTTGGCGTAAAATTAAATCAGGGGGAGAATTTATTAAACAATGAAGATACAAAGGATAAAGAAAATTTCTTCAAAATGATTGAGCAGGTTAAAAAAGCAGGAACATTAAATTTCACAATTGAAAAGGTAGATAATTTTAATGAGTCGAAAGTATATGAGCTAAACCTAATTAAATCAATAAATACAGATACAGGCAAATTTGAAATTATTTTAATGGCACAAAATATTTCACACTTAAAACAACGCGAAATTGATGTTAACAATTTAATTAACTTATTAAAAGACCTAAACTTCATTACATCATTTGAATTAAGTCACGAATTTCATAAACTCCAAGCCATTGCAGAACTGGCGCAAGACTTAGACTTTGCTGACAAAGACTTAAAAGAAATATTTTCACATAGCAAGGGCACCTTTAAAAAAGCAAATGAAGCAATCAAAAAATTGGTGGAAAGAATTAATATTCCTTTAAAAGAAGAACTAATTATTGCTGATAGTTTAAAGCGGATAGACAAGATTATTTTGATTGACGAGGATGATATTTCAAGTAAAATTAGCACTCTTATTCTTTCAAAATATGTTGACCCAGTTCAAATAATATGTTTCAATGGGGTTGATGAATCTTTATCCTATCTAAAATCAAAGGGCGACAAAGGCAATGATATTATTTTACTAGAATTGAACTTGTTGCGGAAATCTGGATGGGAATTTTTAGCAGAATATGAACAGCTAGAATTAAAATCACCCGTAATTATTTTCGGTTCGAACCCAGACCCAATTATTAAACAAAAACTATTAAACTTTCCTAGTGTAAAAAACTATATAAACAAGCCTATTAATAAAGAAAGTGCCCAAACCTTAATTTCAAAAGAGGCGCTTACTTGGAATGCAATTAATTAAAAAATAGCAAGAAACAAAAAATGAATTTGACCCCAAATTATCCTTTCAACAATAACAGCTTAAACGAACAACTTATGTTGATTGGCAAGCTGTTTGACGGACAAAAAATTGGGCTGCTGGTTATTGACGAGAAAGGTGAAATTATTGATTGTAACAATTACTGCGAGGAAATATTTTTAACTAATAGAGGCAATTTACTTAGAGAATCATTTAGCGATTTATTTTCACCAGAATACAAAGAAATAGCTAAGCAAAACCATGTAGCGTTCATAAAATTTCCAAAAAGCAATGAATTTATTGCCGAAGCTACAAATAGCAAAGGCCATAATTTCAAAGTTGTAATTACATCTGAAATAACTAGTGATTACAAGGGCCATTTATTGCGTATTGCAGGAATAAAAACAATGGAGACAAAACCCGTTTTTCAATTTGACGGAGAAGCAAAAGCACTAAGTGACATTGAAAAAAAGGTTTTGCTTTATGAAAAAATAATTGGTCATACCACAGAAGGAATTATTATAACAGATGCTCCTAAAAATGGCGCTATTCCGGAAATTATTTTCGCAAATAATGCCATGTGTAAAATGACAGGCTATTCTGATACCGAGATTATAGGAAAACAAATAAACATTTTTAATGGCCCAGAAACAGATTTTACTGACTTGATTAAACTTGGAGATTGCATTCAAGCAGAAATAGCAGGCGAATTTGAAATTATTAATTACAGAAAAAATGGTACAACTTTTTGGAATAGCTTTAAAATAATGCCTGTTTTCAACAATGCTGGAGCATGCATTAATTGGGTAGCAACTGAAGAAGATGTAACAAAGCAAAGAAAACAGAAACTGTTACTAATTGAATCCGAAAACAAATTTAGAAACTTAGTAGAAAATTCACCTGTAGGAATTTATATAATAACAAAAAAAGGTTTTGTTTTTGTAAATGAAAAATTGGCAAATAGTGTAGGATATACTAAAAATGAAATATACAGTTTAGATCATTCAACTTTTATTCATTCTGACGACCTTAATATATTTCAGGAAAGATTAAAGGAAAGGCTTTTAGGAAACAAATTAAATGAAGATTTCGAAATTAGGGTAATAACCAAAGCAGGAGAAATTTTAAACATGGAAACACATGGAGCTAGGATAATTTACCAAGGTGAAGCGGCAGTAATTGGAAGTGCAATAGACATTACGGAAAAGATAAAAAACGCTGCTAAAATCAGAAAGTATTCGCAAGCCATTGAACAAAGTGCCGCCTCCATTGTGATCACAAATTTGGATGGTGAAATAGAATATGTAAATCCTGCGTTTTGTATAACAACAGGCTATTCACAAGAGGAAACGATAGGAAGAAATCCCCGGTTTTTAAAATCCAGTTATACAGAACCAGAAACCCATAAAGATCTCTGGAATCAGCTAAGCAACAACAAAACTTGGACAGGTACATTTTGCAACAGGAAGAAAAATGGAGATCTATATTGGGAACATGCAACCATCTCTCCTATTTTAAATGAAAAGGGAGAAAAGACAAATTATGTGGCAGTTAAAGAAGAAATCACTAAAAGGATTTTATTAGAAGAAGAGAAAGAAAAGCTAATTAACGAATTAGCTATTAAATACAATGAATTGAAACAATTTTCATTTTTTATTACCCATAATTTACGTGCGCCATTAACTAATTTAACGGGCATTATTGATTTGGCCGATACAAGTGAAATATTCGATGAAACAAGTAAAAACCTAATTGATGGATTCAAAAAATCCACAAAAATATTGAATGATACCTTGGATGATTTAATAAATACCTTAATATTCAAAGAAAACGAAACCGAACGTGCAGAACATGAGAGGGGAAATTAAAGTAGAAAGTGAACAAAATAAAGGAACAACATTTACAATAATATTTATACAACAATAAAATGATACAAAGAGTAATGCTGGTAGATGATGACGATGTAACGCTCATGATCTGTAAATTAAGACTAAAAAAATCTAATTTTTGCGAAGAAGTAATAACTGCCGAAAATGGTGAAGAAGCTGCAAATTATTTTGAGCAACAAATGACACTTCCAGAGGATGAAAGAGTTATTCCAGAAATTATATTTTTGGACATAAACATGCCTATAATGAATGGCTGGGATTTCTTAGAAGAATTTGAGAAAAAATACCAACATGAATTCCCTCAAATTAAAATCGATATCTTAAGTTCTAGTGTTGACCCTAAAGACGAAGAAAGGGCTGCTAGTCATCCTCTCATTATGGGATTTATTACAAAACCATTAACAGATGACAATTTAAATCAATTGGTCAACTCAGAAACTTTCTTGAAATATTTCTCATAAAACAATTTTAAAAAATTGAATTTCACAAAATCAAATAACTCTTCTATTTTACTGAATAGTCTTTTTAATAACAGGCTATTAGGCGTTGTAATTATATCCAAAAATGGAGAAATTATGGATGCAAATAATTATTTTATAGAAAAGTTAGCATACACTAAGGAAGAAATCTTACATAACAGATTGATCAATTTTTTCGCTGTAAAAGAAGAAAAAGATTCAATAGAAACAACTTTTATTGGCGAACAAATTTTATTGAAAAAGGATGGTGAATTTGTTGGATTTAACCTAACTGTGGATTTACTAGAAGGCGAGTTTGAAACGCATTATTTAGTGTTATTTCAGCAAGAAAACAAGCAATCTGCCGACCAATTTAATAAAAAGAAATTAGAATTATACAACACGCAAAAAGAATCAGAATTAAATAAACAAAAAGTGTTTTACGAAACTATTTTAAACAATATCCCTTCTGATATTGCCGTTTTTAGTCTCGAACATAAGTATTTATTCGCTAATCTAATTGCCCTTGCAGATCCAGAAAAAAGATCATGGATTATTGGTCGCGACGATTTTGATTATATAGAAAAATACAATAAACCATTAGCAATTGCTTTAGAAAGAAGAAAGAATTTTGAACGCGTTCTAAACCTAAGAGAAGAATTTGAAATTGAAGAAGAGTTAACTTTAGCAAATGGAAAGAAAAAATGGGTGGTAAGAAAAATGTCGCCTGTTTTTGATGAAAATAATGAACTTATTTTTATAATTGGTTACGGCCTTGATATTACAAAAATAAAACAAAGTGAAAACAATATAAAGAAGTTCATGTTGGCCATTGAACAATCTGGTGCATCTATGTTGATTACAAACACAGATGGAATAATAGAATATGTAAATCCAACATTTTGTAAAAATGGAGGATTTGAAAAATCTAATATAATTGGACAAAACTTCAAATCTATTCAATCTAAAATTAACGAAAGCAATGTGCAACAAACCATGTGGGATATGATTACACTTGAACACACATGGAAAGGCGTTTTTTCTAACAAAAGAAAAACGGGAGAACGCTTTTATGAACAAGCAATTGTTTCACCTGTATTTGATGAAAAAGGTAAAAAGACAAATTATGTGGTGGTAAATGAAGACATTACAGATAGAATTTTATTTGAAGAGGAAAAGAAGAAGTTGATTGAAGAATTAACCTCAAGTTACAACGAGTTAAAACAATTTACCTATATCACTTCACATAACCTACGCGCACCAGTTACAAATTTGGTGGGCATTATAGACTTAATAGACCTGGATTTAGTTGAAGACAAGACTACAAAGGAATTAATATTTGGGTTTAAAAAATCAACAGAAAAATTAAACGAAACTTTGAATGATTTGATTAAAACTTTAATCATAAAAGAAAACACAAGTTTAGATTTTATCAGGTTATCATTTCAATCACTATTCAACAAAACAATTCAAGGAATTGAACAACAAATTGATAAGGCTAAAGTTGAATTTGATGTTAATTTTGATGAGGCGCCAGATTGTGTGCTTATATCATCTTATATGGAAAGTGTTTTCCAAAACCTTATTACAAATTCTATTAAATATGCGAAGCCAAATGTACCGGCTCAAATTAAAATAAGAAGCAGAAGAGAAGATGGAAAAACCATTTTAACTTATAAAGACAATGGCATTGGCATGAACCTAAACAAGGTTAAAGACAGGGTATTTGGACTTTACCAAAAATTCCACAAGCATAGTGATAGCAAGGGAATTGGACTGTATTTAGTTAAATCTCACATACAAGCCATGAAAGGTAATATTGAAATAAGTAGTGAGGTGGACAGAGGAACTTCGTTTACAATTACTTTTAAATAAGTTAACTATTTTGCCTGTGCAATGTGCGCTGCAAAAATCTTTTCTCCAACAAATTCCATGATACATAAGCCGTAGTTCCAAGGCAAACTAGGATGACAAAACCCACTAAAAACGGTGGATACAATTGAAACAATTGCAAACTTACAGCAGTTTGGATGATTGGAAAATGGTAGATATAAATTCCATAAGAGAAATCGCCATAACGCCCGAAATTATTAAGAAATTTAAAGCCAGTAGCACAATATAAAATTAAGATTGCCATGGCCATTGGGCGAAATACTTCCCAATTAAAATAATATTCTATCACAAAAACAAGCAAGGAAATTAGGCTTAAACTATTTCTATATTTCTGAAAAATATCCTTGAAATAATACAAAGAAATACCTGCCATAAAATAAGTCAAGAAGCCTGGCAATTGGTGTTGCAAAACCTCAAAGAAGGCAGCCTTTTCAGGCTTCATCAGCGATAATGCTTTTAGACCAAATTGATAACTCAAGCCTAAGAAATAAAGCAAACCAAAAACCCAAAATTTCCTATCGAACCTATGAATAATATAGATTAAGATTGGAAGAAAAAGGTAAAAACTCACCTCCACTTTAATTGTCCATAAAGCGCCATTCACTGTGCAAAGTAGGTTCGAACCGAAAACACCCGGCAGACATGGTTGCAAGAAATTGAGGAAACTTAAATTACTCAATAAATATTTATACAATTGCGGCGAAGAAAAATAAGTGGCAAATGTTTGCGTACTGATAAATGAAAACATTACTGCTGCAAACAAAACAACAAAAATATACGCCGGAAGCAGCCGTTTAGCACGTTTTACAAAGTATTTACGCGTATCCTTGGTATTTACATAACTTCCAGCAATGAGGTAACCACTGATAATAAAAAAACCAGTAACCGATAAATGTGAATCGAAATATTTTTTGAGAAAAAGCAAATCTGGATGCTGCGAAAGATCTACAATATGCGAAAGCACCACAATGAG
The DNA here is from genome assembly GCA_903927505.1 of uncultured Bacteroidota bacterium. Taxonomy (GTDB): domain Bacteria; phylum Bacteroidota; class Bacteroidia; order UKL13-3; family UKL13-3; genus B1. The sequence continues at coordinate 21,384 of CAIYNF010000209.1, read as the reverse complement.
GGCAAAAACAAATCTTAAGAAATCGAAATTGTTCTTTTGCATAAAACCCAATACTTATTTCTTATGAAACTGACCAGACCTCCCAATTCCATTTGATCTATTAGAAGGACCTTTTCTAAAATGAGGTTTTTCTAAGCGCTTACTTGGTTCGTACAAAGGACCTGTTCCTAATGCTTCTGGAAGGGGTAATTTATCAATGGTTCGTTCTATTAATGCTTCAATGGCATGGAACCGTCTTTGGTCTTTTTCGTTAATAAAAGTGATGGCCGTACCTTTAGATTCGGCCCTGGCGGTTCTACCTATTCTATGCACATAATCTTCTGGATCTGGCGGTACATCAAAATTTACAACCAAATCTATTCCATCCACATCTATACCGCGCGATAAAATATCTGTACCAATTAATACTTGAACTTTTCTACTTCTAAATTCATTCATTAATTCTTCGCGTTCTTTTTGCTCAAGATCCGAATGGAATGATTTTGCCTTCAGGCCTATTTTCTTAAGCTCAAATTGCAAGCTTTTAACCTTCTCTTTGGTACCTGCAAAAATGATCACACTTTGAAAAGCTTGTGCTTTAAAAATCTCTCCTAACAAAGGTATTTTCTGCGCATCATAAGTTAGGTAAGCTTGTTGCAAAATACCTGCTGCAGGTTTAGAAATGGCAATGCTAATTTCTTCTGGCTTGTATAAAATTTTAGCGGCCAGTGTTCTAATTTTAGGCGGCATTGTTGCCGAAAACAAGAGCGTTTGCCTGTCTTTTGGCAGATAGGAGATGATTTTAACAATATCGTCGTAGAAGCCCATATCCAGCATTCTATCTGCCTCGTCTAATACCAAATGCTGTAGGTGAGAAAAATCTATATCACCAGAAGCCAATTGAGAAATTAAGCGACCAGGTGTGGCAATGATGATATCAGCACCTTGTTTTAGGGCACGTTTTTGTTGATCCCAAGTGGCGCCATCGCCCCCTCCATAAATTGGAATTGAACTTACCTGCACATAATAACTGAAACCCTCCACTTGTTGGTCAATTTGCATGGCTAATTCGCGCGTTGGGGCAAGTATGAGCGTATTTAAATGGCTATGGTCTGATTCTGCAATTTTATTTAAAATAGGCAAAACATATGCTGCAGTTTTACCAGTACCTGTTTGGGCACAAGCAATTAAATCCTTGTGTTCTAAAATCACAGGAATAGCAAGTGCTTGAATGGGGGTTGGTTTATTAAATCCCATGGCATCCAATCCATCCATGAGCCCGTAGTCGAAATAAAAGTCTTCGAAAGTCAAATTAGTATATTTTCTTGCAAGATAGGGAAGATTAATGATTTCCGTTACGCCAAAGGCAAGTAAGCAAAACCTTAACAGACAATTGCAGCAAAAAATATTTACCTTTGAGCTTCTAAAATTTAACAAAATGAATACCCAAGCATACGCCGCATTAGACAAAGACTCAGCCCTTATTCCGCATGCCATTGAAAGAAGAGAACCAGGACCGCATGACATACAAATGGATATTCTTTATTGCGGTGTTTGTCATTCCGACATCCACCAAGTAAAAAATGATTGGGGCGGCACCACCTACCCTATTGTTCCTGGTCATGAAGTGGTAGGTAAAGTTGTAAAAATTGGATCACATGTAAGCAAATATAAAATTGGCGATATAGTTGGTGTTGGCTGTTTTGTGGATAGCTGCAGAACTTGCAATCCATGTAAAGACGGTGAAGAAAATTTTTGTGAAGGGGGCATAGTTTGGACCTACAATAGCAAAGTACCAGGAGAAAATTTACCAACTTATGGTGGCTATTCAAAAAGCATGGTGGTTGATGAACAATATGCGTTGCGCATTGACCCTAAAATGGATTTAACCAGAGTTGCACCTTTATTGTGTGCAGGAATTACTACCTATTCACCATTGAGACACTGGAAAGTTGGCAAGGGCAGTAAATTAGGTGTATTGGGATTAGGTGGCTTAGGACATATGGCCGTTAAATTTGGTGTAGCATTTGGTGCAGAAGTTACTGTTTTAAGTTCTTCGGAAAACAAAAGAGCAGATGCTTTGGCCTTGGGTGCGCATCAATTTGTAAATTATAAAAATGCGGCAGAGGCTGCCACCTGCAATAGCAAATTCGATTTAATTATTGATTCGGTTTCGGCAGAGCATAATTTAAATTTCTTCATGACCATGTTAAAACGCGATGCCACAATGGTTTTATTGGGCATACCTGCGGTACCTACAGAATTTAGTCATAGAAGCGTAATCAGCAAACGAAGAAACTTAAGTGGTTCTGGCATTGGTGGCACAAAAGAAACACAAGAAATGTTAGATTTTTGCGCCGAAAACCAAATATACTGCGACGTAGAAATGATTAAATTAAGCGAAATAAATACCGCTTATGAGCGCATGCTGAACAATGATGTGAAATACAGATTTGTTATTGACTTAAACGCGGAGTAGGCTTCTGGCTTCTGGCAAAATGAGAACGAAGTTCTCATTTTGCTGGAAAAAAATGCTAGCGGCTAGAGGCCAGCAGCCAGAGGCTAAACAGTGGCAATCACTTTCAGCTCAATGGCAATAGGTGTTGGGAGACAATTGATTTCAATGGTGGTGCGGCAAGGAGGATCAATGGCAAAATACTCTGCCCATAACTTATTGTAGGCAGCAAAATCGTCTTTCATATTGGTAAGGAAAACGGTTACATCTACTATTTTATCCCAACTACTTCCTGCGTCTTCTAAAATATTTTTAATATTGTTAAAAACAGAACGACATTGAATTTCGATATCGTAAGATAGGATATTTTTGTTTTCATCGAGGTTTACACCAGGTATTATTTTGGTGCCTTTTTCTCTTGGGCCTACACCTGAGAGGAACAATAAATTTCCAACTCTTTTTGCGTGTGGATAGTGGCCTACAGGCTCTGGTGCTTTATCTGAATGAATGCTCATAACTAGGAATTATTGGGTCGAAAATAACTAAAAAAACGGTATTGAAATAATTTCACCAAAGGCTTTAAAAGTAAGGTATACCAAAGCGGTTGCAAACCATTTATTTGCCAAGCTTTACGGTCTTCTATATTTGCTTTGAACCTATTGAGTAGGGAACGGTTACTTGCTCCACCGGTACGCATTTTTACAAAGAACTTGGGTATATAAAACAATTTAATTTGGTGCTTAAATATTAAGCGCAACATTAATTCATAATCTGCGGCCGATTTAAGCAAGGTATTGAAGGCGCCATACTTTTGGTAAACTTCACGCTTGGCAAAAAATGCAGGATGGGGTGGCATCCAACCTTTGTAAAAATCTTTGGAATGGTATTCACCAGAATCCCAAAGACGGATTATTTTATTGGTGTTGGAACCTTTTACGTAATACAAATTAGAATAAACGGCATCACAATTATCTTGCTTGAAAGCTTCAACTACTTGCGATAAAACATACGGATGCGCGTAAAAATCATCACTATGCAACAAGGCTATAACATCGCCGGTAGCCATTGCTATTCCTTTATTGAGGGCAAAATAAACCCCTTCATCTGGTTCGGAAATAAACTTAGAAACTTTATCCCCGTATGATAAAACAACTTCTACCGTTCCATCTTTAGAACCACCATCAACAATAATATATTCTATCTCCACATTCTTTTGAGAAAGCACAGAATTGATGGCATCATGAATAAAAGCCTGATTAGAGAAAACGGCAGTAATTACAGACACTTTCATGCTTTCATCCTTCCATTAATGGTTGTTCTAACCGTATCAAAAAACCAACCATATTTATTAAAATACCTAAAAGCAGAAACAATATGGTATTTCAATAATTTAAAACTTTTATAAGAACCTTTTTCGTAATGATGTACAATAGATACCTCAGGATAATACATTGTTTTAAATTGCATATTAATTCGTCGGCTCAAATCTGTATCTTCTAAGTACATAAAAAAGCTTTCATCAAAAAGGCCTACAATTTTTAAAACCTCTACGCGCAACAACATAAAGCAACCCGACAAATTGGGCACTTCCATCATTTGCTTATAATCTTTGTGTTTCAATTCATATTGATCTAAACGCTTTTGCAAAGCACCAGAAATAAAAGCAGGAATAAACCTACGCATAATAAGATCAAAAGGTGTAGGAAACAACTTACACAAGTATTGCGTTTCACCATTTGCATAGAGCACCTTAGGCATAAGCAAGCCCACATTTACATTTGCTTGCAAATAGGCAAGCATGTCTTTTAAGGCCGCTTCATTTACTATAATATCTGGGTTTAAAACCAAGTGGTAATCACTTTCATCCAAAATTTGTTTGATGGCCAAATTATGGGCTTTGCCATAACCCAGGTTTTCATTGGGAAAAATATACGTTACAAATGACAAATCATCAAAATGATTGCGAATAGCATCTGTTGGCGAATTATCTACAACATAAAGGTGCATTGGGAATCCAAATTGTGCAAATGCAGAAATAAGTTCGCTAATTTGCTCGAACCGATGGCGGTATAAGACTAGGGATGCGCTAATTTTAATTTCTTGGTTCACCCAACAAATAAAAAGAAAACAGGCCTGTTAAGCAAACCTATACCCTATTAACTTTTTAATTATGCTAAAAGTTTTTGGTAAAGCTTTAAATAACTTTCACCCATTTTATTGGAAGAATAGGCACTTTCATATTTAACAAAGGCCTTATCAGATTTTTTACCGACATCTTTTACAGCTTCATGAATGGCCTTTAACAAGGAATCTGTATGGTTTATTTCAAAGAAATACACTTCTGATTTATCAAACAATTCATGAAAACTTTCAATAGAAGAACATACTACAGGAACCTTAGCTGCAACGGCTTCCACCATTGCCAAACCAAATCCTTCTGAAAAAGACGGCATAACAAAAACATCTATTAAAGACAAATAATCTTTGGCATGAGTAACATGCCCAACAAACAAAACCCTATTAGAAACACCAGCTTCAAAAGCTCTCTTTTTGAGCAAAGACAGCTCAGGACCATCGCCTACCGCAATGTAAAACAGGTTAACATCTTTTGAGAGTACCTCAATTATTTGCGACAGTCCTTTTCTATTGATTAATTGAGAAATGGAACCAATGATGTGGTAGCAAGCTTTTATTTCTTTGTATTCTTCATCGTTTGCCAAATCTTTTGTTGGCTTATGCAGCGCAACGCCATTGTATATTGGCAAAATTTCCTTGTTCAATTTTTCGCGCTTATATAGCTCAGCCATATGTTTGGTAAGGGTAATGATGGCAGCATTTTTCTTTAAACTCCATTTCCAAATGGGACTAAAAAATTTATTTATCAATGGACCATATGAAAATATCAAGGATTCATTGATATATTGATGAATGGTACTTACCACTTTATGCTTCTTATGCAAACCATGCCAACGTGCGTATAAATCTGGGCGAAACATATGGCAGTGAATGATATCAAATTTCGAGAAATCTACCTTTTGCATAAATCTAATTTGAATACACTCCACCTCCAAATCAATTTCATGAATTGGATCGAAATAAAAAACCGTAAAATTTATACGCTGCTTTAAGGCAATAATTAATTGCTGTGAAACTATGATAGGCCCCGTATTAGCAAGTGAAGGCAAAATTAGGGCTATATGGACTGGCTTAGAAATCATGCTATAAAAGAGAATTTATTGTTTAGCCAATTTAATCAAATACCTCACAGTTCTATTGAGCCTGTATTTGTATTTTAAAAACAATAAGCGATTAGCAAAACTTTTATTTTGCCCTAAAATAAATTGAATAACTTTTTTATTCTCCTCCACAAATTTTTGGTTCGAACCGAAATTAAACGAAGAAAAATTAGCCCATACTTCTGCAGAACAAGCCATTAATTGTTGGCTGTCTGAACCAAAATTATTGGCATGCAAATGGGCTATATAAAGTGCTTGTTTTACATAAGTTGCTTTAATTGCTGGATGATGTAAAAACAGTAAAATCCACATAAAACGGTCATCACAACCTTTGTGCAAATTGGTTTCAGGAAATAACATTCCTTGAACCAAACTGCTTTTAAATACTACTTGTCCGGGCGAGCGCACAAAATCATCTAAAATCAAATTCTTAAACGTAAGTTCCGGTTCAAAATAAAATATTTTGTATTGTTTTTTAGGATTAGGTGGCCTAAAGAAACCATTTACCAAAACAAAATCACTCAACTGTAAAGCATCAAAAACTTTTGGATAAAAGTCAATTTCTATTTCATCATCTTGGTCGATAAAATGTAAAAATGTTCCCCTAGCGCTGAGCAATGCATGATTGCGCGACTTTGCCACACCAAGGTTTTGCTCATTCTTAAGTAGTAACAAATGAACAAATTGCAAATCTTGAAAATGAAAATCACAAATTTGATGGATTTCCTCAGTTGTATTTTCAATAGAATCTATTACCACTATTAATTGCACCTGCTTGCCAATAGACAATTGTAACAAAGATTTCTTAATCGATGTTAGCAATTGATGCAGCTGGTCAATACGCTTATAAAAAGGAATAATAATGGATATATCCAAACCAAGTTTAATTTGGCACAAGATAAAAAAACTTCCTTAAATCAACACCGATAGCTTGATTTAAAGGGAAATAACTCAAGTTTTGGGATTTCAATCAAAAAATAAGTATTTTTAAATCCTGCACATTCCCATTAAATTTGAGAACTGAACACAAAATGAAAGAATACAAAGAACCGCATTTAGTAGAAATGAAACGTATAGGTGAAAGTGCTTTTGGGTACATCTCTATTGGAGACTCAAAGCAAATACCCTACCCTATTAAGAGAGCTTTTTGGACCTATTACACGCCAGAAAGCATTGTAAGAGGGAGACATGCCCATCATTTAACAGAACAAGTTTTATTTGCCGTTACAGGAAAAATAATTGTAACCACAGAAACGGCTGATAAAAAAATACAAACCTTTGTATTAACCGAACCCAATATTGGCGTTTACATTCCGCCCAATGTTTGGCATACCATGCAGTATTCGCATACCGCTATACAATTGGTTTTTGCTTCAACAGATTATGATGCGGAAGATTATATAAGAGATTACGATCAATTTTTAAAAGTTTGGGGGAAATAATGGCAAATTTTATCCACTCACATGCTTTGGTTGAAACCGACACAATTGGCGAGGATACAAGAATTTGGGCTTTTGTACATATCTTAAAAAATGTAAGCATTGGCTCAAATTGTAATATATGCGACCATTGTTTTATTGAAAGTGGTGTAAGTATTGGAAACAATGTAACCATCAAATCTGGCATATATATTTGGGAAGGTGCTACCATAGAAAACGATGTGTTTTTAGGCCCCAATGTTGTTTTCACAAACGACAATCGCCCAAGAAGCAAACAGTACGTAGAAGCCAATCCAATTTTGGTAAAAGAAGGGGCCTCCATTGGCGCCAACTCAACCATTTTAGCAGGTGTAACGGTTGGCAAATATGCCATGTCAGGCATTGGATCGGTAATAACCAGAAATGTACCAGACCACGCCTTGGTTTATGGCAACCCAGCTATAGTAAGAGCATGGGTCGACAAAAAAGGAAGAAAATTAATTCAACAATCTGAAAGTGACCATTGGATTTCTGAGGACCAAGAAATCTTTAAACTAACAGAAAACGGAATGATCCAATTATGAAAATCCCCTATTTATCATTTGAGAAAACGAATCAAGAAATTGAGGAAGAAATAAACGCCGCATTTAAAGAAACCTTTCAATCTGCTTGGTATATTTTAGGTGAGAAAGTAAAAACTTTTGAAAAAGAGTACGCGCAATATTCATCTACCCAATATTGTATTGGAGTAGCCAATGGACTAGATGCATTGATATTAAGCTTAAAAGCTTTAGATGTAAAAGAAGGAGATGAAATAATTGTGCCTTCTAACACTTATATAGCTACCTGGCTGGCTGTTTCCTATTTGGGAGCCATTCCTGTTCCTGTTGAGCCAAATTTGGCTACTTATAATATTGACCCCAATCAAATAGAAGAAAAAATTACCCTTAAAACAAAGGGAATTATTCCGGTTCATTTATATGGACAAGCCTGTGAAATGGATGCAATTATGGCCATTGCCAGCAAATACAATTTGTGGGTTCTTGAAGACAATGCGCAAGCGCAAGCAGCTTATTACAATGGAAAAATGACGGGCTCTTTTGGAAATGCCAATGCCACTAGTTTTTATCCTGGAAAAAACCTCGGTGCTCTAGGTGATGCGGGTGCTATTACCACTAACTCCAATGAGCTTGACCAAAAGATTAGGGTATTGAGAAATTATGGTTCAGAGAAAAAATATTACAACCAAGTAAAAGGTTTTAATTCTCGCTTAGATGAATTACAAGCTGCATTTTTAAGTGTTAAATTAAAAAGACTGCAGCAATGGACAGCAGAAAGAAAAGCGCTTGCCGCAGTTTACCACAAAAAGCTTAAGAACATACCAGAACTAATTTTACCCGTAACGGCAGCGCTTGCCGACCATGTATATCATATATTTTTGGTTCGAACACAAAAAAGAGACGCGCTAATTTCATTTTTAAATGAAAACAATATTGGCACTTTGGTTCACTACCCTATTCCACCCCATTTGCAAGAAGCCTACAAAGAATTGAATTATAAAAAAGGCGATTTTCCATTGGCAGAAGAAATTGCAGAAACCGCCTTGAGCTTGCCCTTATACCCTGGGTTAAGCGAGGAACAATTGAACTTTATCTGCGAAAAAATTAAGCTGTTTTTTGAAAGCAACTAATTGCTTTTTTTTTCATATTGCGCATAATGATGTGCCAAAACCAAAAAAGCAAAAAACCACAACAAATTGCTATAAACACTAACCTGAATTAGGTTAAACACACCTGCACCTAAATAGCCTCCAAACAAAGCCATAACGCTATAATAAAATGGGTGCATGCTTTCATAACTCAAGGAACACAACTTATTCCAAACCTTATAAAACAAGGTTAAAAAAATACCCAAACCAATTAATCCTTGGTTTAAAAACATACCAAAAAACAGGTTGTCAATTCCCAAAGCGCCATCTTCTGAATTATAAATGTTAGGGAAAATGGAAATAATATTAGAATCACCTGCATGCTGCATGAGGCCCCAACCAAACAATAAATCTAATGGAGAACCTTTGAGCACCAGTCCTTCCATTAAAGTATAAAGAAAAGCGAATCGCACAAAGGTAGATTCATTGCTAAAAAAGTCTGATAACAAATTGCCAGACAAAGCTTGAAAGGCCATAAATACAAGTACAGAAGACAAGAGTAGCACAAATAATACAGGCATTGCTTTTAGCCAAAACTTATACTTAAAAAACTGTTTAACTAAAATAAAATTCACCACAAACATCAAGGCAATAAAATACACATTGCGGGTTTGCGAAATTAGAATTCCAGCCAATCCAATGAAGCACATAAGCCAATGATAGGATTTTACTTGAAGGAATTTTCCCCAGATATTTGGAAAATGAAAGGCAAAAACCAAGGTTGCCAATAGTCCCAATTCATAGGAAGAATTAAACACCGAACGCGGCCTGAAAGTACCTAGCAAATCACTGCTTGCTTGCATGGTTTTTTCGTCGGTATTCATGCTCAAGAAATTATCATGAAACACAAACTGAACAATGGCCAGTAATAAAATAGGCAGGTAAATTATGCTGAGTATTTGTGGGATTTGTTTGATCAATTTATCTAAACTTTTATAAGCATTTGGTTCGAACCCAATAGCCAAAACAAAGAGTAAAACGAAATAGGTCATTAGGAAATAGAACAAATACAAATCGTATACTATTTGGTAATTAAAGCGCAACAAGGCCACAACAGAAACCATTGAAAAACCAATCCAAATCAAATACCATTTAAGAATACCCGAATCAATTTGAATAACAATTTTCTTTGCAAACAACAAATAAAACATTACGGTAAAAATTAATGTCCATGCTGCTAGGTCTATTATTTGAAAACGAATAATGGTAACAGGAAGCAAAAAAGATTGCAGGTAAAGTGGTATATTAATCAACATATACCCCAACAATAAATAGAATACAATTTGGTATTTAAATTGAAGTGTTTTTAGCATAAAAAAAGCCTTTCCCACTTATCAATTATTTTATCCCAATGGTAATGTTGAGATAAATTGATCCCATTTAACCTTATTTTTTCTGCTTCTTCAGGATGATGAATTACCCATTTAATAGCTTCTTCAATGCCTTTTGCATTGTTTATTTCAATAGGTACAAAATCTACAGAAGGGGTTCCATAATCTATTGGGGTTGCTATACTTAAACTACCGCAAGCCATTGTCTCCAAAGGCGGATAGGCAAAACCCTTTTCCCAAACAGTTGAAAGCACTATATCGCAAGAAGCATAAAATGCAGCCAATTCATTTTCATTTTTTGGCATTTGCACCTCAAATTCCAAACCTTGGGTATGGGTACATTTGTTGTAAGCAATTAACAAATCAAATTCAAATCCCTGGGCACGCAAATTTTTCATGGCAGTAAAAAACTCTTCACTCCCTTTTCTAATTTCCTGACGAGAAATATGTCCAATTTTTAAACGCTTGTTGCTACGCGCACGCGGGTAGTAAATACTTGGATCAATACCTGGAGGAACCTCAGTATATTGCGCTTTAGGCAAACCCAGACTTGAACCAAAGCAATTAATAACTTTAGAAATTGGCAATTTATAGGACAAATGCGCCAATAAAAAATAGTGAAAACGCCTGATGAGTGTTTTAATTCTAAAAGAAAAGAAATGCGTTTCATTTGCCTGCACGTAGTAAAACAATTGCCCTTCTATTTTAGCATTATAATAGGCAGCTATGGCCGTTGGGAAATAGGTAGCCAAAACAATATCAGCTCTAATTTCCAATTGCATCAAATACTTTAAGCGCCTAAATAAACGGTATGGAATAGGCTTTTCTGAATGAATTAACTCACAAGCATTTTCATATTCCAGGGCATAACAGCCTTCATCTTCGGCAATATAAAATTTCACCTGGTGACCTCTTTGGAGCAATCCATTGCCAATGCGAAAAAGCACTTTCAATCCGCCAGAAGGCGTTTTACTATATAGCAATATGGCAATTTCCTTACCCATTCCACTTATGATACCTGAATAAAATGTAAACCAAAATAAAGTAAAGGAAATAACTCACAAAATATGCGTAAGTACTTCCTATTAAACCAAAAGTAGGAATAAAAAAGAGCGTTGACAATAACAAAGCGAGACCAAAGAAAACCTCTGCAAATATAAATTGCCAAGTTTTAGCTTTTGCCAATAATACATAAGCAAATACAAAGCTCAACATCCTAAACAAATCACCCAACAATTGAAAGGCAAAAAGATCATTGATGAGTGCAAATGATTTGTTCAATAACAAATTTACCAAAACCTCTCTAAACAAATAGAACGGCAATAAAATTCCAATGGTAATTATCATTACCCATTTAAATGTTTTGTGTACTTCTGCCTTTAATGCTGTATGCGTTTTAGTTTGGGCCAATTGCGGCATATAATACGTGCTAAATGCAGAGGTTAACACCAAAATAGACATTTGGCTAATGCGATTGAGGGCCTCCCAATATCCTGCATCTATTACAGAAAGCTTTTCACTGATAAAGGTTCTGAGCAACAATTGTACAAAAGGAATTACACTGGCAGATATTAAAAACATAAAAGAAAAAGACAACAAGCGTTTGGTTTCTTCTTTAAAATGTTGCGGCTTTAAAAGCTCCCATTTAAACCAAGGTTCCTTTCTAACATAGAAAAAAACCCAGACCAAATAAAAAATTAAATTAAGAATAGTGGCATAAATGGCACCTTGCAATTGGTAGAAATAAATACCAACAACGCTTAATCCTAATCCAGATAAACTTATTAAAACATTGCTTAATATAAATTTATTAAACAATTTAAATCCGTTTACAATGGCCAATAATAGCTGACCAATATTGTATAACAACAATACCACTGAAATGAGTATAATGTATTTGGAATAAGCTTCATCGCCAAACAAATAATTGGCTATTGGTCTAGAAAAAATAATACTTGTAACACTAGCAAAAAAGGTACAAAGCAGCATGAGGTAAAATGCAGACCTTACAAATTTTTGTTGCTGAGTTTGTTGGTCGTGGTATTGAGACACAAACTTAGTTAAACCTAAATTAACACCTGCCGAACCAAATGCATGGATGATAGAAATGAAATTATTCAATTGCCCAATGACAGCAAAGCCAATTGGACCAACCATAACCGCTAAAAACTTACCTATAATAAAATTTACAAGAATTCTAAGTCCGCTTGAAACAGAAGACAACAAAGATACCTTGAAAAAAGTGGCGCTTTTAAAAATGCTAGTTAGGTAATTTTTGAGCATTCAATCTTCTAAAATAGATAAAACTAAAATAGCCTAACAAACCAAGTGCGGCAGCGAAACCAGCCAACAAAGTGTACTTTATTTTGGATTTATAAATTGCTTTCAATGGCAACGATGGAGAATCAATCACCTTGAAAAATGGCTTTTGCTGCTCTAAGGTAAGTTTTGCCAATTCGTAATTTTTCATCACTTCTCCATAGATGGCAGACAGCATTTCAATATCGCGCTTTAGGCGGTATTCTTTAATTCTGCCGCTTGCCTTAAAAGTGCTAAAATTATAATCAGACTCAGCGCCTAAAGCATTTTCATTTTCTCTCAAAAGGGAACTAATAGAATCTACTTTGTGTTGCAGTAAGTCAACGTTTGATTGTTGTTTTTGAATGGCATTATTAATGTAAAAATCACTCAATGCCACATAAACTTGTTCAACCAATGCTTTTGAAAGCAATTCGTCTTTCAGCTCTGCCTGCAAGAGAATTACTCCTGTACCTTGGCCAACCAAAGACTTCTTTTTAAGCGCTTCAAATCTTATAAAATTACCTTTTAACAATACATCAATAATGATATCAATAGCTTTGTTTTCTTGTTTTGTTAAATCCTCATAGCGGCTCGATTTTATTTTCTCAAAACCATCCATTAAGGTGTCCCCACCTATATAGGATTTTATTTTTAGCTCTTCAATAAGTTGATTGGCTATTAAATCTTCCCCATTGTAAGCAATGGATTTTTGCATCATAGCTTCACCTAAAATCTTGCGAGAAGAAAACAAAAACATAATTTTATCTTCGTTGGGCGTCATACCACCCGAACCCATTAACAATCCTGATTGTCCAGCCAATGAAAGCAATGACCCTCCTATTCCTTTGTCATTTTCATTGATAATAAAACTTAGGTTCGACTCATACTTTGGCTTCTTAAAGCTTGCATACAACAAGCCCACTAACATGGAAACACCTATCAAAACTAAGAAAACAACTTTCTTGCTTTTAATAAAGTTGAGATAATGATTTACCCTTTCCTTTAACATATTTACTTCTACCTGCATTTTCAGAGAACCTATTTAAGTAAAGTTGAAATAATTAATAACATACTTGTTAAACTTGAGGCAATGGTTACTGCTTCCATTGTGCTAATAGCCCTGCGCGTTTCTTTCACTGGCACCACAATTTCGCAACCCGGTTTCACCTTTGGATAAAATTTAATAAACAAAAAATTTCGTGTGTCCTTGGCCGTGCCATTGGCATATACAACATAGGTACGACTTCTTAATGCCTCGGAACTAAAACCACCTGCACTTGATACATACTTGCGCAATCTGCCACTTCCAGTAAATCTAGATCTAACAGGATACAAAACCTGGCCACTCACCAATACCGTTTGTTTTACAAAAGGAATTTCTAACACATCATTTTCGCGCAAATACAAATCTTCTTTTGAACCAGGATTTTTTAAAATATTATCCAAATTAATACCAACTATATCTACAGTTTTGGAAACTTCTCTTTCAATTTCATCTGAAAGTTTTGAGGTATCCTTGCTTAATTTACGAAGGGTTTCAATTTTGTTTTCTTTTAAAATATTATCTTGGTAAGATTTCCCTTTAGCCCTAATTAATATAGCGCCACCCGGAAATCCCTTTGCAGTTATGCCTCCCGCACGCTTTAACAAATCTGAAATACGCTCATTTGACTTAGACAACACATAGGTTCCAGGATACATTACCTCACCATTTACAATTACTTGTTTTTGCTCTTGGTAACCAGATTGTGCTAATATGGTAATCACATCGTAAGGTTTTAGCGTATACGTGCTATCGCTTTTACTTCTCAAATCTTTTTGAGCCGCATACACAATCACATTTGAAATACTCGATTGCAAACTCTTCTTATCAACCGTATTGATGCGCTGAGCTATTTGAATATTATCTATTGACGCTGCTTCCTTTAGGCCTCCTGCCATAATAATCAAATCTTCTACATGCATGTTTTCGGCAAAAGGAAACTTACCTGGCTTTAAAACCTGACCAGTTATAGTTATGCTAAAAGATTCTCTCATTTCGGTTTTAGAGGCTATGTTTACCTTGTCTTCACGCTGCAACAAAATATCGCCCGAACCATTTAATACCTCATTTAAATCTACCGACAACACTTCTAAACTGTTATCCATTTTCTTCCTTACAATAGTTGCTCTGCTGGTAAAAGCATCTTCTTTTAACCCATCTGCATTGGCAATTAATTTCTTTAAACTGTTATTGCCTTCCAAACTAAAATAACCTGGTCTAAACACAGCACCTTCTATAGAAATACGGTTTTCGTATCTGTTTAAAATACTATCCACCATAAACACATCGCCATTTTTAGGAAGGAACATTGCATAAGCAGTTTTCTCTACATCGGCTACACTTTTTTGTGAGCCATTGTTTCGAACCACCTTAATTCTATTGGTATAGGCAGATGGCGTAAAACCACCAGCATAAGCCAATAAATTAGCTAAATTTTCTTTTGGCAACACCTCAAAAAAGCCTTCGCGTTTCACATATCCTTTTAATTCAACCCTTGCATCATAAGGCTCAACTTTAATTACATCTTGGTCTTTTAAAGGAATATTTCCTTTGCTATTGCCATTGATTAAAAAATCATACATGTCAATTTTTGCAATAACCTTATTGGCTCGAACCAATTTTATATTACGGAAAGAACCGTTTAAGTTTGGACCACCCGATGCATACAAACCATTAAAGGTTGTAGCCAATGAAGGCAAACTATAAGTTCCTGGCAAATTTACTTCACCCAATATAGTTACTTTTATACTTCTAATGCTTCCCAAATTAACAGAAACCGAAGTTTCTCCACTGGCAATGCGCGGATACAATTTAATTAATTGTGTCGTAATTTTCTTTTGCGCTTGGTCAACCGTAAGTCCTAAAACCTGAACAGGACCAAGATTTGGAATGCGCACATGTCCTTCCGGACTTACCTTTACTTGATAACTTTGTTCTGAATACCCAAAAATGTCTATGATCAATTCATCATCTGGACCCAATTGATAGTTCAAAGGAGTTGCCATTTTTAAATTGGGTTCGAAACTTAATTTTGGATTGTTAAAAAGCTCTGCTCCAAAAATCCTAGGCATCATGCTTTCAAATGGATTGATATCTGTTTGGTTCGGCGCAGTTCTGCTTGGATCAATTTTGCTTTTTCCTGAGTCTGTTTTTGTTTTGATCCGACCCGATTTCTTTAAATCATCAATTCGGTTTGATATTTTAGTGATTTCTGAAGCAGGCAATTTGCGTTTTTCGAGCTCAAATTGCAGCTCATCTTCACCCATTCCACTGGCAATAAATTGCTGGTAAAAATTAATTACTTGCTCATCACTCAATTCATCCACCTTAAGGGTAGCTAAATTCTGATTGGGCTTAAGATTGCTTTGACCCAAGGTTTTTTGAGAAAAAGTCATAAGCAATGCCATAACCATTAATACAATAGGCAAAGTTCTTAAAATCGACTTTTTATCCTCCACAATAGTTCTGTTCATTCAGTTTTAATTTCGTTAAGAATAGCGCAAAATAAGGATTTACGACAATTTTACAGCAATTTTAATAGCACAAAACAAAATTAACGTTATTTTGCCCCGTCCTAGTATATTCGTGCCGCTAAAAATATGGCAATGCCAATCAAATAGACCCTTATGCTTAAAAAAATCTGTTTCATCCTTCTTTTCCTTGGATCCATTCAAAGCTTACTTGCCCAAACGGGAGAAATTAGAGGTTTTGTGTACGACAAAGAAACAGGTGAACCCATTATTTTTACCAATGTAGTTATCCGGGAATTAATGATAGGAAAGGCTACAGATGCCAATGGCTTTTATTCTTTATCAAAAGTAAGGCCCGGCTCCTATTCCCTTCTTTGTTTTAGCATTGGTTACGACACTTCATTTGCAAAAGTAATAGTTGGAGAAGGTAGAATTGTAACACAAAATCTCTACCTCAAATCGAAACATTTAGAACTGAATACTGTAGACATTAAGGCCGATAGACAAAAAGCAAAGGAAAATGTAAATATTTCTTCCAATACCATTACTCAAAAAGAACTTAAACAACTGCCCACATTTGGCGGTGAGCCAGATTTGGTGCAGTATTTACAGGTTTTGCCTGGTGTAAATTTTAGTGGCGACCAAGGTGGTCAACTTTATATTAGAGGCGGACCGCCTGTTATGAACAAAGTAATGATTGATGGAATGATTATTTATAATCCATTCCATAGCATTGGCCTCTTTTCTGTTTTTGATGCCGATATTATTAGAAATGCGGAAGTGAGCTCTGGTGGCTTTAACGCCCAATATGGTGGTCGTGTGAGCGGTATTATTGATGTAAGTACAAGAGAAGGCGATAAGAAAAAATTCTCCGGAAAAGTTTCTGCAAACCCAATTACTGCAAAAATTTTACTCGAAGGGCCCATTCGTAAATTTACGGAAGATGGAGGCAGTGCTTCTTATTTGTTTTCTTACAAAACATCATACCTAGACAAAACCGCCAAAACCCTCTACAATTATGCAGATCAGGGCAATGGCCTACCTTATACATTCAACGATATTTACGGAAAAATTTCTAATATATCTCCTAATGGCAGTCGCATAAATCTGTTTGGTTTCCACTTTGCAGACAATACCAATTTCCCAAGTAACCAATATGCATGGACGTCTTCAGGTGGTGGTGGAAATGCCATGCTTATTCCTGATGGTTCCAATTCAATTATCAATGCCAATGTAGGTTACTCAAACTACAAGATGAACCAACACAGCGCAGATAATTTGCCGCGCGAAAGTAGTATCAGCAGTTTTAATGCCTCCATTAATTTCACAAATTTTATTGGCAAAGACGATATCAAATATGGCTTTGACGCCATTGGCATGGCTACCAATTTTAACTACACAAATGGTGTTGGCAGAAAATTGTTTCAAGACGACAATTCATCGGAAATTCATGCATTTTTGAAATACCGCAAAGTGTTTAAAAGACTGGTGATTGAACCCGGTATGCGTGTGGTTTATTATGCTTCATTAAGTGAAGGTAGCCTCGAACCAAGACTAGGGTTAAAGTATAATGTAAGTAGCAATGTGCGCGTAAAATTTGCAGCAGGAACTTATAGCCAGAATTTAATGGCAGCAGTGAGCGACCAAGATGTAGTAAATTTATTTTATGGTTTCTTATCGAGTCCGGAAAAAGTAAACAGCGATATTCGCAGGCAAACCGCAGAACATTATGTTTTGGGTACAGAGATAGATTTAGGCAGATATGTAGAGTTAAACTTTGAAGGCTTCTTAAAAAATTACAGCCAAATTACCAATATTAACCGAGATAAGGTATATGATGATAACAGCTATAACCTCTGGAGACCTTACTACTTGCGAGGAGACGTAATTAAAGAAACAGGTAAAGCTTATGGTGCAGATGCAAGGTTAAAGTATGAAAGAAATAGCATTTACTTCTGGGCTGTATATTCCTTAACTTTTGTAACCAGAAACGACGGAAGAAGAGATTACACGCCCCATTTCGACAGAAGGCACAATATCAACTTGGTGTTTACTTACAATTTTGGCGATAAAAAAAGTTGGAGTTTAAATACACGTTGGAATTTTGGTTCGGGCTTTCCGTTTACGCAAACACAAGGTTTTTATGAAATGCTTAATTTCCAAAATGGCGTAGGTTCAAATACCAATAGCCAAAATGGAAATCCTGGTATTTATTACACCGATGTAAATACAGGAAGACTTCCTTATTTCCATCGTTTGGATGCGTCTATTTCAAAGAAATTTTATATTAGGGAACACCAAACCATGAGTTGGATTTTATCTGCTACCAATGTTTACAACAGAGAAAATATTTTCTTCTTTGACAGGCTCAACTATAGGCGCATCAACCAACTTCCTATAATGCCAACTTTAGGGTTTAACTATATTTTCTAGTAAATTATCATTGGCATTGCGTTTAAAAAACACAAAGCCTCCTTTTCTTCCAACTTCGTGCATGCTTGCATTAATATGGTCGTTTACATTATTAACATGCAAAGAAAAATAGGCATCCTTATCTAATTTGCCAGTTTGCAACCAATGTAAATCTGTGGCATTTATATTTTCATGCGCATTGGTTCGGCCATAATAATATTGCGCGTAACTCTTGTAACCTAAGGTTTCTATATACACATCTTTACCTTGCAAACTCTCAAAAAATTCAATGGCTGGACCTTGGCTGTATTTCTCAATACGTGGTGCAACAAATAACAAAAGCGCAGGAATAAAAACAGAGGTGAATGCCAAAAATAAAAAGGTTCCATAATTTACTTGCTTCCTTATAAAAAGTAGAATTACATAGCAAAGTACCACAAAAAATAGTATGCCCAACAAACTCTCATATCCAAGCCAGTTGCCACTTACAGACAATGAAGCAACAGCAAAACTATCTTTGATAAATGGAATAAAATAGTGCTTTAAATTATCTGTTTGAGGTAAAATTACAAAAATAATTGAAAGCAATAAACCAATAAATGCAAATAAAATTCCTTGCGTCCATGAGAAAAACAATTTCGCAGAAGACCATGTATGCAAGTAATAAGTCGCCATAAAGGTGAGTGGCAAATAACACAAAGAACTATAATGAACAATTTTGGTTTCTACAATGCTAAACAAGATAAGCACCACCCAGAAAAACAATTGCATCATATTTACCAAAATTTGTTGCGCCTCATTTTCTAAAGACAATTTGCGTTTAAACAAAATGGGCAAAGCAAAAATAGACGCAGGAAAACAACCCAATAATAAAACCACGGGATGATACCAAAATGGCTGTCCATGGCCGGCTACAGGATGTAAAAACAAATCGGCTTGGTATTTGATAAACTCAATTAAGAAACCCGGCCCGTTTTCTATTGTTTCAAAACCAAACCACAAGGCACTTCCCATAAAAGCAGCAAAAGTTGCGTAAAATAAATGAGTCCAAAGAAAGAATTTCTTAAAATGATTGAGTACCCAATAAACTAAAAAACACAATACCAAAACTACCACAGCAACTGGGCCTTTTGTAATAATTGCCAAACCAACAAACAAACCAATAAACCATGCATGCGCAACAGCTTTGGTTCGTACATACAAAAACAATTGATAGATAGCAGAGAAAATAAATAGGTTATATAAGGGATCTATAATACCTGTTTTAAAATACAAATGCGGCGTAAGAGAACCTGTTATAAATAAGACCCAGAAAAAAGCAAATTGCGGGCTGAACCAACGCTTACCAATTTTATAAACCAATGCCAAAGTAACAACTCCAATAAGGGCATTGGGGAAACGAGCAGCAAATTCATTTACCCCAAAAACCTTCATGCTAGCGGCTTGCAGCCAAAAGAACAAAGGCGGCTTTTCCATAAAAGGCATAAAATTAATTTGCACCTTTTGGTAGTTTCCACTCAATAACATCTCACGTGCCGATTCTGCAAAATTTACCTCATCCCAGTCAAACAAATGAACAGAACCAAGGAAAGGAATAAATAAAACCATTCCCAAAAGTGCTACCAAAGGCACATCATATTTCAATAAGAAATTTTTCATTTACGATGTAATTTTAGGATAAAATCTAAGTTTCCTTTTTCAAGCAAAATATAAAAAACAAAATAAGCACCTAACACGCCAATTGTAGCCCCCACACAAGTATCTATCAAGAAATGTTGTAAGAGATAAATCCTTGTAAAGGCAGTAAAAACAGCCAAGAAAAGACACAAAACTTGAATTATATTTTTCGGGTACAACAAGGCAATAATTGAAAATACGGCAAATGCCGATGTAGTATGCCCAGAGGGGAAACTGTTGTTATAGTTTTTTTCTGCGCCATCTACAAAATAGTATTGTACCTGCTGCATTTGTTCCAAAAACCACAAAGGCCTATGTTTATCTGAGAACACAAACAACTTCAGTAATTGTGTAAATCCTGCGCTGATAGCGTAGGCTAACAAAATTCCCAACGCCAAACGTGGGTTAAAATAATAAAGCAATAAAGAAGTAATTACAATCAACCATCCATCCCCTAAATAGGTTCCATTTAAGCAAAGAAAATCAAATACAACATTGTGATATTGGTTAATCCATAAGCTAATACCCAATTGTGCATTGCCTATTTGAACCAGCAACAACAAGCCTAAAAGGACACTGAAACCAAATAAGAAAATTGGATTGCGCAAATTCATGGGACAATATTAAAACAAAAATGCAACTTCTGAAGAGAAGTTGCATTTAAGAATTTCATTAATCACAGCCAACTTTAATTTTTGGCTGTTCCGTTGTTCGGTCTTTGGTATCTATATAAACCTTTTTCCTTACAGTGCATTCCATTTCCTTTGGTTTAAATGTTGGACTGAACCCGAAAAATGCACTAGGTAAAAATGTTAAATAAAATTTACCTGCTACCAGATCCTTACCCATTTCCAATTTTGCATTATTAGCAGCATTAAAGAAACTAGAAGGCTGATAAACAACCGTAGCGCCTGTTATGGTGTCAGTACCTGTGCACTTAATCCATAAATAAGCATCACCAGCCGCTAAATCTTTCATACCAATATTTGTATCAATTGGATTGTCATAATAAATGCTTGTCATTTCATTTGGCAATACAATTGCAGGCACTGGATAAATATAACCTCTGGTTAATTTAGGTGGTGCTATGGCAATATTGATATCCTCCGTTTTTAAATCTGGATCACCATATCCCCCGCCATCTTTAGGTTTTACCAAAAATGAAATTCCTTTGCTGTAAACTTCAGTGGCAGTAACTTCATAAAATTCTGTAGGAGTCATTTCATAATACCAAACCTTAGGACCTTTATCCGCATCCTTTTTCATTATTAGGATATCGTTAGAATTTTTCCAAGCCTTATCACCTAAGCCATTTTCTTTACCCGAACCTGCAGCATGCTCTTTTGGCTTCCAT
>CAIYNF010000208.1 GCA_903927505.1 uncultured Bacteroidota bacterium | reverse complement strand
TAAATTAGGTAACAAAAAAATTATTGTGTGGGACCATAACCGCGATTTAATTTTTCAAAGAGCCAATGTAATTTTATCGGACCCAGAAGCCGCCAAATACGCATGGGGGGTGGGTTACCACTGGTATGAAACATGGACAGGTGGCGCGCAATTACATGAAAATTTAGACTTGGTTCAAGAATGTTACCCCAATAAAAAATTACTTTTTACAGAAGGATGCAAAGAGTCTTTTAATCCAGAAAAATACAGCAGTTGGGCCATTGGCGAGTATTATGCAGAAGCCATGATCAAAGACTTTAATCAAGGTGTTTGCGGTTGGACAGATTGGAATATTTTCTTAGATGAAACTGGAGGACCAAACCATGTAGGAAATTTTTGTTTTGCGCCCGTGCATGTTAACACACAAACCAGCAAAATAACTTATACCAATGCCTTCTATTATATTGGTCATTTTTCAAAATTTATTCGCCCAGGGAATAAACGCATTGCTTGCTCTGCCAGCAGAAGCACTTTAATGGCCAGTGCCTATATACAAGACAATGGAAAAATTGCAGTGATAGTGATGAATAAAGGAGAACAACAAATCAATTATACCATTCAAATTCAAGGACAATCCATTGCTGTAAGCCTTGCACCGCATGCCATACAGACTATTGTATTCTAAATTGAATTAGGAAGCAATTTCCATTTTCACCTTTTTGTTTTTAATCTTTTCGTTCTGAACCAAGGCCAAGGTTTTGTGAATCTTATTTGCTTTGATAGCCACATAAGCGGCATTATCTAATACCTCTATTTTACCCAATTCTTCTTTAGACAAATTGCCTTTTTTGAGCAACATACCTACAATATCCATTTTGTTTACTTTGTCTTTTTTACCGGCAGATATGTAAAGTGTTTTCCAATCTAAAGCTGCGGGCAAAACAAAGCTTGTTGGCAAAGGTTCTTCGATGGGCTCAAGATCCAAAAAGCGTGGCAAACTGTCTTCTACATCCAAGAAATAATAAACGGTTCCAGTGGCATGCATGCGCGCAGTACGACCATTTCTATGAATCATTACATCTTCTGTGGCGGGCATTTGGTAATGCACTACAAATTCAATTTCGGGAATATCTAAACCACGTGCCGCCAAATCTGTTGTAATAAGAAAATGAATACTTCCATTACGCAATTTGATCAAAGTTTTTTCACGGTCTATTTGCTCTAAACCTCCATGGTAAAAGCCATGCGATACACCATGTTTGGTTAATTGTTCCGAAATTCTATTTACCGCTTCACGGTGGTTACAGAAAACAATAGTTGGTTTTGAACCAATATGACCCAAGAGTAACAACAAGGCTTCTACCTTATCATCACTTACCACACGCATCATTTTAGAGACTAAAACAGGTTGCAGGTTGGTGTTTTGTTGGGTATAATTTAAAGTAATTCCTTGCGAACCATATCCTACAAATGATGGAATTTCATCAATGGCAGTAGCAGAGGTAAGGATACGTTTTTTGAGCTGAGCGCAAGTACTAATGATAAACGACATTTCATCCTTGAAACCAAATTCCAAGGATTTGTCAAATTCATCTAAAATAAGGGTATGTACTTTGCGTAAATCCAAACTTTTGGTGCGTATATGATGTGCTATTCTACCAGGCGTTCCAATAAGCACTGCAGCAGGTTCTGTTAAACTGTTTTCTTCGATCCGAACCGAGTGACCACCATAAAAGCAATTTACTTTAAAACTGGTGCCCATTTGTTTGAAAACTTTTTCAATTTGCAATCCCAATTCACGCGATGGAACCAAAATTAATGCTTGCACATTTGGAATTTCATCACGCAAAAGTGGTAACAATGGCAACAAAAATGCCAAGGTTTTACCCGATCCAGTTGGGGAAATAAGGGTAATGTCTTTGGCTTGTGAAACAGCCACCAAACTCGCTTTTTGCATTTCATTGAGCTCGCTGATATTAAAATGCGAAAGTATTTTTTGGTAATCCATAAGGTATTGACTGATTTTTGAAAGCTGCAAATATAGGCTATTCTTTGCAATAGCGTTGGAATGCCTCGTATTGAAGGCCTTACAAGCTCGTCAAAAGCTAAAACAAACAAATGCCTACCATTTTATTTATTTTTAGTAGTTTGCAAGTCTAAATTTCACAAGATGAGAACCAGTAATAAATACGCGCCCATTCCAAATACTTTGTTTATTGAAAACAGAAAGAAATTTATTGCGCAATTAAAACCAAATAGCATTGGTATATTTCATTCAAACGAAGAACATCCATGGAATGGCGATGCAACACATGCCTTTAAACAAAATTCAGATTTATTTT
Source organism: uncultured Bacteroidota bacterium (assembly GCA_903927505.1). Taxonomy (GTDB): domain Bacteria; phylum Bacteroidota; class Bacteroidia; order UKL13-3; family UKL13-3; genus B1. The sequence continues at coordinate 2,141 of CAIYNF010000208.1, read as the reverse complement.
GGCTGAGTGGGATCGACCAAGAAGAAACTATTTTAATGTTGTCGCCCAATTGTCCGGTGGCGGAATACCGTGAGGCATTGTTCATTAAACGCAGCAGCGAAATGATGATAGTGTGGAATGGCTATAAACTTACTTTAGAAGAAGCCAGCGCGGTGAGTGGCATTAACAATGTATTTTGGTACGATGAATTTAATGTAAAAGCCCATTCGGCCATAAACTATGCCCATAACATTTATTTAAATTTAAATGAAAACGACAGAGCGGTAATTGCCACACCCTACAAGGATTTACGCTTTGCAAAAGAAATCAAAGAAAAATATCCTTTGCATGAATACGAAAGAGCTGCTCCTATTTTACAGCGCTTGCGTTCAATGAAATCTAGCATTGAATTAGACTTAATGAAAGTAGCAGTGAGCATCAGTGAAAAAATGATTCGCCGTGTAGCAAAATTTGTGAGGCCTGGTGTATGGGAATATGAAATTGAAGCAGAGGTAATACATACTTATTTAAGCAACAGGGCGCGCGGACATTCATTTAGCCCTATTGTGGCAAGTGGCGCAAACTCTTGTATACTGCACTATGTAGACAATAACCAACAATGTAAAGATGGTGATTTATTGCTCCTAGACAGTGGTGCAGATTATGCAAATTATGCCAGCGACATGACCCGTACCATGCCGGTAAATGGTAAATTTACGCACCGACAAAAAGCAGTTTACAATGCTGTTTTGCGCGTGATGGAAGCTGCTAAAAAATTATTGAAACCAGGCACATTATTGATGGAATACCACGTGCAAGTGGGAGAATTAATGGAAAATGAATTGGTAGATTTGGGTTTAATTACACTAAATGACATTGCCAAACAAAACCCAAAATGGCCTGCCTATAAAAAATATTTCATGCATGGCACCAGTCATTTCTTGGGTATAGATGTGCATGATGTGGGCATGCGCTATGAGCCAATGCAGGCTGGCATGACCTTCAGTTGCGAACCTGGAATTTACATTGCAGAAGAAGCCATTGGTATTCGTTTGGAAAATGAAATATTAATAACTGAAAATGGCTGCACAGATTTAATGGCGCATATTCCAATAGAAGCAGGTGCCATTGAAGATTTAATGAATAGCTAAGTGATAGATACCCTCCTGTTTGATATGGATGGGCTCATGGTAGATTCTGAGCCCTATTGGAAAATTGCAGAAAAGCAGGTTTTTGGGGCTTTGGGATTAAACCTAAACGACGAACTACTGCGCCAGGTAATGGGTTTTAGGCTCAATGAGGTGGTACAACATTGGTACAATTACCAAGCTTGGCCGAACCCAAATTTCGAAAAAACAGAAAACGATATCATGGATTGCATGGTAGAATTTATGCAAACCGAAGCCCTTGCATTACCAGGTTTATATATTGCTTTAGATTATGCCATAAACAAGGGTTATAAATTGGCCGTAGCATCCTCTTCTTCCATGCGATTAATTGAAGCAGTAGTAAATAAATTAGGAGTAAAAGAGCATTTTAAAGTATTGCATTCTGCAGAATTTGAAAGCTATGGAAAACCACATCCAGCTATCTTTTTAACAGCAGCAAATAAATTAGGTTCGAACCCAAACCAATGCCTTGTATTGGAAGATAGTGTAAATGGCGTAATAGCCGCAAAGGCAGCTAAAATGACCTGTGTAGCCATTCCTGAAACAGAGAAAGTTAAAGACCCCAAATTTTCAATTGCAGATTTTCAACTAAAAAGTTTGGAAGAATTACCTAAGCTTTTAGCACAGATAAATAGTTAAATTTTAAGCAACTTTATCTTAAATTATGAATAAAGAAAGATTTTATGAAGCCTTATTGGAAAGCTTACCTGACATGGTTTGGGGCTTTGATAAAGATTACGTTTTACAAGTAGCCAATTCTGCTTTTTTTGATATGCGAAGTACATTGTACAATTCAAATTTAGAAATTGGCGACAGTCTTTTTAAGGATGTAAGTGAGGAAACTATCACAAAATGGAAACCCTATTATGAGCGTGCGGTAAAGGGTGAAAGAATTATAATTGATGATACAAGAATTATCAATAATATGCCGCTAAAAGTACGCTTAAGCCTTAATCCCGTAAGAGATACAGAAGGCAATCCATGCGGCTGTGT
>CAIYNF010000207.1 GCA_903927505.1 uncultured Bacteroidota bacterium | reverse complement strand
ATGGTTTATGGCGAATTTGTGCAAGGTGCACAATCGCAATTGGCTGGTGCCATTTGTGAACTGTTGCCCAAAGAGTTGGATGCGGTTTATCTGCTTAATTCTGGTGCCGAGGCTACAGATCTTGCTATGAAATTGGCAAAAAGGATTACAAGAAAATCTAAAATTATTGCTTGCGAAAATGCTTATCATGGTAGTAGTCATGCTGCATTGAGCTTAAATAGTGATGAATATTACAAACAAGCTTTTAGGCCATTGTTACCAGGTATTTCTTTTATTCGTTTCAATGATATTTCAAGTCTTAGCATAATTGATGAAAACACGGCAGCCGTTTTTACAGAGGTTGTTCAAGGGGAGGCGGGTTATATTGCCGCAGACAAAGCCTTTTTAGAAGCTTTAAGAGCGCGTTGTAGTGAAGTTGGGGCTTTGTTGGTGTTTGATGAAATACAAAGCGGTATGGGCAAAACGGGCAAAATGTTTGCCTTTGAACATTACGGAATTGTTCCAGATGTTTTATTACTAGGAAAAGCGCTTGGTGCCGGAATGCCAATTGGCGCAGTTGTTTCGAGCCAAGAGCGAATGATTGCTTTGGCGGATAACCCAATTTTGGGGCATATTACCACATTTGGCGGCCACCCTGTAGTTGCAGCTGCAGCCCATGCTGGCATTAAAGAATTGCGAAGCAGTAATTGGATGGCAAGCGTTTCAGAGAAGGAAGCCTTGTTTCGCGAACTTTTGGTTCATCCTGCAATCAAAGAAGTAAGTGGTAAGGGTTTGATGTTGGCAATTGCCTTAGACACTTTTGAAAACAATTTGGAAGTAATCAAATTGTGCATTGCCGCGGGTGTAATTAGCGATTGGTTTTTGTTTGCAAGCAATAGAATAAGAATTTCGCCACCTCTAACCATTACTATGGATGAGATTAGGCATGCCTGTTTTATTATAATTCGCGCTTTGAACCAAGTTTACGCTTCTGCGCTTTGATCTAAATCTTCAAACAATCCGTTTTCTTCGTAGTATTTTACGATAAAACTTTTTAAACGATTTTCTTGGCTTAACAAATCTGTGAACGGTGGTTTTTGCACCAATTTGTAGTGTGGCCAGCCTTCTTCATCTGTTTTTTCGAAAGCATAATATCCTTCATAACTTAAGAGTTTGCACGTGGCAATATGCATGAGGTCCATTTTTTCATGCTTGGCAAATTCGCGTGTTTGGCCCAACTCGCGCATTCCTATTAGAAAAATTATGCCATTCATGTCGGGTTTTTTGCCGAATATTTTTTTAAGATCAAATACAATGCGGTACCATTTTGCTTTGCATGCATCGCTGAGGGTATAGGATTGGAAGGAATCTGGGGTTTCTGTATTTTCCATTTATTGCTTACAAACCTAAAGAAAGATTTTACCGAACCTATTATTCGCCTTACTTTTGACATAAGAAATTAATTATGAAAAAAATCCTGTTGCTTTTATTTGTGTTTATTACGGCTTTCACATTTGCTCAAAAAGCCAAAACAAATGTTGCAAGTATTATAGCTGGGCCAATGCTAGGTTATGCCGAACATACAGAATGTTTGGTTTGGGTGCAGAGTAAATGCGCTGCAAAAATTAGCATTCAATACAGGCCAAAAGGTACGGATGGCTTATGGTTGAGTCAAATGCTTAAAAACAATAACGCAAGCAGTGGTTTGCCTTTTATTAGCAAATTTGTGTTTACAAATTTAGCTATGGGTACAAGCTATGACTATCAAATTTTATTGGATGATGTGGTGCAAAAATTTGACTACCCCTTGGTATTTAAAACCAAAGTTTTATGGGAGTGGCGTACAAGCCCACCTGAGTTTACTTTTATGCTTGGCTCTTGTTTATACATCAATGATTCTGCCTATGACAGGCCGGGTAAGCCTTATGGCGGAAGCACCAAAATACTCCAATCAATGACCAATACACCTGCAGATTTTATGCTTTGGCTGGGTGATAATACCTATACCAGAGAGGCTGATTATAGCAGTGCAAGTGGGATTGAACACAGGTATTTACATACCAGAAGCGAGCCTTTATTGCAGCCTTTTTTAGCAAAAATGAATCATTATGCTACTTGGGACGACCATGATTATGGCGATAACGATGGCAATAAGCATTTTGAATTAAAGGATGTAAGTGCAAAATGTTTTAAAGATTATTGGGGCAATAAAACCTATGGTGAAAACGGGGAAGGCGTTTATCAAAACTTTAGGTTTAGTGATGCAGAGTTTATTATGCTAGACGACCGCTGGTTTAGGGATGAGTCGGAATTAATAGAAGCCAAATACGTTAAAACACAGTTAGGATCGAACCAAATGAGTTGGCTTAAAAACAAATTGAAACACAGCAGAGCCTCTTTTAAATTTGTAGTAATTGGCGGGCAGTTTATTAACGAACACACCGACAAGGAGTCGTACAATTTATACCAAAAGGAGCGTGAAGAAATTATTCAATTTATTGTTGACCAAAAGATAAGCGGTGTGATTTTCTTGAGTGGCGATAGACATCATACAGAGTTGCTGAAAAACGAAAATGTAAAGGCCACATTGGGTTATCCATTATATGATTTAACCTCCAGTAGCATAACAGCAGGCAGCAGCAATGTTTTAAGCACGCCAGAAGCACAAAATCCGCAAAGGGTTGAAAACACCCTTGTTGTAGAAAATAATTACTGTACCATTAAAATAAGCGGGTTAAAAAGAGGGGATAGAATATTGACGTTAACTTGTTACGATGCCAACGGTTTGGTGAAGTGGGGCCAGGTTATTAAAGAGAGTGAATTGAAGGCATTAAAGGGCCAATAGCAGGCACTTGTGCAGCAATAAAATTTGTATAACTTGCATTTAGTATTTGAAGTAATAATAATTTAATCAAGCCTACCTCGCAATGGAAAATAAATCGAAGATTATACAGGAGCAATTTTTGCAACGTGTTAAATCTGCCGTAGCTCCCAATGTTTCTTTTGTAGATGAGCTAGCAGATTTGTTAAAATTAAGTACAGACAGTGCTTATAGAAGAATTCGTTGCGAAACCTTGTTTAATATAGAGGAGATCACCCTTATCTGTAGGCATTTTAGAGTAGCATTTGATCCAGAGGTGCAGCACATGAGCAATAAGGTAACTTTTGATTACCTGAAGTTAGATGATAAGAAAGAGAACTTTAAGCTTTGGTTGATGTTTGTGTCTGGAGATGTTAAAAAAATTGGGACATCAATAAACAATCAAATTATTTATGGGGCTAATGATGTTCCAATTTGGCACCATTTTTTTAGCCGAGAATTGGTAGCATTCAAATTATTTTATTGGTTAAAATCTATTTTAAACGCACCTGAATATGCTGATTTAAACTACGATGTAAATTTGGTAGACGAAGAAATGCTTACAAGTGCGGCGGAAATGTTAAAGAATTACAATGAAATTAATTCGGTTGAAATTTGGACGGAAGACACCATCAATAGCAGTTTAAAGCAAATAGAATACTTCTGGGAATCTGGATTTTTTAATAGCAAACAAGATGCACTTAGAATTTGCGATTTGTTTGTAGAAGAGCTGAATTTAGTTTTGAAAAAGGCCTCAAAAAGCAGCAAGTTGGTAGAAAAGAACGAGAGTGGAAAAGAGAATTTTAAACTCTATAAGAGTGAAGTAATTATTGGCAATAACAGTATTTTGGCTAATATTGGATCAACCAAAATTGCTTATGTAAGCAACAATACATTTAACATGATGAGTACCACCAGTGCAGACTTTGTGCATGAAAATGAGTTGTGGTTAAATAATTTATTGAGGAAATCTACCTTAATAAGTGGTGTTGCCGAAAAGCAGCGCAACCAATTTTTTAGGGTATTGCGCGATAAAGTGGAATTGGTTCGACAAAGAATTATTGTAAGCTAATTAACTGCCAGCTAATTTTCTTTGAATCATAGCCTCATACATGGCAATTCCTGCTGCCACAGATACATTGAGCGATGAAACCCCAAAATCCATAGGTATTTTACCCAATTCGGTACATTTTTTTATGATCTCAGGACTGATACCTGTTTCTTCGTTACCCATAACAATGGCTAGTGGTCCGCTTAGGTCTATTTGATCAATATTGTTAGTTGCTTTTTCTGTACAAGCCATAGTGGTAAAACCACATTGATTAAGGTATTCTAAAACCGTTTTAAGGTGTTTTTCTCTGCAAACAGGTAATTGCATTAAGGCGCCAGCAGAAGTTTTTACCGCATCATCATTTACGGGAGCTGCATCTGTTTGTGGAATAACAATGGCATGTGCACCTGCACAGAGAGCTGTTCTTGCAATAGCTCCGAGGTTTCTTACATCTGTAAGCCTATCTAAAACTATGATAAAGGGAGTTTTTCCTTCTTCAAATAATTGCGGCACCACTTGTTCTATGCTGTGGTATGAAATGGGCGAAATATAGCCAACTAAACCTTGGTGGTTCTTTTCTTTTAAGGAGTAAAATTTTTCTTTTGGTACATATTGTAAAGGAACTTGGTGTTTCCTGCAAAGGCTTAGTATTTCTTCAATTTGAGGGTTTTGGAGTCCTTTTTGAACTTGTATTTTAATTAATTCACGTCCGGCAATAAAGGCTTCTTTAATTGCATGAACTCCATATATGGTAGATTGGCTCATTTGTTATTTATTGGTGCAAAGAAAACAAAAAAGCTGCCCGTTTGAGCAGCTTTTTTGTTTATAGGAAGTTTATTTGAATTACATTCCTGTTTGAACAGCATTAACTCTTTGCATGAATTCTTTTCCAAGGGCATCTTGCTTATTGCCACTTACAACTTGTTGAATATAGTTCATGATTTGAATATTGTCTTCAATATCTGGTTTAACAGAAGCACGTTTGTTTTTAAATCCAATATAATATTTGGCTTTATCTTCATGGATGCTCATTAATTCTTTGGCCAAGGCATTTGCTTTGTCTACAGCACCGGCCATATAATAACCTTCTACAAGTCTTACTACAAAAACATCGTATTGGATTTTTTCGTTCGGCATAGATTTGAGGCAATAATCAAGACAAGCAATAGCTGAATCTTTTTTGCCTTCATTAATCAATTGTTCTGCCAAACGGAAGAAAATATTTCTGAAGTTTTTTGTTTGACGTAAAATGGTCTCATCCAAATAAACCGTAGGTTCGGCCATATTACCCCATTTAAACTTATGCATTAGGTTTTCGTAAAGGATGTCTGAATTAATTCTACCTGTAGTTCCATCACGTTGTACATTGTTTTGCATAGGCACCAACCTGTAAGTTAAACCTTCTAATTGGAAGTATGATTGCAAATTCATGTATACATCAGAACCAGTTGTAATAGCCCAATAAATAGGGCGTGTATTGATGTTTGAAGCAATGATATCTAACAAAACTAAATCTGCTTTCATAAGGTTGTTGTTGCCAATTTCCCATTTAATGCTATCTACCATGTAAGCAGCATCTTTAGGTTTAACAACGCCATTTTTTAGGCATGCTTGTTTGTCGATGATTAAACTAAATTTCTTGGTAAAATAATAACGTAATGCCTCGCCACCTTGGGTTTGAACGGTTCCCATAGGCTCACTATCGTTATTGATAAATGCCATTACATTTTTCAAAGGATAATAATCGTTTTTATTGATACCGTAGGTGCTTTCTAATTGAGGATTTTCGTAATACACCACATAGTCACGCGTACCTTGTTTGTATTGGTCTGGGCGCATGCTAAAATCTACAGGTTTGCTATCGTATGAAGTACGTTTAAGACCATCTGTATACCAATCTGTGTTGAGTAAGCTCATGTTAATTACACGTACATCACTTCTAATATTTTCTACGTTTTGTGCATACCAAAGAGGGTAAGTATCATTATCGCCATTGGTGAAAAGAATAGCATCTTTTTCACATGAGTTCAAATAATCTTCAGCAAAATGTAAAGCTGTAAAACGATCGCTGCGGTTATGGTCGTCCCAATTTTGTGTACCCATAATATACGGTACACCAGCAAGCGAAAGAATAGTAGCACCAGCGGCTGCGGTGGTTTTATTCATGCGTTTGCCCAACCAATCAACAATTGCTAAAACACCAAGGCCGATCCAAATCATAAAGGTTTGGTAAGAACCTACGTAGGCATAATCTCTCTCACGCGGCTGGTGCGCAGGGAAATTCAAATATAAAATAATGAAGAAACCAGTAAACAAGAAGAGGGTCATTACAATTGTTGCATCTTCTTTGGCTTTTTTGAAATGGTAAAACAAACCAATTAGACCTAATATAAGCGGAAGGAAGAAATAGGTGTTGTGTGCTTTATTTCCCTTCATGCTTTCTGGCATTGTGCTTAATGGGCCGAGGCGCCATTCGTCTAATGCTTTAATACCGCTTATCCAATTTCCTCTGGTAACATCACCATAACCTTGTTCGTCGTTTTGACGACCAATAAAGTTCCAAAAGAAATAGCGCCAGTACATGAAGCCCAATTGGTAACTCAACATAAAGTCTATGTTTTTGCCCATGTTTGCTTTTTTCTCACCTGGCATTTTTTCCCAATCGCGGTAGGCATTCACATAGTCTGCTCTATCTGCCCACATACGTGGAAAAATAGTACAATCTTTAGGATCGTAAATGCGCTCAATTTTTTGACCCACTTCTACATATTTTCCATCAGCACCTTTTGCATATTGCATAGCACCCTTTTTGTAATCAATTACACGTGCATAGAAATACTGACCATATATAAGCGGGTTTTCTCCGTATTGTTCGCGGTTTAAGTAACTTAATAAAGAGAAAGGCTGCTCTGGATCGTTCATATCTATAGGCGGATTTGCCAAAGAACGAATGATGATCATTGAATAAGAAGAGTAGCCAATGATTACAAATGAGAAACAAAGTACTACAAGGTTTACCACATCCATTGCAGCTTTTCTTTGGAAAATGATAAAGTAAAGTGCGCCGGTAATAATACCCCAAACTATTAATCCTGTAAGGCTGGTATTGATAACAAAGCTGCTTAACACTAAAATGCCATAAGAAGCAACCGCAATGTATAAGCTGTTTTTGCTTTGGGTGTGTGTGTATTGCAAGAAAGATGCAATAAGCGTAACAAGCAATACAATTAGAATAAGTGCACCGCTGTTAAAGTTCATTCCAAAGGAGTTAACTGCTAAGTAATCTAGTTTTGTAGCAAGGCCTGGTAATCCGGGGATAATGCCAAATTGAACAATACCAATTGCTAAAATGGCAATGGCAGAAGCCCAAATAAAACCGTTTCTGGTTGGGGTATATTTTTTGAAATAATATACATACACAATAGCAGGAATAACCAATAAATTCAACAAATGGACGCCAATTGCCAAACCAATGAGGTAGGCTATGAGCACCAACCAACGGTTAGAGTGGCGTTCGTTTGCAACGTTTTCCCATTTTAAAATACACCAGAAAGTAAGCGTGGTAAAAAAGCTAGAAGACGCATAAACTTCGGCTTCAACGGCAGAGAACCAAAAGGTATCTGAAAAGTTTAAGGTTAAAGCCCCTACAGCGCCGGCGCCCATAATGGCAATTGATTGCCATGTTTCCAATGCTTCGCCATTTTTACTCATGATCTTTTTTGCCAAATGGGTTATGGTCCAAAACATAAACATAACGGTAAGTGCACTGGTAACGGCCGAAACCATGTTTACCCAAAATGCAACTTTGCTTGGATCTGAAGCCATTAAACTGAAAACACGACCAATCATTAAGAAAAGGGGTGCTCCCGGAGGATGGCAAATTTGTAAGCGGTACGAGGCAGAAATAAACTCCCCGCAATCCCAGAAGCTTACAGTAGGCTCAAGGGTAAGGGTGTAAGTTGCCAAAGAGGCTGCAAAAAGAATCCAGCCTAAAACATTGTTCAATTGATTGTATTTACTCATCTCTAGTAATTTTTTGAGAGCTTAACGCTAATGGGCAAACATAAATGATTTTAGGAAACCATCAAACAACTATCTTCTATTAAGTTTAAGAGTTTTTTATGAAAATTGTCCAAAATCAAATACGGTTTAGGTTCGAACCGAAAGGCAATTAGAGAAAAAATAGCAGATTATTGTGTGCTTCTGCTTATTTTTGTGCCGCTTACAAAGGAGTAAAAGATTGGTGTCACACAAAGTAGTTATTATTGGGGGCGGCGCTGCAGGCTATTTTGCAGCTATAAATTGCGCTCAGGCAAACAAGCATGCAGAAGTGTTTTTGTTTGAAAAGTCTTCGAAAGTTTTGCAGAAAGTTAAAGTTTCTGGTGGCGGAAGGTGCAATGTAACCAATGCTTGCTTTGATTTAAAACAATTGTCCTTATCCTATCCGCGTGGCGAAAAGCAGCTGAAAAGTGCTTTTGCCCGCTTTAGCCCAAAAGATACCATAGAATGGTTTGAGAGCCGCAAGGTGAAATTAAAAACAGAGAAAGATGGCCGCATGTTTCCTGTGAGTGATGATTCTCAGACTATTATTGATTGTCTTGAAAAAGAAGCAAAAAAGAGCAAAGTGAAAATTGAATTGGGAAGAGGGGTAAAAAAAATTATTCCTAATTTTCATGGTGGCTTTGAATTGGTTTTAGATAATGCCGAAAAATTTCAATGCAATAAAATTATTGTAGCCAGTGGCGGCAGTCCTAAAGAAGATGGCCTGCAATGGCTCAAAGAACTGGGTCACCGCATAGAAACGCCTGTTCCTTCTCTTTTTACCTTTAATATTCCAGATAAAGATTTACTTGAATTGCAAGGAATTGCTGTGCCAAGTGCGCGCGTTAGAATTTTAAATACCAAATTAGAATGCAATGGTCCTGTTCTTATTACCCATTGGGGTTTAAGCGGACCAGCCATTTTAAAAATATCATCTTTGGGCGCCAGAATTTTGGCCGAAAAGGAATATGAATTTGAGGTTCAAATTTCTTGGCTCGATAACAAAAAAGAAGATTCGGTTCGCCAAGAATTATTTAATTTAAAGGCAGCAAATCCTGCCAAAAAAGTTGGCAATTTGTTTCCATTTACATTGCCAAAAAGATTGAATTCTTATTTGTTGGCAAAAGCTGGAATAGACGAAGATGCCAATTGGGGCGATGTAAGCAAGGAAATGGTAAATTTGCTAATTCAAGGTTTGTTGTATGATACTTACCAGGTAAAAGGCAAAACTACTTTTAAAGAGGAGTTTGTAACCTGTGGTGGTATAAACTTAGATGATATTGATTTTAAGAACATGGAAAGCAAACGCTTGAAAGGTTTGCATTTTGCAGGTGAAGTTTTAGATATAGATGGTGTAACAGGCGGATTTAATTTTCAGGCCGCTTGGACAACAGGTTTTATTGCCGGTAAAGCCGCTTCAGTAGTTACTTTGTAGCAATACAAGAAAATCCTTTTTCTGCTTTCAGCTGAATCAAATAGGCGTCTAATTCTTTTGTTTTCTGGGTGCCAATTAAAAATTTTTTCCCGCTTTTAAGTGTAAGCTGCATGCCTTTGTTTCCTGCAACATTGTATGCTTTGCCATTGGTAAAACTATAACGCAAGCCCCATCCGCCATATTCCATTAATGGGCTATATTTTCTTATTTCACAGTTTTCAATTTCGTCCCATCTTACAAAATAATATACCCTTTGAAAAGGAAAAAACCTGATGGTTATGCCTGTTTCATCTATGCGGGTTTCTAAGTTTGCAAAGAAAAACAAGGTTCCCACGGCAGCAATAATAATGGGTGCAATAATCATTTGCCATCCTATGGGTTGGTTTATTTTATCATTGAACATACCATACAACGTAAAACCTACAGGCACTATAAAAATAAGGCGCATCCACCATTTGTTAAACTTCTGAGATTCGTAATAGCTTGTAGAAATTGTTGTTACTAGTTTTTGCATAGCTGCCTTTATTTTTTGGTTCGAACCGATTTTTGACAAAGATATAAAAAGCAGAACAAGGCGCTTGATTGCTGTTGAAATATTTAGCGGCAAGTTTTAAAAAAACCGCTTTTGAAACTTACCTTTGCTTATCATTATGACGAACAAAGAAAGCAAAAGATATTTAGTTACTGCCGCATTGCCCTATGCCAATGGTCCTGTGCATATTGGTCATTTAGCAGGTTGTTATTTGCCCGCAGATATTTATGTGCGCTATTTAAAGGCTGTTGGCAAAGAGGTATTGTTTATTTGCGGAAGCGATGAGCATGGCGTTCCCATTACTATTAAAGCTAAGAAGGAACAAATAACGCCACAGCAAGTGGTAGACAAATATGATGGCATTATGAAAAATGCTTTCAAAGATTTTGGCATTGATTTTACTTATTATGGCCGAACCAGTTCTCAAACGCACCATGATACTGCCCAAGCTTTCTTTAGAAATTTATACGACAAAGGTGTATTTAAAGAAGAGGTTACCAATCAATATTATGATGAAGAAGCCAAACAATTTTTGGCAGATAGATATATTACAGGAACCTGCCCAAGATGTGGAAATGCTGGTGCATACGGCGACCAATGTGAAAAATGTGGTACTGCATTAAGTCCAACAGATTTAATAAATCCAAAATCTGCATTGAGCGGAGCTGTACCTATTTTGAAAGAAACCAAAAACTGGTTTTTGCCAATGGGTGAAATTCAGCAAAGTGAGCAATTTCAAAATTATATTAAGCGCTTTGATCATTGGAAATCTAATATTAAAGGGCAATGCAATAGCTGGTTAACAGAAGGTTTGCAAAGCAGGGCTATGACCCGCGATTTGGATTGGGGAGTGCCTGTACCGGTGGAAGGCGCAGATGGGAAAGTGCTGTATGTTTGGTTTGATGCGCCAATTGGATACATAAGCGCAAGCAAGGAATACCTAGCAACTGAGGCCGGTAGTGCATTTGGTCCTTGGACCAAATGGTGGCAAGATGAAGAAACAGAATTGGTGCATTTTATTGGCAAAGACAATATTGTATTTCATGCCATTATTTTCCCAATGATGTTGATGACACATGGCGAATTTATTTTGCCAAGCAATGTGCCTGCCAATGAGTTTTTAAATTTAGAAGGCGATAAAATTTCAACCAGTAGAAATTGGGCAGTTTGGTTACATGAATACTTAATTGATTTTCCCAATAGGCAAGACGAATTGCGTTATGTATTAACCAGTATTGCGCCAGAAACAAAAGACAGTGAGTTTACTTGGAAGGATTACCAAATACGTGTAAACAGTGAATTGGTAAGCATCTTTGGTAATTTTGTAAACCGTGTTTTGGTTTTGTGTGACAAATATTATGCAGGTTTGGTTCCTGCCATTGAAGGCAAATTAAGCAACGAAAAATTAATTGCAGCCCATACCCTTTGTTTAGAACAAGTAAGCATTGGTATTGCTGCTATGCAAGAAAATTTAAAGGCTATTAAATTAAGAGAAGCACAAGCTGAGTTTATTAATATTGCACGTGCGGGAAATAAATTTTTAGCCGATACTGAGCCTTGGAAATTGGTTAAAACAGACGAAGAAAGTGTGAAACAAATTTTGTTTGATGCACTTCAAATTTGTGCCAAACTTAGTGTTGCTGCACAACCCTTTTTGCCGCATACTTCAGAAAATCTAGCAAACATGTTAAACGCCAAAGGCCTTGTTTGGGGCCAGTTAACAGACGCTGTATTGGTTCAGTCCGGAACGCAATTGGGCAAGGCAGATATTTTGTACAAGCAGGTGGAGGATGAAGAAATAAACAAGCAATTGTTGCGCTTAGAAGAAATTAAAAAGGCCAATACACAAGCTCCCCAAGCCAAACCACTTAGCGAGGTAAAAGCGCCTATTACGTATGAAGATTTTGATAAACTTGATTTGCGTGTTGGGAAAGTAATTGAAGCCGAAAAAGTTCCTAAGGCAGATAAGCTATTGAAACTTACCGTTGATTTGGGTTTTGAAAAACGTACTATTTTAAGCGGCATTGCCGAGTATTATACACCCGAAGAATTGTTGGGAAAATTGGTAACGGTGGTTGCTAACTTAGCGCCTCGTAAAATTAGAGGAATTGAAAGTCAAGGCATGCTTTTAATGGCAGGCAATGATTTTGGAAAACTCTATAGCGTTAGCCCAGAGAAGGACATTGAGCCAGGAAGTGCTGTGAAGTAAACATTTGTGTTGTTTCTATTTCGTTTTTATTTTTTAAATCTATGATCAAAAAAAATTTCCTTTTAGGACTTGTATTCTTTTTTGTTGTGAATATTCACGCCCAACAAATTGTAACACTTACACCCGCTTTTGCCTCAGCTAACGATAATAATGTAAGTATAAGTTATGATGCTTCGCAAGGCAATGCTGGCTTGTTAGGACAAGCAAGTATATATGCGCATGCGGGTGTTATTACAAATTTGAGCACCTCCTCAAGTGATTGGAAATATGTTATAGCGGGTTGGACAACTAATTTGCCAAAGGCACTTTTAACGCGTGTTGGATTAAGCAATATTTACACTTTAAACATTGGAAATATTAGAACTTTTTATGGTGTGCCAGCGAACGAAACAATATTAAAAATGGCCTTTGTTTTTAGAACAGCAGACGGCTCAAAAACAGGCAAGACGGCTGCTGGTGGCGATATTTTTGTGGATGTAAACCAAGGAGTTTTTCAGGCAAAAATAAACAACCCAAGTAAAGGCAGTTTTTATAATTTAAGTGACAGTGTTCATATAAATTGTAGCACCTCTGCTGCCTGTAATTTGAAATTATTTGCCAACGGTACGCTTGTTTCTAATAAAACAAATGATAGCTTATTAATCTATTCGGCCTTGTTTTCTGCCATGGGTTCGGGCCGAATAAACTTGGTAATTGAAGCAGATAACAACGGCACGAAAGCTTATGATACAAGTTATATTATGCAACGCCAGAGCTCCAGTATTGAGGCATCTCCCAGCGGCATTGTAGATGGTATTAATTACCTCAACGATTCTACCGTTATCTTGCAATTGTATGCGCCCTATAAAAATTATGTGTATGTGTTGGGCGATTTTTGCAATTGGGAATATACCTCAAGTAATTTAATGAACCGCACACCTGATGGAATACGTTATTGGATTAGTATAACTGGATTAAGCAAGGGCAAAGAATATGGTTTTCAATACAGCATTGACGATGCACAAATGCGCGTGGCAGATGTGTATGCAGATAAACTCTTAGATCCTTACAACGACAAATGGATTGCTGCTACTACCTATCCAAATTTAATGCCTTACCCTGTTGGTAAAACTACCGAAGTGGTTTCTGTATTGCAAACGGGTCAAACAGCTTTTTCATGGGCGATGCCTACTTTTAATAAACCATCACGTGATAAATTGGTGGTGTATGAATTATTGATGCGTGATTTTTTAGGAACACATGATTTTAAAACCATGCGTGATACCATTAGTTATTTTAAACGCGTTGGAATTAACTGTGTTGAATTAATGCCTATTATGGAGTTTGAAGGCAATGAAAGTTGGGGTTACAACCCAATGTTTTATTTTGCCTTGGATAAATATTATGGCGCTAAAAACGATTTAAAACTTTTTATTGACGAATGCCATAAAAATGGCATTGCAGTGGTAATGGATATGGTGCTCAATCATTCCTTTGGGCAAAACCCACAAGTAAGAATGTATTTTGATCCAAGCGCAGGAACTTGGGGGCAGCCAACTGCGCAAAACCCCTGGTTTAATCAAGTAGACAAGCATCCTTACGGGGTTGGTTATGATTATAACCACGAAGCACCTGCCACCAAAGACTTTGTAGACAGGGTTTTAAAATATTGGATCAGCGAATACAAAATAGATGGCTATAGGTTTGATTTATCTAAAGGCTTTACCCAAAAGAACACTGCAGGAAATGTGAGTGCTTGGAGTGCCTTTGATCAAACGCGCATTGATATTTGGAACCGCATAAGAAGTGAAGTAATTAAATATGCACCAGATGCCTATTTAATATTGGAACACCTGGGCGACAATGCCGAAGAAAAAGTATTGGCAGATGCAGGCTTTATGCCTTGGGGCAAAATGACCGAAGCCTATGCCGAAGCTATGATGGGGTATAACAATTCAAAAGCAGACTTTAGTTGGGGTAATTACAAACAACGCGGATTTGCTTACCCTAATTTGGTAAGCTATGCCGAGAGTCATGATGAGGAACGTGTTACTTATAGTGGCTTAACTTATGGAAATTCAAACGGCACTTATAGTTCAAAAACCTTGGGTAATGCCATTAAAAGAGTAGCTGCTTATCATGCTTTATTGATACCACAAAAAGGTCCAAAAATGTTGTGGATGGGTGGCGAATTGGGTTATGAAGTTTCTATAAACAGCACTACAGACAAAACTGGTGGAAAGCCTTTTAGGTGGCAATATTTGAACGATGCAGCGCGCTTGAATACCGTTAATACAATTGGTTTATTGGCAAAACTCAAACAGCATGTATCTTTTAGCAGCGATAATTATGTTTACAGTGTTGCAGGTACTGGTAAGTTTTTAAAAGTGAGTCATGACAGCATGAACTCCCTTATTGCAGGAAATTTTGATGTGGTAGCCTTGAGTTTAACACCAGGATTTCAGCATACAGGCTGGTGGTACAATTATATTTCAGGCGATTCTATTTTGGTGACAAGTTTAAGTCAGGCCATCGCTTTAAACCCGGGCGATTTTGTGGTATATACAGATAAGAATATTCATGTAACAAACAATGGGGTACAAGGCATATTGGAGGTCCCTGTTTCAAAATTTAGTGTATATCCCAATCCAAGTTCATCCGCGTTTACTGTATGTTCAGAACAAAACATCAAAAGCATTCAGCTTACTGATTTGCAAGGAAAGCGGGTATTCCAAGAAGAATTTATGACTTACACAAAATTGTGTAATATGAGCAATTCAGGCATTGCAAGAGGCATTTACCTCTTAACTATTGAAGGGCAAAGTTCAAAAGAAACTATAAAACTTATAATAGAGTAAACTAATTATTTGCCCTTTTTCTTAAACAAACCAGATATGTCGTAGCTAATTCCAAAATGGTGTTGGAAGAACATGTCTGGCAGTAAATTATAGGTGCGCTTAATTGTTGTATTGTATTGTGCAAAAGCCTGTTCTATGGTAATCTGCTT
>CAIYNF010000206.1 GCA_903927505.1 uncultured Bacteroidota bacterium | reverse complement strand
ACCGCCAATAATTAAAACTGTTTTTCGGTTTGGGTTCAGCCCAAAAAAAGCAATTGCTTGTTCCCTTTTATTTGTTGCATCACAGATATCGGCTCGAACCGGATTACCTGTTTTTACAATTTTAGCCGCAGGGAAAAACCGCTGCATATTGTCATACGCCACACCAATTTTACGCACCCTGTTTTTTAGTATTTTGTTGGTAATGCCTGCATAGGAATTTTGCTCGTGAATCATGGTGGGCAAGCCTTTTAAGGTAGCAGCATACATCATAGCGCCACTGGCATAACCACCAAAACCTATGGCCAAATCTGGTTTAAAACGTTTAATAATAAGTAAAGATTTTATAATACTTGCAATCACTTTTATGGGGAACAAAATATTCCGCATACTCAAGCTTCGTTGCAGTCCGCTGATCCATAAACCTTCAATGGCAAATCCTGCTTTAGGCACCTTTTCCATTTCCATTCTATCACTGGCACCTACAAATAAAAACTCCACTTCATTGTGTAGTTTTTTTTGCAAAGTTTGCGCAACCGCAATGGCTGGATAGATATGTCCGCCAGTGCCACCGCCACTTATAATAACTCTTAATTTATTTGCTGCCATAAATTTATTCGGCTACTATTTTATTTTCACTTAATTTATTTTCAGGCTCATTAGGTTCTTCGGTTTCAACATAACGACTCACACTCATAATTAAGCCAAAGGCAAAACTGGTAATGATAATGGAGGTTCCGCCTTTACTTACCAAAGGCAATGTTAAACCCGTATTGGGAACTAAATTTACTGCAATGGCCATATTTAATATGGCTTGTATAACCAGGGCAAATGAGAGTCCTACCGCCAATAAGGCCCCAAAAGCTTTTGGACTTCTAAATACAATTCTAAAAGCCCTGTACATAAAGAGCAGGTATAAAAACATCATGGAGAAGGCTCCAATGAGTCCGTACTCTTCGGTGATGATGGCAAAAATAAAATCGGCATAGGCTTGTGGCAGGTAGTTTCTCTCTGTGCTACCACCAGGACCTAAGCCTGTTAAGCCACCATTTGATATGGCAATTTTTGCATGGTCGTTTTGAAAGTTATCATCTGCGTTAATAGAGGGATGACTAAAATTTTCTATGCGGTGTTTCCAAGTTAAAACACGGCCCAAATCCTCGAGGTATTTATCGGGTGTATTTAATACAATTACAATCCCGATGCCTAATAACAGAACGGTTGGCGCACCTATATAAAAAATATGCTTTATACTAACCCTGCCAATAAACATAATAACCATACACGTACTAAAAAGCACCAAGGCAGTAGAAAGATTGGCAGGGGCAATTAACAAACAGGTTATACCAACATGAATTATTATTGGCATAAACCCTTTTCTAAAGTCTTTGATACTGTCTTGGCGAATGGCTAATTCGCGCGCAACAAAAAGTATCAAGGCAACCTTAGCGATGTCGGAGGTTTGAAAAGTGATTCCAATAAATGGAATTTTCAACCACCTGGCGGCATCATTGTAACTGGATCCAAAAAGTAAAGTTAGGACCAGTAACAAGTAGGAAGAGAACAGGATGATTTTAGAGAACTTTAAATAATATTTATAATGAACAGCATGCGTAATAAGCATGATAAAAAAGCCAACGAATAAGAAAGCGAATTGTTGAAAAAGATATACCTCTGCCATGCCGCCTTGCTTCTGATAAGCCAAGGCGCCCGTGGAGCTATAAACGGCAAACAAACCCCAGAGGGAAAGAATTAGGATAATTCCCCACATGATTTTATCGCCTTTAGGCCTTATATTTTCCCAACTAAACCAGTTCACAATTTATAATTTTAATTTTTTCTGCCAGGTGGTAATCAAGCAGAATAAATTTATTTTATAATGACCTAACAGCAGCCTTAAATTGACGACCTCTGTCTTCGTAGTTTTTAAACAAATCGAAAGACGCACAGGCAGGTGAAAGCAAAACGGTTTCGCCAGATTTCGACATTTTTGCTGCAACGTGCACTGCTTCTTGCGCGGTGCTTGTATTGATAATCATATCTACATCAGAAGCAAAAGCTTCGTGGATGCGGGTATTATCAACACCTAAACAAACAATAATGCGAACTTTAGCTTTCACCAGCTCCTTTAACATTTCGTAATCGTTGCCTTTGTCAACACCACCCACAACCCATACAACGGGCTTGTCCATGCTCTCCAAAGCATACCAAGCAGAGTTCACATTGGTTGCTTTTGAATCGTTGATAAAGTCTACACCGCGCACGGTGGCAACATATTCCAAACGGTGTTCCACATTTTGGAAATCCATTAATCCTTCACGGATTACATCCTTGCGAATGTCTAAGGCATTTGCAATAATTGCTGCGGCCATAGAATTGTAGGCATTGTGGCGGCCTCTAAGGGTAAGTTCTGAGGTATACATAGTAAATTGATTTGATTGATTTTCGTTGATATTGATGTGCATTTGTTCATCGGCAATAAATGCCCCAGGGCTATTTAATTGCTCATGAGAAAAAGCCAAACGCTTGGCATCTCCTTGAATGAAAGAAAGGTTCTCTATTGTTAACTCATCATCTGCACAATAGATGAGTAAATCGTCTTTGGTTTGGTTTTGCGTAATGCGAAATTTAGACTGCACATAATTTTGTAATTCGTAATTATAACGATCTAAATGATCTGGTGTAATGTTACATATCACAGCCATATTGGCTCTGAATTCATACATATCATCCAATTGGAAACTACTCACTTCTATAACAAAATAGTCGTAGTCGGCCTTAGCAACTAACCTACACATGCTCACGCCAATATTTCCTGCAACAGCTACATTTAAGCCCGCTTTTTGCAATAAATGAAATACCAAAGAGGTAGTAGTTGTTTTACCATTGGTACCGGTGATACAAATTTTATATGCACTGGTATAACGCGCTGCAAATTCCAATTCATTTATTATAGAAATGTTTTTAGCTCGTAAAGCTTGAACCATGTCATTTTTCTCTGGAATACCTGGGCTCTTAATTACCTCATCGGCGTTTAATACCAGCGCTTCACTGTGTTGGTTTTCTTCAAACGCAATGTCAGCTTCAATTAATTCGTCTTTATAGTTTTGCGGTATGCTTCCTTTGTCGGAAACAAACACATCAAAGCCACGCTGCTTGGCAAGTAATGCCGCACCCGTTCCGCTTTCTCCGCTACCTAGTATGACTATCCTTTTTGTCATGACTACCTAACTTTTAAAGTAATGATGGTTACAATGGCCAACAGAACGCCAATAATCCAAAAACGCGCAACTATTTTAGATTCATGGAAACCACTCTTTTGAAAATGATGGTGTAGTGGCGACATTTTAAAAATCCTTCGACCTTCGCCATACTTATTTTTGGTGTATTTGAAATAGCTTACCTGCATCATTACAGATAAATTTTCTACCAAGAAAATACCGCATAAAATTGGAATCAATAATTCTTTACGAACCATAATGGAGAAGGCGGCAATAATTCCACCCAAAGCCAAACTGCCTGTATCGCCCATAAATACTTGCGCAGGGAAGGCATTGTACCATAAAAACCCTACACAAGCCCCCACCAAAGCACCGGCAAAAATTACCATTTCCTCCAAGTGAGGGATGTACATAATGTTGAGGTATTTTGAGAAAATTATATTCCCGCTTACATAAGCAAAAATTCCCAGCACAAAAGAAATAATTGCCGAAGTTCCGGCCGCCAAACCATCTATTCCATCTGTAATATTTGCCCCATTGGAAACAGCGGTGATAATAAAAATAACCACCAATAAATAAATGATGTAATTGTAATCTTTATAACTGCTGCCAACAAATTTCAGCATATCGGCATAATCAAATTCACTCGATTTAAAGAATGGAATGGTAGTAGTTGTAGCCTTGTGGTCTTTCACCAACATTAGCTCTCCGCTAATTACTTGTGGCATTAAATTTTGCTCTTTCACAAACGCCTCTGTAACCTCACCTGGATGATAAAATTCTTTTGTTTTTACATGCTCATTAAAATACAAGGTGGTGGCAACAATAAACCCCAATCCAACCTGACCTAATATTTTAAATCTACCCGCTAAACCTTCTTTGTTCTTTTTAAATACTTTAATGTAATCGTCGAGAAAGCCAACCAATCCTAGCCATACAGTAGATACCATTATTAAAATAATGTATACATTGTTGATACGCGCAAACAATAAAGTAGGAATTAAAATAGCAGCTAGGATAATTAAACCACCCATGGTAGGCGTACCCTTTTTTTGTTGTTCTCCCTCTAAACCCAGGTTGCGAATTTCATCGCTCACTTGAAGTTTGTGAAGCTTATTAATTAAACTTTTTCCAAACACTAAAGAGATAACCAAGGACAAAATAATTGCCATTGCTGCGCGAAAAGAGATGTATTGAAACATTCCTGCGCCAGGAAAATTAAAGTGTTGGTTTAAATAATTAAATAAATAATATAGCATAGTGGGTATATGATTTTAAGATTGGAATAGGTTAAAAAAATCTTGCAACATTGCTTTATCGTCGAATGGGTGTTTTACCCCTTTAACTTCTTGGTAATTTTCATGACCCTTTCCGGCAACTAGAATAATATCGCCAGTTTGCGCCATGCTCACAGCAGTTTTAATTGCCTCTTTACGATCGCTGATGCGTAAGGATTTTTTATAATGCAAGGCAGGAACACCTTTTGCCATTTCATCCAAAATAGCTTCAGGGTCTTCATTGCGTGGGTTATCTGAAGTGAGAATAACACGCGTACTTAAATTGCAGGCTGTTTCGGCCATAATAGGACGTTTGGCTGCATCTCTGTTACCACCACATCCAATTACCGTAATGAGTTCTTCATT
>CAIYNF010000205.1 GCA_903927505.1 uncultured Bacteroidota bacterium | reverse complement strand
GCATTGGCTGTTACTTTCGGTATTAAATTGGCTTTGGCTTCTTTCTCTTTTTGCTCACCAATAGAAATATTATTTCTACTCATTTGCAGGTTTTTGTTGTGAACCTGTGCTGTATCAATACACTGTTGCAGCGACCAGACTTGTGCTTGTGCTGCTTGAAATCCTATTAAAATGAATAGTAGGAGTAGTGTTTGTTTGTGAATGTTTACTAACTTCATAAGTGAAAATTTTTTTAATTATTCCTTTTTGTGATAGTGAAATATGCAAGTGCAGCAAATACCATTGTTACAGAAATTCTAAAAATCATTGCACCGATGGTTTTTGTTTCATAAATACCGCCTGAGTTGATATGATAAAATAAACCAATTAGAGCAGTAATTAAAATTATTGTAGAAACCCATAAAAGTTTAGCTGTCCATTTTTTAGATGTAACAAACCCATAAGAGGCAATAAGATAAAGTATGCTACTGATAAAATTTGACCAAACAACAAATAGAACGTAGTTGCCTTCTTTTGCTCTGATACCAAATAAATCGAATATCACAGAGGTACTAAGAAACAACGTAAGCAGACCAAATCCAGTTAAGATTGTTGCTAATAAGTAGGGAAGTGCTTTTTTCATTTTTCTATCATTTTTAAAAGTCCGTTTAATACAGTGTTTCCATCTTTAATTAAGTTTGATTTATGCCCCGATAATTTCCATTTTAATACTGTCATACGCATACTGCCCATAATAATAGTTGAAATAATTGCCGAACCGATTAATTCACGGTAAGTTCCTTCGTCTTGTCCTTTCTTGACAATATCATTAATATGAGTTTGCATAAGTTCCATCATAGAAGAAACCTTTTCGCTAAGCTCTTTATTAAATTGAAAAATTCCTTCCGAAAAAATTACACTTACAATAGCCGGTTTCTTTAAAAATGTTTTTAATTGAGAAGCAAATATTTCTTTTAATTGCTCTGTTGGCGTGTTATCCTCTTTAGAGATTATTGTTGCAATTCGCTCTTTCATTTCAAAAATAAAATAGGACAAAAGCCCCAGCATAATATCATTTTTACTTTTAAAATGTCGGTATAATGCAGCCTCAGAAAGGCCTAAATCTGCAGCTAAGTTTTTTATTGTCAATTCTTGTATGCCATATTGGTCAATCCGCAAAGTGGCGGCTTCCATTATTTCTATTTGTCTGTCTGTGAATTTATTGTTTTTCATTTTCAAGTTCCTCTTTATAAATGATTTTTATAAATGTAAGTAAGTGTTCGCTTACAAAGGTAATTGAATTTTATTCACTTCTGCAATTTTTTTGAAAGAAATTTTAAAATTCTAACGAAAATCATCTCGTGCGTTGGGGAATTGGCTCTTTTGGGGTTTGCCTGTGTGTTGGCTTGTGTGAGGGTGGCAAACCCCAAATGTGCCAATGTGGGCAGGCATAAAATTATTTTTTAAAATGTGCGGTGGGGAAATTTTTAAAACCTTGCGTTGGCTTGAGCGCCCGAAAGTTAGTTTGGAAGTCAAAAATTTGGTCGTTTTGTTGTCCGCCCAATGGTTGCACTGTCGTCTTTTAGGCTTGCTTATAACGGATCTCGGCTTTGCGAAGTGGCGGCTTTTCAACACAAATGTTAAATTGAAAAACTGAAATTGAACCTTGCACTAAACTGTCATCGAAGCACTGCAACCGCCATTTTGCAAAACCGATGTTAGCGGGTCGGCCTTTTATGTTATTATACATTAAGCACATAATATTTCCAATTCGTATTTGTCGTGTCTGTATAGTCTTGCCAGTCTGCTTGATAAATGTTAGCCAATTGTATTTGTCCTTTAGAATGTAAAAAAGTTGGCAATTGTGGTAAGTCAATACTTTGAATAACAACTTCTTGTCCATTAAAGTATTGGTAAATTCCAGCGTCTGCTCTTGGTGCTTCCCAAAATGCAATAGAAGATGTCGCAAGAATTGAATAGCAACCGTCAATGTTTGATTGTCTTAGTTGTTCTAAGAATTTTACATCTTCAATTGCGTGATACATAGCTTTTGGAATACCACCATTGTCTTTTGGCATTTTAAGTTCTATTACGAAACGTTGACCAGTCTGTGTGGTTACATAAATATCAATTTCCTTTTTTATAAATTGAGGAAGTGGATTGAATATTCTCGGTGTGGGATATTCAAGTCTAACTGTAAGATCCGGATAATTAGTTCTTAAAAATATTGCAAGTTCGTGTTGTAAACCAAATTCACTGTAGAGTTCTATTGGTGTCTGCTGAATAGCATTAAAAAAATTATTTATTCTGTCAATCATTGTAAAATCAGTTTTAAGGCTCTTTTCTATATGGAAATTCTTTTTGGCACCTTTCCCAAAAAATATCTCCATTCACTTCGGTTAGATGTTCTTTGAAAAAATTAATCGTTTCTTCTTTCATTGTTTCTATGGCTCCCAAAAACTTTTCGTAAAAAACTAAATGTTGTTCGGTAGCTGAACGACCTTTATTCATTGCAAAAAATATGTCGCTGGGATGGTAATGGAAGTTACATCCACCAGGGCAATTGCCAATAAACTTTGGATATCGTGTTAGAATTCTGAATTTGCTATAATGTGTCTTAAAATGGGAGAAGCAAACCATATCTGTCAAAACTGTTAGAAATAGAGCTACTGCAAATAGTTCTTTTCCATCCTTGTCCAAAAAATCTAAATGATCAAATGCAGGTGTTAGTCTTTCGTTTTGAATTGAAAAAGTCTGTTTGTTCTCTGTGTCTTCGTGAAACCTACTTGCATCAGGAATTGTCGAGAAGAACCGATTTATGTCGTCCCGAAATTTAGAATTGTAATATGTTTTAAAGTCTGTCATTTATTTTCTGCTTCGTCTTTTAGGCTGCCCGCTAACTTCTTTATACCAGCCAAAGTATAGCACCATTTGGCTATGTGCTTGTTGGCTTTGTGCCAAAAAAAGGTAGTTTTTTATACTCAAATATATTGATTTTATCATAAATCGTCAAAAGGACTTTTTATGTTTTGAATGCTTTTTGTGCTTACATGTGTGTATATTTCAGTGGTGCGGCTGCTTTTATGCCCCAATATTTCTTGAATATATCTCAAATCTGTTCCGGTCTCCAATAGATGTGTGGCATAACTATGCCGCAACCAATGCAAGGAAACGGGTTTTTTAATATTGGTTTTTGCTAATGCTTGCTTCAATACATTGGCAATACTGCGTTCGTCATAAGGTGTGCCAGCTTCCTGGCCTTCAAATAACCATGTTTTTGGTTTATATAATTTGTAATATTCTCTTAACATGCCAATTATTTTTATAGAAAGCGGTGCAATTCTATCTTTGCAACCTTTGGCCTGTCTTACAATAATAATATTTCTTTTTGAGTCTATATCTGTAGGTTTTAGATTTAATAACTCGCTTCTGCGCAGGCCACAACTATAAATTAAGCTCAACATGGCTCTATGTTTTAAATTTTTAGGTACTTCCAAAATTTCTTTCACTTCCTCCTTGCTTAACACATTGGGCAATAATTTGGGTCGCTTCGGACGTTCAATGTTTTGTGGCTCAATTTTGGTGTTTTCAATCTTTCTAAAAAATAATTTTATGGCATTCACTGTTTGGTTTTGATAGGATGCCGATAAGCCTTTTTTTAGAATAATTTCATTATTATAAATAATGATGTCATGGTTGTTAATTAGTTGGAGAGGCTTATTAACATAGAATTTTAAAAATGCTTCTAATGCTTGTAAATATACCTTTATGGTTTGATCGCTATACCGTTTAGATTTTAGCCAATAATGGTAGTAGATCAATTTGGTTTTTACTTCTTCAGAAATGGAAATATTTTCTTTGCTAGGTTCAACATAAAGTATTTGGGATTTTAATAGTGGTGAATTTTCAATGGGTGCTATTGCATTTTCTACTTGATCTGTTTCAAGCCCAATTGGGTCTATTTTTAATTGTTGCCTGTTTTCTTGCGTATCTGGTATATGCCAACATTTTAAAGTCTGGCTCCACCTAGCATCTTTAAACAATAAAATTGCTTCTTTTAATTGTGCATCAAAACCAAAGCTTAGCGCTATTCTTTTTTCGCTCCTGTGTACAATTCTAGTTACTTTCCATTTCATTGCACAAACATTTGTAATTATCTCTATAACACCATAATTTGGGGTAAAATCAAATCCTGTTTTTAGGATTTTTAAATCGCTTTTTTTTGGTTCGACCCAATAGTAGAAATATTTAAACCTTACCCAACAAAATACTTCTAATTCACACCTTCCAAACTAAACCAGCCAACCCACCAACCAGCAAACCCTTCTTTAGTATAATTCTAAATAAACAATTGTGAAAAACCTTCGCAATGAGTTTTTGGTTTAATTGATAATTTCGTAACAGAAACCAATCAAAAATTATAAATAATATGGACAGAAAAAAGTTTTTAAAATCGGTAACATTTGGCGCATTATCGGCAAGTGTTTTGGTAGCAGCTTGTGGTGGTGATGCACCTAAAACTGAAAATGCAACAACAGCTCCTGCAGGTGAATCTGCAGCTCCAGCAGCCGCTGCAGCAGATTGTAATGATTTATCTGGCGTAGCAGAAGCAGATTTGAAACAAAGAGAATCTGTAGGCTATGTAACTAAATCTGCAGATCCAGAAAAGTATTGCGGCAATTGCCGTTTCATGCAAGTTGGCACGCAAGCCAATGGCTGCAGCGGTTGTCAATTATTCAAAGGGCCAGTTAACCCAGAAGGTAATTGCAAATCTTGGTTTAAGAAAGATGCTTAAATTGGCTTCTGGCTGCTAGCTGCTAGCCTCTGGCCTTTGGCTTCTGGCTTCTGGCAATTGTGCTTACCAGCGACAAACAAAAAAAAGGAAGTAGCAGAGCTACTTCCTTTTTTTTGTCATTTTCAATCACCTAATAGTTATTGCAATACGCCGCTAAACCCTTTATGGTAATAGGAATTTGGAGACTTAGTAGATTGTAGTTATATTTGAGTTATGAAAATTGAGGAACCAAAAATTAGGCAAATTCAGGAGCTTTGCGAAGTAGGCAAAGTGAAATCTCTATATGCGTTTGGTTCTGTAATCCGAGAAGATTTTAACGAATTATCTGATATTGATCTGGTGGTAGATTTTGAAGAAAATGACCCCTTTACTTATACCGATTTATACCTAAACCTCAAGTTTAAGCTTGAATTATTACTTAAACGACAAGTTGATTTATTGGAGGAAAGAGCTATTAAGAATCCACTTTTTAGGCAACAATTAGAAAGCACAAAGGTTAAAATTTATGGATAGTAACATTAAAACTTACTTGTTAGATATTCAATTAAGTATCGTTGAGATATTTGAATTTCTTGGCGATCGCAGAGACTTTCTTGCCTACCAAAACGACTTAAAAACTAAAAAAGCAGTAGAAAGAAATCTCGAAATAATTGGTGAAGCGGTTACAAGAATTCTAAAAATGGATAATACCTTTCCCATTGATAATGCAAAAAATATTATTGGAACACGAAATAGGATAATACACAGTTATGATAATATTTCGGATGAGGTAATTTGGACAATTGTTAGCAGAGAACTTCCCAAATTGAAATCTCAGGTAGACCAACTTCTAGCCTAAGATAAAATTTTGTAGATTTTTTCGTCATAAAATTGTCATCAAAAAATACAGGCGCAACTTATTGGTTCGGCACATTGATTTATTGATATAAACCAATTAGCATATGAACCTGTTTAATTTTTCAAATCACAACCTCGATGAGGTGGTATTTGAGCAACGCAACAAGGCTTATGGCGCTTATGCCATTAGAAAAGCTTATCCAGCTCATTTAAACAAAAGCATGGTGTTTACCTTGGCACCCTTTTTATTTGTTTTGCTTTCTGCTATTACCTGGAATTATTTTCACCCCATTCCGCTTCCTAAATTTACTGCAACTGCAGCGGGAAATGAAAAAAAACCACCCATTACAGAAATTATTACTTGCGGAGGTGGTTTTACTTTTATTTTGGACGATCCAAGCGCAGGTTTTGAAATTGTTATTGATAAAAAAGTAAAACCTGTAGTAAAGAAAAAGGAAACCATAAAACCCATTGAGCGCGCCATTGGTTCGACCCAAAGCCAAGGCATGAGCGGCTTGCCTGTAGGACGCGTTGGTGGAATGATAGGTGCCATTGGTGGATTGCCTGGCGGAACTAAAATTCAAGCGCCTTTGGTAATTGAAGATTTTGCCGCAAAAATGCCCGAATATATTGGCGGCATTGATGCCATGTATGCCTATATCCGTCAGAATTTAAATTATCCGCGCTTGGCCATTGATAACAGTATTTCCGGAAAAGTAGTGGTTTCATTTGTAATTATGCCCGATGGTTCTGTACAAATGACAAACCTTGAAAGGGGCATTGGCTTTGGTTGCGATGAAGAGGCCATGCGTGTGATCAGCGAAATGCCCAATTGGGAACCTGCCGAACAAAACGGCAAGAAAGTTCCGGTTCGTTTGCTATTGCCTGTTGTCTTTCAAACAGTTAATTAGTTGTTGGTTTGGTAAAATGGGAGGGATGTAAAATTCCTTCCATTTATCATTGAATTTTAACGCGTCAATTGGCATAGATTATTATCTTGCAGGCATGCAAGAAAAGAAATTATTTTTGTTAGATGGAATGGCTTTGGTCTACAGAGCCTATTTTGCATTTAGTCAGAACCCACGTGTTACAAGCTACGGATTTAATACCTCCGCTATTTTTGGATATGTTACTACTTTATTGGATTTATTGAAAAGAGAAAAACCTACCCATATTGGTGTTTCTTTTGATACTTCCGAACCTACTGCCAGGCATATAGAATACGAAGCTTACAAAGCACACAGAGAAGAAATGCCAGAAGGCATTAGCACCGCGCTTCCCTATATTCGTCAGATTACCGAAGCATTGAAAATACCTTTGCTCATTATGCCGGGTTATGAGGCAGATGATGTTATTGGAACCATTGCCAAAAAAGCCAGCAAAGAAGGCTACAAAGTTTTTATGATGACACCAGATAAAGATTTTGGGCAATTGGTGGAAGAAAACATTTTTATCTACAAACCTGCCAGAATGGGCAATGATATTGAGGTCTTGGGCATTCCGGAAATTTTAAAGCGTTGGGAAATTTCGGAAGTGAGTCAGGTAATAGATATTTTAGGTTTATGGGGAGATGCGGTAGATAATATTCCGGGGGTTCCTGGTATTGGCGAAAAAACTGCCAAGGTTTTGGTTCAAAAATATGGCAGTATGGAAGGTTTATATGCGCATACGCATGAACTAAAAGGCAAGCAAAAAGAAAATGTAGAGAACAACCGGGAGCAGGCATTTTTATCAAAAAGATTGGCCACAATAGATATCAATGTGCCAATTGAATTTGAACCAGAAGCACTCATTTTAGAAGAACCAGATAGAGAAGCAACCGAAAAATTATTTGCAGAGTTAGAGTTCAAAACTTTGATCAAAAGAATTTTTGCAGATGCTACAGTTCCCGGACAGCCTTCTGCCATTCAAGCGCCACAAGCGGCCTCGGGCGGATTTGATTTGTTTAACCAAGGAGCAGTACAAAGTGATACTGCGCCAGTGAAAACAGCAACGGAAGCTATAGAGGAGCCTGTAAGTTCTGTAAAACGTGATACCATTCACGAGGTAGCTCACCAATATGAATTACTAGAAAATGAAGCTGCTTGCTTAGCCGCTTTAGAAATATTATTGCAGCAAAAAGAAGTTTGCTTTGATACAGAAACATCGCAATTAGAAAGTACGGAAGCAGAAATTGTTGGCTTGTCGTTTGCCTACAAAGCTCACCATGCCTATTATATTCCATTTGCCAAAGATTTTGAAACGGCCAAAAAACAATTGGAACTGTTTAATCCCTTGTTTTTACACAACACAATTGTAAAGATTGGGCAAAATGTAAAGTATGATTTAAACATCCTCAAACGTTATGGCTGTACCTTGGCAGGACCAGTATTTGATACCATGTTGGCGCATTATTTAATTGAGCCAGATTTACGTCATGGCATGGATTATTTGTCGGGAATATACCTCAATTACGAGCCGGTTAGCATAGAAGAACTCATTGGTAAAAAAGGCAAAAACCAATTGAGCATGCGCGATGTTGCGATCGAAAAAATTAAAGAATATGCCGCCGAAGATGCCGATATTACCTTTCAATTAAAGGAGAAATTAAATCCAGAATTGATTGCCAACAATGCAGAAAAATTGTTTTACGATTTAGAAGTGCCACTCATTGATGTTTTGAGCGACATGGAAATTGAAGGCATAAAAATCAATGAAGGTTTTTTGAATGATTATTCAAAGGAATTGGAAATTGAGCTAACCCAATTGGAAAAAGACATTATCGCTTTGGCCGGTATGCCTTTTAATATTTCATCGCCCAAACAATTAGGGGAGGTTTTGTTTGATCACCTAAAATTAGACCCAAAGGCCAAGAAAACAAAAACGGGTCAGTACCAAACCGGCGAAGACATTTTATCTGGTTTGGCTGAGCATGAAATTGTACAAAAAATATTGCTCACCAGGCAGTTTCAGAAATTAAAATCTACCTATGTAGATGCCTTGCCTACCATGATTAATCCGCTAACGGGGAGGGTTCATACCAGCTTTAACCAAGCCGTTGCGGCAACTGGAAGGTTAAGTTCAACCAATCCCAATTTGCAAAACATCCCAATTAAAACAGATAAGGGCAAAGAGGTAAGAAAGGCCTTTATTCCAAGAAGCAGTGATTTTCAATTATTGAGTGCAGATTACTCGCAAATTGAGTTAAGAATTATTGCCTCGGTAGCAAAAGAAGAAGCCATGATTGAGGCTTTTAAAAACAAATTAGATATTCACCAAGCAACAGCGGCCAGGGTATTTGGCAAAGCCATAGAGGAGGTTACAGCAGATGAACGCAGAAGAGCAAAGGCCGTTAATTTTGGAATTATTTACGGTCAATCTGCTTTTGGTTTGAGCCAAAATTTGGGTATTGGAAGAAAGGATGCGGCGCAAATTATTGAAGAATATTTTAAAGCTTATCCGGGTATCAAAACATATATGGACACTACCATTAATTTTGCCAAAGAAAATGGTTATGTAGAAACTTTATTGGGCAGAAGAAGGTATTTAAGAGATATTAATTCTGGCAATTTTACCGTTAGGGGTTTTGCCGAACGCAATGCCATAAACGCGCCCATACAAGGCAGTGCGGCCGATATGATTAAATTGGCCATGATAAAAATTCACAGTGCATTGAAAGATCCAGCCAACGGCATTGTGCATTCAAAAATGATTTTGCAAGTACATGATGAATTGGTTTTTGATGCCCACAAAGACGAGATAGAATTGCTAAAACAATTGGTAGTAAAAAACATGGAAACAGCCATGGAATTATTAACTCCCGTAGTTGCTGAGGTAGGTGTTGGGAACAATTGGTTGGAAGCGCATTAGCAGCTAGCTTCTGGCAGCTTGCTTCTGGCAACTAGCAATAAATAGCATAAAAAATCCTGCTTAAATACTTAAGCAGGATTTTTTTATTTAATTACCATCGACCATCGACTATGGACCATCGACTAAACTACTTAGCGAAATTAACAGAACGCTTTTCTCTAATAACCGTAATCTTAATCTGACCAGGGTAGGTCATTTCTTTTTGGATAGGTTTGCTCATGTCAATAGACATTAAGTCTGCTTGGTCGTCGGTTACTTTATCAGATTCAACCATTACACGTAATTCTCTACCTGCTTGAATGGCAAATGCTTTTTCTACACCAGGGTAGCTCAATGCAATAT
>CAIYNF010000204.1 GCA_903927505.1 uncultured Bacteroidota bacterium | reverse complement strand
CAGTATAGAAGAAATATGTAATAAAAAAAAGCCCGCCAAAGCGGGCTTTTTTTTTGCAATATTATTAATTCTTCTTTCCAACATTAAAAAGCGCGTAGCCCAAACGCTCCTTAAAATCTTCAGGATTAAATGGCTTAAAAATATAATCGTTCATTCCAACCTCATAAACTTGTTGGCGGAATTGCAACTCATTTTCGGCCGTGAGCGCTATAATTGGTATTTTCCTTTTTCGTTCATCAGCAAGTTCACGAATAAGCTTTGTGGCTTCAATACCGTTCATTTCTGGCATGTGAATATCCATCAAAATAGCATCAAAATTACTTTCCATTAGCCTGCTGATGGCTTCTCTGCCATTGAGTGCAATCTCTGTAATGACTCCCCATTTTTGAAGAAACTGACGCATTACCATAATGTTCATCATATTATCTTCAACAACTAATACGCGCTTACCAGAAATGGCATCTTCATAGGACGCAGTGCGTGCACTTTTACCTGTTGAGGCACTCCTACTCACTTCAAAATTAATGGCATAATGAAAACGAGAACCTTTTCCAACTACACTTTCCATTTGAAGTTTGCTATTGAGGTTTTCCAAAATTCTTTTACAGATTGAAAGCCCCAAACCTGAGCTCCCATATTTGCGGGTAGAATTAGAATCTGCTTGTGTAAAACTTTGGAATATTTGAGACTGTTTAGAAATAGGTATTCCAATTCCAGTATCTGTTACAGAAAAATGAATGAGTGTATTGTTTAAAGTTGACAATTGCACACTTATATCAATTTTTACAAAGCCAGTTTCAGTAAATTTAATGGCATTATTTACAAGATTGATAAGCAATTGATTAATGCGCAATGGATCACCCTTCAAAACTGCAGGTATATTTTCATCAAAGTTCAAAACCAACTCAATATTCTTTTCAATTGCCTTTATTAAAAACAATTCTTTTACATCCAATGCAACACTATGCAGGTTGAAATCTATATTTTCTAATTGCAATTTCCCAGCTTCAAGCTTATTAAAATCTAAAACATTGTTAACTAGAAGCAATAAATTTTCAATGCTGGTATGAAGGATATTTAAATTATCCAATTGACTTGGCTTTGGGTCGTTCATTTTTAGCAAATTTGTAACGCCAATAATATCATTAATGGGTGAACGAATTTCATTGCTAATAGAAGCTACAAATTGGGAATTAATATTGGCTAATTCTTCAGCGGCTTCTTTAGCCTGAAGTATTTCAATATTTTTTACCTGTAGTATTTTATTTTGAACCTCAATTTTGCGTTGTTTCCCTAAAAGCTGCTTATTCTGTTTGTGAAGCTTTATAAAATAATAAGACAAGAAACAAATAACAATAACAGCCAAAAGTAGTGCAATTAAATAATTCATAAAAGAATACAAGTATCCAAGAAAAGAGGATTCAGCAATTGTAGAATTTTCTTTCAATTCAAACAATTTGTTTTCTAAATTGAGTTCATTCAAGTATAACAAACTTTCAAATTTAGAGATACTATCCTGGATATTATTTTTTATCTTTTGATAAAATAACGCTTGCGAAAAATCCTTTTTTGTTTCATAAAGATTGGCAATGGCAGCATATGATTCAAGCAAGACTTTAACATCTCCATTGTTTTTAGCAGCAATTAAGCTAAGATTCAAAAAATAAGTAGCAGAATCAAACTTATCTAAATCTTCATAAACTGTAGAAATATTATTATAAGTGGCGGCAATATTTTGGTCGGCCCCAGTTTTGATGGAAAGGAACAAATACTCCTTAGCCAAGGAATAGCTCTCCATGCTTAAATACACCAAGCCTAAATTATTATATGAAATGGCCATCCCTTCCATATTGCCTTGTGCTTTTTCAATCAACAATGCTTTTCTAAAAAAATTAATAGCCGCATTTGTATTTTTCTGTTCGTAATAACAAATGGCCAAATTATTGTATGCATTTGTTAATATGGAGGAATCATTGACGCTTAAACCAATAGTAATTGCCTGTTTAAAAAAATAATAGGCTCCTGCATAATTATTTTGCCCATGAAGCAATAAACCAATATTGTTTTTTTCGCTGGCAATCCCATTTATGTCGTTTATTTCCTGGTATAAAAACAATGCTTTGTAATAACATTTAGAAGCCAATTTAAATTTGGACTGTTTCTCAAAAAAAACTCCTAATTTATTGAGAGACTTTGCTTGCTCTCTTTTCATCCCCAAATTCTCAAACAAATTAGTTGCTTCTTTTAAAAGAAAAAACAAACTGTCGTCACAAATAATTCCAGGATTATTTTCTACAATAAACAAATCAAAATTAGCCAAGCCTTTCGCGTAATTAATTTTTCTAGCTAATTGCTGTCCTTCATAAGAATGACTAAACATTTCGGGTGATGCGGTTTGCGCATACAATAAAGCCAATTGATAGTGAGCATCAACTTTTGTTTCACTAGAAACCTCACTGTTAAGTAAAATTTGTAAGCTATCTAATTTATTTTTTACATTGGCAAAAACATCCAATGCCATTATTTGGCAAAATAAAGCCAAAAGAAATGAACACCATATTTTACTTATCTTTGCCATGTTCTGCAAAATAGGAAGAAATCTTAATTTTGTTAACTCCTATTAAATATATTATACCATATTATGACCAAGTTATCCGTTAATATTAACAAACTTGCCCTCATCAGAAATTCTAGAGGAGGAAATAACCCCAATCTCCTTCAAGCTGCATTGGATTGCGAAAAATTTGGTGCCGGGGGCATAACAGTACATCCAAGACCAGATGAACGTCATATTCGCTATGCAGATGTTTATGACTTGAAGGAAATACTGCAGACAGAACTTAATATTGAAGGCAATCCAATAGAACAAAAATTCATTGATTTGGTATTAGCAGTAAAACCAGCTCAGGTTACCTTAGTACCTGATCAGATTGGGCAATTAACCAGCGATCATGGTTGGGATACCCACTTACATGAAAACTTTCTATCGGATTTGGTTCGAACCTTTAAGAAAGAAGGCATCCGTACTTCTATTTTTGTTGACCCAAACACACAAATGATTGAGGGCGCAAAAAAGATTGGTACAGATAGAATTGAATTGTATACAGAATCATATGCTGCAGGCTTTCAAAGAAACAAAGAAATGGCCATTCAACCATTTATAAGCGCGGCCAAAGTTGCTAATGAATTAGGGTTAGGCATCAATGCAGGACATGATTTAAGCAAAGAGAATTTAAAGTTCTTTGCGCAAAACATCCCGCAGTTATTAGAAGTTTCTATAGGACATGCTTTGGTATGTGACGCGCTCTACCTGGGCTTAGAAAACACCATTCAAATTTACAAGCGCGCGCTTAACTAGGCTTTATTTTACAATTGTTTCTTCGCGATCTGGACCAACAGAAATGATACTTACTGGCACTTGAATTTGTGCTTCTACGTAATCCATGTAATTTTTGAAAGTTTCTGGCAATGCGCTGTACTCCTTGATGGCGCTCAAATTACCTGTCCAACCCGGGAAAGATTTGTATTGCGGCAAAATATTTGCGTCCATCATATTAAACGGCAATTCATTGGTTAATGTACCATTGATATTATAAGAATCGCAAACTTGAACTTGATCAAAACCACTTAACACATCACTTTTGGTGCAGATTAAATCTGTTACACCATTGAGCATAATTGCATATTTCAATGTAGGTAAATCTAACCAGCCAGTTCTTCTAGGGCGACCAGTTGTAGCGCCAAATTCGTGACCTAATTTACGCAACATTTCACCTGTCTCGTTTTCTTGCTCAGTTGGAAATGGACCATTACCAACACGCGTGCAATAGGCTTTAAAAATACCAAAAACTTTGTCTATTTTCTGAGGTGCAATACCTAAACCACTGCAAGCGCCACCGGTTATGGTATTTGAAGAAGTAACAAATGGATACGAACCAAAATCTATATCTAACAAGGCGCCTTGCGCACCTTCAGCGAGTACTTTTTTCCCGTCTAAAATTAATTTATTAACGAAGTATTCTGTGTTAACAATTTTAAATTGTTTCAGGTATTCAACCGCTTCAAAGAAGGCAGGTTCGTGATCCGCCAAATTATATTCATAATTAAATGAATCTAATAATTTAATATGATTGCTTACAGCTGTTTCGTATTTGCTTTTAAACTCAGGACCAATTAAATCGCCAATACGCAAGCCGCTTCTACCTATTTTGTCTTGGTAGGTTGGGCTAATGCCACGTAGGGTTGAACCAACTTTATGAACGCCTTTATACGCTTCGCTTGCTGCATCTACCAGACGATGTGTTGGAAGAATAACATGTGCTTTTTCTGAAATATATAGACTCTTACGAATGTTTACGCCAGTGGTTTCTGCCTTTTCAATTTCTTTTTTTAATTGAACAGGATCTACCACAACCCCATTTCCAATAATATTGATACAATGTTCGTGGAAAATTCCAGAAGGAATGGTGTTTAATACATATTTATTGCCGCCAAATTCCAATGAATGACCAGCATTTGGCCCACCTTGAAAACGCGCTACCACATCATATTTGGGAGTTAATACATCAACGATTTTACCTTTACCCTCATCGCCCCATTGCAAGCCTAAAACAACATCTACCTTCATATTTTTAGTGTTCCTTTTTTACAAATTTTTTGCATGATAAACAATGTTGTTCACCATCTAATTTAGGATCACCAAAAAGATACAGAGAATGATTGGTAATAGTAAATTGCATGAGATCTCCCATTGTAGTTTTAATTTGTTGTATGCGTGGGTCACAAAATTCCAATACTTCATTACAAACATTGCAAATTAAGTGATCGTGTTGCCTGAAACCATAAGCGCGTTCATACCTAGAAATATTCCTGCCAAATTGATGTTTAATAACCAAACCACAATCCAATAATAAATCTAAGGTATTGTAAACGGTGGCGCGGCTCACACGGTAATTCCTGTTCTTCATATGATCGAACAGGGTTTCTACATCAAAATGTTCTTTGTTGGAGTAAATTTCATCGAGTATGGCAAAGCGCTCAGGAGTTTTTCTCTGTTGGTTAAGTTCTAGGTACTCAACAAATTTATTTTTCACTTCAAGCTTTAGCTTTTCAGCATTATGCACATCCACAGACATTTCAAATCATTAAAGAGCAAAGTTAAGACAATCCAACGGAGTTAGCCCCATACGTTTAAACAGTGTTGAAAGAAATATGAGACTGGCAAATAGTTAAAATGCAAAATGCTGAAAAACAAGACTATAAGTAATTAATATTTCCTATACCTTAGCTTAAATCTGTTCTATTCACTGTAATTAACTCACTGGCATTTTTGATTGCGCTCATGATATTTTCCAATTGTTGGGTATCATAAACCTCCAAAACAATATTTCCTTCAAACATTCCTTCTTGGCTATTGATACTAATGGAGCGCATATTTACCTGCAATTGTTTTGAGATAATATCTGTAATTATACTCACAATCCCCACGCTATCAATTCCTGAAACTTTAATTGAAGATAAAAAGGCTTTTTGAACGCTGTTTTGTCCATTGGCCCATTTGGCTTTAATGATACGATAGCCGTAATTACTCATTAGGGCAAGTGCATTGGTGCAGGAGGTTCTGTGAATTTTTACGCCTTCACCTACTGTTACAAAGCCAAAAATCTCATCCCCTGGAATTGGATTGCAACATTTTGAAAATGCATATTCCATATTTGCCTCATTTTCGCTGAGCACAACAGCATCATTTGGCAAATGAGCTGGAATCTTTGATTTATTTGTTGTGTGAATTTCAGGAACCTTATTCTTTTCCGCATGCAAGATTTCTTCTACATCAATCTTGGTTCGGTCTATCATTTCATTGGCAACCTGGTAATATAACTCAGAAACTGTTTTCAATTTAAAATGCTTCATAAGAATGTGTAAAGCATCTGAATTAAAGGGCACCTTAGCGTTTTTAAACTTACGCTCCAAAATCTCTTTACCCATGGCAGAAGCTTTTAAACGAATATGTTTAAAATACTCCCTGATTTTAGATTTTGCTTTTGCGGTAATTACAAAATCTAACCATTCCTCATTTGGTTTTTGTTTCCCACTTGAAATTATTTCTATCTGATCTCCATTGTTTAATTGATGGTTGAGCGGAACCAACTTATTATTGAGTTTAGCACCGATACATTTGGTACCTAAATCGGTATGAATATCAAATGCAAAATCTAGAACCGTAGCCCCAGCAGGCAGTTTTTTCAAATCTCCTTTAGGGGTAAAAACAAAAATTTCATCAGAGTAAAGTGCCAATTTAAAATCGTCAAGAAAATCCATGGCATTTGCATCTGGACTTTCTAAAATCTCTCTCACACGCGATAACCAACCTTCTAGGCCATTATCATCAATTTGACCATTGTCTTTGTATTTCCAATGAGCGGCAAAACCTTTTTCTGCAATTTCATCCATGCGTTTGGTTCTAATTTGCACCTCCACCCAACGCCCTTTAGGCCCCATTACAGTAGTATGCAAGCTTTCGTAGCCATTTGCTTTAGGGGTACTTACCCAATCACGCAGCCTGTCTGGATTTGGCGTGTAATGATCTGTAACCATTGAATAAACCTTCCAACAATCACTTTTCTCCACATCTTCTTCTGCATTTACAATGATTCGAATGGCAAACAAATCGTAAACCTCATCGAAGCTTACATTTTGAATTTTCATTTTATTTAAAATGGAGTGAATGCTTTTAGGCCTTCCCTTAATCTCAAATTCAAATCCTTCTTTTTTTAAATCATCACTGATTGGTTCAATAAAGTTTCTGATATATTTATTTCGTTGCACCTTGGTTTCATTCAACCTGGTTTTAACGTATTTGTAATTTTCGGCTTGAAGGTATTTTGTACTTAAATCTTCTAATTCAGATTTTAGTGCATATAAGCCCAAACGGTGGGCTAAAGGGGCATAAACATAAGCTGTTTCAGATGCAATTTTCAATTGCGATTTTGGACTCATGCTATCAAGCGTACGCATGTTGTGCAAACGATCGGCCAACTTAATTAAAATCACACGCACATCATCACCCAAGGTAAGCAGCATCTTCTTAAAATTCTCTGCTTGAATGCTTCTATCAGGCTGATCAAAAACACCTGAAATTTTTGTTAATCCATCAATAATTACTGCAACTTTATCGCCAAATTTCAAGCGAATTAAATCCAAGGTAATGTCCGTATCTTCAACAGTATCATGCAATAATGCACATATAACTGAAGTAACACCTAAACCAATTTCTTCTGCACAAATCTGTGCAACAGCAAGTGGATGTAAAATATAGGGTTCCCCACTTTTTCTGCGCATATTTTTATGCGCTTCAAGGGATAACTTAAAAGCTTGGCGAATTAAAATTCTATCATTTTTATCAACGCTGCGTCTAATACTTTTTAATAAACTTCTATAAGCTTTTACAATAACTTTATTCTCTTGTTCTAAAATTAGATTTTTTTCAGGCATAGCAGCTTTTTACTCTCTACAAATTAAACACTTTCTGCTGTTTTTTTTTGATTTAATAATAGAAAATCAGCGTATAAATAAACAGAATGATTAATAAAACCCATTGTATGCGTTAATAAAACTTGGCTATTTTGGGAAAAATTAACATATTCGTGGAGGAGGAAATTAAGCATTTCAATAAAATCTTTTTAAATCTAAGAATAAGCCATTACAACCTGATTTCAGCATTCCTCCTTTGAAAAATAAATTATTAGTATGATACAATTGATAAAACGATACACCTTTTTTGTGGCAGCAATTTTTTTTAGCCAATTAAGCAGCGCACAGAAAAAGGCACCCATTAAACCGGAAAACAAAGATGTTTTTATAAAATCATTAATTGGCAAAATGACCTTAGAAGAAAAAGTAGGCCAGCTTACTTTATTTACCAGCGACATGTCGGTTACCGGCCCTGTAATGAGAGATTCTTATAAGGCCGATTTGCAAAGTGGAAAATGCGGAAATATTTTCAATGCCTACACCCCAGAATATACCATGAAATTGCAAAAATTAGCCATGGAATCACGCTTGAAAATTCCTTTGTTATTTGGCTATGATGTCATTCACGGACATAAAACTATTTTCCCAATACCCTTAGGTGAATCATGTGCTTGGGACACATTGCTTTCGGAACAAACCGCTGGTATAGCTGCTACAGAAGCAGCTGCAGATGGTTTGCATTGGACCTACTCTCCTATGGTAGATATTTCTCGCGATCCAAGATGGGGCCGTGTGGCAGAAGGCTCTGGAGAAGACCCTTATATTGGTTCACTCATTGCACGTGCTAAAGTAAAAGGCTACCAAGAAAACATTGGTTCGAACAGTAGCGTTTTGGCCTGCGTAAAACATTTTGCGTTGTATGGCGCACCCATAGCAGGTAGAGATTATAATACGGTAGATATGGGTTACCAATCTATGTACAATGTATATTTCCCTCCCTACAAAGCAGCCATTGATGCAGGTGCAAGAAGTGTAATGGCTTCTTTCAATGAAATAAATGGCATTCCGTCTACAGCCAACAAATGGCTCATGAATGATGTATTACGCAAAGATTGGGGCTTCAAAGGATTTATAGTAACAGATTATACCGGCATCAATGAAATGGTTCACCATGGAAATGTGGCAGACGAATATGAAGGTGGCATTGCTGCAATAAATGCAGGAATTGATATGGATATGCAAGGTGCTGTTTATTATACCTATTTAAAAAAGGCCTTGGATGAAAAGAAAGTCAATATGGAGCAAATTGATCTGGCTGTATACAGAATTTTAGAAGCCAAATATGATTTGGGATTATTTAGCAACCCCTATAAATTTTGTTCAACAGAAAGGGCAAAAACACAAATCATGAACCCCAGCCAATTGGCCAAGGCATTAGAGGCTGGACAAAAATCTATTGTGCTTCTTAAAAATCAAAACAACATCTTACCATTAAAAAAGACAGGCAAATACGCTTTAATTGGTCCTTATATTAAAGACAAAAGGGATTTAATTGGCAATTGGAGTGCTGCTGGAGATTGGACCAAAGCAGTATCTTTATACGAGGCATTGAATTCAAAAATTGGCAGCTCTGCACAATTGATTTATGCGCAAGGTGCCAATACAGTTTCCGACACCACGCTTATTAAGAAAATGCAAATTCAAGCGTTTATTACGCCACGCAGTGATGGCGATTTATTACAAGAAGCACTAATAGCAGCCTCACAAGCAGAGGTAATTATTTTGGCTTTGGGAGAAACCGAAGGCATGACAGGCGAAGCCGCTAGCAGATCGAACCTAAGAATTCCTGCCAACCAAATAAAATTAATGGAAGCATTAAGTAACTTAAACAAGCCTATTGTATTGGTTTTAAGCAATGGTCGTCCGCTAGATTTATCTTGGGAAAATGAAAACATGAATGCCATTTTAGAAACTTGGTTTTTAGGAACCCAATCTGGCAATGCCATTAGCAGTGTATTGTTAGGAGAATATAATCCTCAAGGGAGGTTAACCATGAGTTTCCCTAGATCTGTTGGACAAGTTCCAATTTTCTACAGCGCCAAAAATACAGGCAGGCCTTATGAAGAGAACCAAAAATACACTTCTAAATATTTAGATATTCCAAACACGCCTCTGTTTCCTTTTGGTTACGGATTAAGTTATTCTCAATTTAGCTATTCGAACCTAAGCATTCCGAAAAAAGCATTTAAAACCGGAGAAAAAATTGAGCTAAGTTTAACTGTAAGCAATAGTGGGAAAATAAAAGGAATTGAAACCGTTCAATTTTATGTGAGAGACAATGTTGGTTCATCTACCCGTCCTGTAAAAGAACTGAAACGATTTGTCAAACTTGAACTCAATCCTGGTGAAAGTAAAAATGTGGTATTTACCATTAGTAGTGACGACTTAAAATACTACAATTACGAATTGCAACATGTATTTGAACCAGGCGAATTCACGCTATTTGTAGGCAAAAACTCGTCTGAAAACGAGTCGGTTAGCATTCATATTGGCGAATAATTGAGTGAAACTACTTGTTAAGCCTAGCAAAGATTTGCTTTATCAAGTATATCACTTATATTTGCATCCCTTTTTGTAGGAAAAGGCGCATGTGGCGTAATTGGTAGCCGTGCCAGACTTAGGATCTGGTGCCGAGAGGCGTGGGGGTTCGAGTCCCTCCATGCGCACAAAAATTCAGAATCGTGAAAACGGTTCACAAATAAGACTGACATTGTCAGTCTTATTTATTATTGGCAAGTTTGAAAAATAAAGAGCGATGAACGTTACATTCGAAAAAAAAGATGCATTGAACGGAACCATTTCTGTTGGCATTACCCAGGAAGATTACCTTTCTTCTTATGAGAAAAAATTAAAGGATTACGGTAAAAAAGCAAATATACCTGGCTTTAGAGCTGGTCATGCGCCAAAAGGCATGATTGAAAAAATGGTAGGTAACAGCCTGCTTTTAGAAGAAATTAATGGTTTGGCAAGCAAAGGTTTATTTGATTATATCGATGCCAATAAATTAAATGTATTGGGTCAACCTATTTTAACGGAAGACACCAAAATTGATGAGCTAAGCAAAGACGCGAGTTATACATTCAAATTTGATTTGGGCATTACCCCAGAAATAGAATTAAACATTGGCAAATCTGACGTATACACCAAGTATGCTGCAACCATTACAGATGCAATGATTACGGATGAGATGGACAGAATGAAAAAGCGTTTTGGAAATCTAACAGATGTGGATCAAGCTGAAGCCAATGATATGATTTACGTTGGTTTAACAGAATTAAACGAAAACGGCGAAATTCTTGATGGTGGCGTACATGCAGATTCAGTTCCTGTTGCTATCAATACCATTAAAAACGAAGACTTAAACAAAGAATTGATAGGTAAAAATAAAGGTGCAGAATTAACTGTAAATGTTTTTGCACTATTTAATAACGACGAAAGTGAAATGGGCCATGCCTTAGGAATCCAAAAAGAAACCGTAGCAGATTTAAATCCAAGCTTTAAATTGGTATTGAAAGAAGTAAAAAGAACTGAAACAGCTGAAATCAACCAAGACTTTTTCGACAAATTATATGGCAAAGACGTTGTTACCAGCGAAGAGCAATTGAAAGAAAAAATTAGCACTGAATTATCTGCTTATTTTGACCAACAAGCGCAGCACTTAATGGAACATGAGTTATTTGATTCGTTGGTTGCAAAACACAATATTGAATTGCCAGATGCTTTCTTGAAGCGTTGGTTATTGGATCGTTATGCAGATAAATTTAACGCAGATAATATTGAAGAAGCTTATATTCCTGAAGCTAATTATTTGAAGAACCATATCTTGGAAGAAAAAATAATGCTTACCAACAATATTAAAGTTGAAGAAGCAGAAATTAGAGATGCAGCTGTAGCTTATACCCAACAAATGTTTGGCGCTTATGGCAATCAAGGTTTGAGCGAAGAATTAATCATGAGTATTGTTGAGCCTCAATTAAAGAAAGATGATTTCAGAAGCAGAATGATTAACATGGCGGTGAGAGAAAAAGTAAACGCTTTCTTATTAGATTCAATTACTGTTGAAACCAAAGAAGTTAGTTCTGAAGAGTTTTACAAAATCATGGAAGCGCATAACAGCAAGCACCATGCGCACAATCACGAATAAGATTGATTGATAAAATTTAGATCAAAAAAAATCCCCTACCAATTTGGCAGGGGATTTTTTTTAGGCCAATATCCAGCCAAATTTGTGTTCTACTTTTGGAACTGGCGTTCTATCTGCAATTCTTGATAGTCTATCAGGCAATGCCATTAAATAGTCTCTTGCTTTTTCGCCATTTTCTTGCAGGCCTCTAATATTTTCTATTTGCCAATTGCCCATTACTTCACGTAAAATATCAATAT
>CAIYNF010000203.1 GCA_903927505.1 uncultured Bacteroidota bacterium | reverse complement strand
CAATAATTTTACTTTGATTTTCAAATAATTATGTGTTAGTTTTGATAAAACACCTAATTCATGAGAAAATCTTTTACGCTTCAATTTATTGCATTTACCCTTTTTTCATTTTGCTTTTCAGCGCAAATAAAAGGTCAGACATTACAAAGTTACAGCGCTAATTTAATTAACAACTTAGCACCGCGAATACCCTTATTTACAGGAGCAAATGGCCTAAAAAAATCGAGTTCATGTGGAGGTGATACGGTGAATTACACCTTTAATAAAACCACTATTTTAAATACTGTTTCTTTAAACAATGTTTCCAGTGCCAATTCATTTGCGCAATGGTATCCAGCACCACAGGCAATTACAGTTTCAGGCTTTGAGTTTTTTGCCTGGCAAACAGCTATGAGCAGCGCGGTGGTTACACTTACATGCCGCATTTACAATGCTGGAATTGATTCCATGCCAGTGGGAAGTCCCTTGGCAAGTGTTACTGTAAATGTAGATTCCACCTTTGGTGGTGGAACACTAACCACACTTAGAAAGAAAGCAATTTTTTCTTCTCCCATAACCACATCCAATAGCAATGGATATGTTTTAACTGTAGAAACTTCTTCTGGAATTAATGTGGCGGTAGTTACAAATTCTTGGACGGCTACTCCACCCAATGGCAGAGCAGAATGGCTAAGTTCTGTAAAAATTGGTACAAGCTTTATTCGTTCCTATAATATTAATATCGGCGGCATTATTTTCAATGCAGATTTTATTATGCAACCCTTTGTAAATTACAATTTAAATGCAGCCTTTACTTCATCGGCAAATTGTTTGGCAACGGGAATTCCCATGACATTTACCAATACTTCTAGTCCGGTATTGTTCAATAAATTTTATAGT
Source organism: uncultured Bacteroidota bacterium (assembly GCA_903927505.1). Classification (GTDB taxonomy): domain Bacteria; phylum Bacteroidota; class Bacteroidia; order UKL13-3; family UKL13-3; genus B1. Next base: position 4,877 of record CAIYNF010000203.1, on the reverse strand, counting down.
GTTCGTGCCTTTTTTAATATTCCACAATTTAGTTGCATTTGGGATTATGGCGATACCACGGGCATTTCCTATTCAATTAATGGCGCCAAAACATATTATAACAACAATACCTATAGGGTGAGACTACAAGACACCTTGTATGGTTGGACCAATGGTTGTGGCGATACTTATTACAAAGATATTTATCAAAGTCCAGACCCAACAAATGCAAATAACAACAGTCCAATTTGCGCTGGTGGAACCCTAAAATTATTTGCAGACAGTGTACCTGGCGCGGGTTATTATTGGACAGGACCAAATGGTTTTACCTCTACCCAACGCAATCCTGAAATACCTTCTGCGGGCTTAGCTGCTTCCGGATCATATTCGGTTCAAACCGTTATTGCACAATGCTCATCAAGTGTAGCAACAACTTATGTTTCTGTTACTAATAGTTATTCGGCAAGTAGCAATGGACCATTATGCGTTGGACAAAATTTAAGTTTAAATGCTACGCCAATTACCGGTGCCACATACACTTGGGTTGGTCCAAATAGTTTCACCTCTTCTTTAAGAAATCCAATTCGCAATGCTATTAGCAAAGCAGATTCTGGAAATTACCAAGTTACCATTTCTTTGGCAGGTTGCGGCATACTAGGTCCATTTAATACTTTGGCCGTAATTAATGATAATCCAATTTCGCCTACTGCTGGAAACAATGGTCCCTTATGTGTAGGACAAGCCCTAAATTTAACAGCCACTGGTCCTGTTTCTGGAACCTATAATTGGACAGGACCAAATAGTTTTAATTCAACGCAACAAAATCCTGTTAGAACAGGCGTTAGTGCAACTTATGCAGGATCTTATTCGGTTGTATTAACACAAAATGGATGCAGCAGTGCGCCTGCAAGCACAATTGTTGTTATCAATTCTATTCCAACAGCACCTTCCGCAGGCAACAATGGACCATTGTGTTCAGGACAAACTTTGAGTTTAACGGCCAGTTTAATTTCAGGCGCCAGTTATGTTTGGTCGGGACCAAATGGGTTTACCTCCACATCACAAAATCCTACTCGCACAGGCTTAAGTCTTTTGGATGCTGGAACGTATAGCGTAATTGCCAGTGTAAGTGGATGTGCTTCTGCTGCTGCAAATACTTCTGTAACTATTACTAGCACTACCCCCATTCCTAGCGCAAGTAGCAATGGACCTTTATGCCCTGGACAAAACCTTCAATTAACAGCAACAGCTATTGCCGGTGCTACCTTTAATTGGACAGGACCAAAAGGATTTACCTCAACGCAACAAAACCCCATTATTACAAATGTGAATGACTCCAATGCTGGAATTTACAGTGTAACGGCAACAACAAGTGCATGCGGAACTTCAAGTTCTGCAAATGTAACCTTGGTTGTAAATGCATTACCAACTGCGCCAAGCGTTGGCAATAATGGACCAATTTGTGAAGGGCAGAATTTAAACTTAACTGCTTCCGCAATAACCGGGGCAAGTTATGTTTGGACAGGGCCAAATGGATTTTCATCAAATAGTCAAAATCCAATTTTAAGCAACATGAGCAAAATAAAAGGTGGTACCTATAGTGTTTATGTAAATGTGGCTGGCTGTGGCACCTCCAATCCTAATTCCACAAATGTAATTGTACATGCAACACCAAATGTGCCAACGGCTGGAAGTAATTCACCTATTTGCTTTGGCGATACCATTAGATTTAGTGCCAACCTTTCGGGACTTGGGCCTAATGCAAGTTATAGCTGGACTGGACCCAATAATTATAGTGTTAATGGTGCAAATGCAAAAATTAACAGTGCATTGATGAGCGATGCTGGAATATATTCCGTAACAGTGAGTGATAGTGGTTGTAGTTCGCAAAGTGGCAGTGTTTCTATTACAGTAAAGACATTGCCAACAGCGCCAATTCCTAGCAGCAATGGACCAATTTGCGCTGGGGCAAATTTAAATTTACAGGCAAGCACAATAAGTGGTGCTGTATATAATTGGTCTGGACCAAATGGCTTTCAAAGTTCTGCGCAAAATCCAAGTATTACTGCTGCAAGTTCAAGCAATACGGGAAGCTATTTTGTGAAATCAATTGTAAATGGTTGTAGTTCTATACCGGCAAGTTTAGGCGTACTAATTAATGCCTTGCCAGATCCACCAACAGCTAGTAATACTGGTCCTGGTTGTGTTGGCGACAATATTAATTTAAAGGCAAGTTCAGTTGCTGGTGCAAGTTATAATTGGAGTGGCCCAAGCTTTAGTTCTACTTTGCAAAACCCAATCTTAGTAAATGCAAGTAAATTAATGAGTGGTTCCTATGCTGTTTCTGTGAATGTAAATGGATGTAATTCTATTGAAGCAAAAACAGATGTAATTATTAATACTATACCAGATGCGCCAATTTTAAGTAGTAATCCAGCTTTATCAGTTTGTACAGGAGATAGTTTACAATTGTTTGCTAGTAATTTAACAGAGGGTGTTTTTGAATGGACAGGCCCTTTGGGATTTGGTTCGGCAAAACAAAATCCTGTATTGTTTATTTCCACAACCGCACAGGCAGGTGCCTATACCGCTCAGGTTAGCAGGTACGGCTGTGCTTCTACTAAGGCTTCTTTAAATATTTCTGTACACAGTTCTCCTAATACATCAAACATTAATGGATTAACAAATGTAAAAAGTGCTGAAGCACAAACTTATTCTGTAACAGCAACTGCAGGATCAAGCTACGATTGGACAGTTACCGGAGGCACAATAGAAAGCGGAACCGGCACTCCAAGTATTAGTGTTTTATGGGGACCAAAAGGCACAGGCATGGTAAAAGTTAGTGAAACCAATGCGGCAGCATGTAAAGGAATTGGCAAGAATTTATCTGTAGCAATTGGACCAGCTGCCGGCATAAATGATGCAATTGCGCTTAATAATTTATGGCGTATTTATCCAAATCCTGCAGAGAACTTTGTACTCATTGATTTCAATTCAAGTGATATTTCGGATGCGCAAATACAAATTATTGACATCAGTGGCAGAACCATTGAAACATTTCAATTGGCATTTATTGAAACAAACAAGCCTTATAAAATAGATTTAAAAAATTATGAGGCAGGCATCTATTTTGTAAAAATGATTACAAAAGAAAAAGAAGGAATTAAAAAATTATTACGCAACTAAAAATACTCATTGAGGCTTATATAAATACCCCAATAAGATTTACTAAAACCTACATCTAGTCCACATTTTGTACCAGACCTTTTATCGATCAGCAGGCGCAAACCAGCGCCTGCGCCGATAAATGGACTGTAGTATTCTTGCGTAAACAACACTGCAGGAGAGGTGAAATTAAAAAAGGCCACCATACCCCATAAACCATTTGCGGATAAATTGGATCGAAACTCTACCTCACTGTAAATTAAACCAGAACTTCTATATTTATTACGGTATAAACCCCTGCCCGATCTTCCATAATTATCCCAACCATTGCTGGGTAAATCCAAGTAATTAGGTCTGCCACCCAATACCGACCAATACCAAACCCAAAGGGCAATAATTTGATTTTTTTGAAGGTTAATTGGAATGTATTTTTTGGCATCTATATAAATAGAGTTCCATAAATTTTTACTTCCAAATACTTTACTGTTGTTGCGGCAACTTACCCTTAAATAATTTCCTTTTTGCGGGTTAATGGTATTTCCTCGGTTGTCAAAAATTAACTCCAATGTTGGACCACCAGAATGAAAGGAGCGTGAATTGGTATCACCATATTGTTGGTAGGAACTTAATCCTGTTACTTCTTTATTGTCTTCTTGTATGCCCGCGTAATAATCATATTGAACGCCCAAACCAACAGCTAAATAGGGTTGAACCGAATAAGACATGGTTTGGTAAAAACGTGTTTGGTAATAATTTAAACGCGATTCCTCATTGGTTTCACTTGGGTGATTGATATCATATTGCCATTGCGGGTATTTCATAAAACGGTAATCGCCAATGAAATTAAACTTATTGTTTTTTGTCCATATATAAGAGCGCATGGGAAATACATATTGCTCCGACAATGTTATATAAGGCGTAAAATACACATTGGACAAATTGGTTGTTTTAGGACTGCCTAAATAAAAGGCACTCATAAAACTGGTAACAAAAACTTGTTCCGAACCAGCACTTGCAAAGGCTGGAATAATAGAAAAGTACACACGTTCCGAATCACGTTGACTTTGCTCAGATTTTGAAAAAGGTAATTGTCCAAAAACAGAACGGGCTACATCTTGAAAATCTTTTTTCTGGTTTTGCTCAAGGGTATCTTGTGCCCAAATTTTAAAAGGAAGCACAACAACCAAAATGAACCAAAATTTAAATTTACATTTCATGAAATTTTACTCCAGCACTAAAACGATCTGTTAATGCCCAATACCCAACGAAATTTAAAATTCTGTTGATCGGTATAAGGGGCATTACTTAAAAACAAAGGCATATCAAAACGAATGTTCAATGGTTTAATTTCATCTAAAACGCCCCATCTTTTAATAGTAAAAATAAATCCTTGTCCGGCCGAAGCCATGATACCCGTATTTAAATTAGAATTAGTAGCGCCAAGGGTTTTATCTGTATTTGAAAGCTTGTTCACTCCCATTATTCCTGCATCCATAAACAAGTAGGCATCAATATGAAAATACCTGCTTAATTTGCCAACACGAAGTGGTAAATAATTATCGAAATCTAATTCAAAATTAGCAGCAATACCTCTGTTTCCTCGGTACAAATATTGTTGGGATACGCCATCCATCACTGGTACTAAATAACCTGCATAGCCGCGCAAATTTAATCCGCCACCCATTTGAAAGTGGTTGCCCGTTTGCCCATATTGAAACCAATCTGAAGGCATT
>CAIYNF010000202.1 GCA_903927505.1 uncultured Bacteroidota bacterium | reverse complement strand
CGTGCCAGGTGAATAGCTATCATTGGTATTGGCGCCTGCCGCTGATACGTAGGTGCCTGGCAAGCCACTGTTGCTAAACAACCATTGGTAGTTAAACATCCCATCGCCACCGCTTGGAAAAGTTCCTGTAAGGTCTTGCGCAACATTATTTCCTGTGCAAAGTCCTTGCGAAGACGAAATAATATTGTTACCAATGCTGCCATCTCCTGGATCTACATATTTTACCAAATAAATATCCGAACTACCACCAATAACTGTTTGGTGTGCTCCAATAGTTGCAATGCCAGAAGTAGAATAGCTTTCGCCACCAAAGTAAACATTGTCGGCTAAATCAATTCCCATTTCACGACCATAATCTGTGCCACCACCACCAAAATAAGAGCAATAGGTAATTTTTCCTGATGGATCTAGTTTTGCAAGGTAAGCATCGTACAAGCCCCCAAAACTCACTTGAAGTGCATTGGGTGTTGAAAGGCCAGTGGAAGAGTTTGTTAACCCAACACAAAATATATTGCCTCGCGAGTCTCTACAAATCGACTGCAAATAATCGTTAGTTGCTGCGCCAACATATGTTCCCCATAAAGGAGTTCCCGTGACATTCATTTTAACTACCAATCCCTCATAGGAACCACCACCATAAGTTAATTGACCCCCTGAACCAAATGCTACACCAGAAGTTGAGGCAGTATATCCATCTATAACAATATTATTGGTAGAATCCCAAGCCATATCAAATGGGTAATCGTTTAAAGTTCCACCATAATAAGTGGCAAAAACCCTTCTTCCCAAGGAATCAAATTTTGCGAAAAATATATCATCATAAGCAGAATAAGCTGCTTGATAAACCCCTTTGGAAGCAATGCCGGTATCAGACATTGTTGAACCCACTACATAAGAATTTTTTTGTGCATCAACTAAAATACGTTGACCCCAATCTCCATTGGCTCCGCCATAATAAGTTGCAAATACAGGAATTCCTAGGCTGCTTATTTTTGCAACAAATGCATCTGTTGCACCACCAGGAATATTTTGATGAACACCCGGGAATAAGGTAGCTGTTGAATTTGTATTGCCTGTTAAATATAGGTCTCCATTAAAATCAGCACTCACAGAGTTTACATTATCACTGCCATCATACCCAAAATAAGTTGCCCAAACTATAGCACCACTTGGGGTAAACTTGGCAACATAACCATCTTGCAAACCTGTAAGTGTGGTTTGCATGGCACCCGTAGTAGCTATGCCACTTGAACTTCCGGTTTGCCCACTAATGATGATATTATCAAATATATCGATGGTTACATCGTTTAACAAATCTTGCCCAGCACCACCAAAATACGTTGCCCAAAGCAATACGCCTGCTGAACTAAATTTTGCTAAGAAAGCATCATAAATGCCTGCCTGGGTAGTTTGATAGGCGCCAACTGTAGAAAATCCATTGATAGATTGCGTTCTTCCAGCAATATAAATATTGCCCATTTTATCACAAATAATGCCACTTGGAAAATCAAAAGCATCTCCACCAAAATACGTCGACCAAGGAATTGGATCAATAACAACTGTTTTGGTTAAGGAATATTTTTCTGCACTAAAACCAAATAGGTTCGAACCTAATTTTTTATAACGTGCCTTAAAATATTTACCTGGCTTACCTTTGGAATTTAATTCGTAGCTAAAAGGTATTTGCTCCTCTACAGGGCCCAAATTGGTTTCCATGGTTAATGCGCCATTCTCCTTGATGCTGCTATGATCTACGCCTTTTAACAATAATTGAATTTGCGCCAAATCTGCACCAGGGTGTAAAATAAAATTGTATTTAAAATGCGCATCGCTGATCAAAAATTCAATGTCGATATGCGGATAAATATTGCGGTACAAAACCTTGTTGAAATGTGCAGTTGAATAAACTTTTTCAATATTTTCTTTTGCTCTAAAAAATAATTGTCCTTGTCCTTTTTCAAATTCTTCAATTTGTGCGTTTAACTGCGCACCTTTAAAATCTATATCAATTTTTTGCGTGCTAAAATCTCCCAAATTGCTTGTTTCCATTGGGTTTAAAGCTTTATCAGGATTGTTTGTATACTGCAATAATTGGTAGCTAAATCCATTTCTTCTCAACTGCACTTGAAGGTGTGCACTTTGAAAATAATACAGTACCTGTTCATTGGCCAACAAATTGCTTTGGCTAATTTGTCCCATATTTTTAATAAACCCATTTTTCATTTGAGGGCTCATGCTATTGGGTTTTTTCGCATTAACTATAAAGGAGACAAAAATTAGGAAACAGGTGTAAAGGATTCTTTTCATTTGCTTTTCGCTTATTTTACGAAGATAAGAAGCTAGCAACGAATCAAATGAACAATTCTATGTGGTTGGGCATTTTTGAAGACACTTTTTACAAAAAATCTATTTTTCATATCCATTCTAATAGGCTCACAAGAATTATTAATATTTACTTAATAATATTTCATTAGGAATTTAAATAAAAATAAGCTAGTATTGGTTAGCATTTTGCCTCGTTTTCAAGTAGATATGGTTTTTGAAATAAATAGGCAAACAGTTGAAATACCTTTAACAAAAAAACTTATGAAACAAATCATTACACGACTTTTAGGATTGTTTTTAATTGTCTTTTGGGCCAATAGCTCACAGGCACAATTAAATTATCTTCCTGGTGGTTTTACCACTTCTGCAAGTACCTACACAGATTTGGGGACCAACGGAACTGTGATTTCTGTAGCTAATACAGATGATGCTTTTTCACTTCCCCTGCCAATTGGTTTCACCTTTAATTTTAATGGAGCGCCCTACGACTCTTTTATTTTTAGTACCAATGGATTTATTAAATTAGGTAAAGACACTCCTTCTCGTCATTTCTTATTTACCAGTCACGCGCAACCACCTCCAAATGGTCCGTTTACTGCCGCTACTTCACCTGCTCCTGCTGGCAAAGATACCAGTATGTTATTTGCATTTGGACAAGATTTGTATGCTGGAACTTTGGCTTCAGAATTCAGGTATTTCACAACAGGTACGCCTGGAACACAAGTAACTACCATTCAATGGAAAAACGTAAAAGATAAATTACAAGCAACAGTTGGTAGTCTTTGGGATACCATTAACTTTCAAATTAAACTCTACGAAGGAACCAATGTAGTGGAATATAAATATGGAAAATGGACTTGTACCGTTGTAAATAATTTTGCCCGTTTTTCTGCGGTTGGAATTGTTGGAAATAGTATGATAACAGCCAACCAAAACCTCTATTTGATAAAAGGCTCAACAGTTGTTTGGAGCGGCGCTGCTGCCAACACGGGATTCTATATAAACAATGCAGTTAATTATAGAAACACCACCAGCTCACCAGCAGGCCCAGCGCCAGATTTGGGTCGAACCTACACCTTTACCCCACTAACTATGAACGACGCCTCTGTGAGAGCTGTTTATGCACAAGGTAGAGTTGCCTTGCCTTTTTATATGCCAGATTCAATTAGAGCAAATATTTCAAATACCGGCATAAATACTTTGTATGGCGTAACCGCTACCTTAACAATTTCAGGAACAAATAGCTATACCACAACAGCAACTATTCCTGTATTAGCTCCCAATGCTAATGTAAATGTTGGATTCGCTCCATTTTATCCTTCCAATACAGGCGCTAATTTAATTACTGTTACAGTACCTACTGATGATAACAATGCCAATAATATTAAAACTTATAGCCTCTCTATTAGCAATAACCGAAATGGCTATACAGATACATTGATTTCTTCAAGTGGTGGCAATGGAACAACCATACCACAGTTTTGGGGTTCTAAATATTTTGTAGCAAATAGTGGATTGGTTTCGCAAGTTCGTGCGCCTTTGGCTTCCAATTCAGATGCAGTTGGCGATACTGTTTGTGGCATGGTTTTAGATTCAACTGGAAAAATTTTAGCGCGTTCGCCTAATTATATTGTTCAAACTTCAGATCTAGGAACAATGCTGGTATTTAACATGACCATGCCTGCAACTGTTACCAACCAATCAATTATTGCTGGTATTGCGGGCGGACAAACTAATAATGGATTAAATTATTTCTTGGGTACCTCACAAACAGAAGTACCAATTCGTCCAAATACTTGTTTTTATTTTATGAGTCAAACCGCTATTGGAGGGGTTACCAATGCCAATGTAGGTGTGGCCTATGCAACACCTATAGCTTGGAGCACAACCAGACTCATGATGGAATGCACCGTTGATCCTATTCCACCAATAGATGCAGGTGTAAGTGCCGCTGGACCAATTGCCGTTGCAAAAGTTCCAACAGGCTTAAATATTCCTTTGAGAGCAGTAGTAAAAAATTATGGAACACAAACGCGTTCTGCAGGTATTCAAGTTAGATACAGAGTAAATGGCGGTGCAATCATTGGACCAATTTCTACCACCGCAACCATAGTTCCTGGCGATACCGGCTCTGTTTTATTTACAGGCTTAAATTCATTGAATTTTAGTGCCGCAGGTGCATATACCGTAAAGATTTGGACCTCCATTGCAGGTGATGGGTTAGTTGGAAATGATACGCTAACTATTGTATATACTGCGGTTGCAAACAATGCATTGCCTTACAGAATTGCAAATACGCTCTTAAGCTCTTGGACAGTATTAGGTACAAACACAATTATTTGGAAAGAAAAAGCAGCTATTCAATCAAATGGTATTTCAAATACCAATGTGGTTTATGCCGATAATATTATAACCAACAACAATGAAGCATTGCTTATTTCTCCTCCTATTAATTTAACAGGAACAAGTAATCCAATTTTGCATTTCAATGTGGCACATGCGCCAAATACATATACAAATACAGACGATACCTTGCAAGTAATGGTAAGTACAGATGGGGGTTTAAACTTTGCGCCTTTGTATACAAAATCTAGTCAACTTTCTTCGCCTACATTGGGAACAGACACTCCAACATCTACCGCCTATACCCCTGCATTTGCTGCAGATTGGCGTCATGAAAGTGTTAATTTAAGTTCTTATGTTGGCAAACCATATGTATTAATTGCATTCCGCGATAGATCTGCTTCTGGTAATGGAATTTATATTGGTAATGTAAGTGTAACCAACGCAGCAAGCTACAGTGTTCAACCAGTTTATTCTGCTGGAACTTATTACAGCGGAAACTTCGCTGTTATGTTTAGCACCATTGGAAATTATACAGGTGAAATTGCCTTTGCCAAATACAACACTGGCGCCTACTCATCGGCATCACCTGTGTTTGCAACCAATACAACGGCAACAACTAACAACGCAAGTATTTTTACCCCTAATAATGTGAGCTTAACTACTTACTATGCTGTAACCTATTCTGGTATTGGAACAGGTAATTATTCACCAAGCATTTCATACACATTAAACTTTGATATTACTGGTTTACCTGGGGTAAGTTCAAAAGACAGTTTATACATCCTAAAAAGATCTGATTTTAATGGTTCATGGGTGCCAATAAGCAGTTATGTTTCTGGTAATTCAGTTTATACAGGTATAATCAATGGATTCTCAGATTTTACAATTGGCTCACAAGCTGCAGTAAATTCATTGCCGGTTAATTGGTTATATTTCAATGCCAAAAATACCAGTGCCTTTAGTAACCAATTAGATTGGGCTACTGGTTCAGAATTAAACAGCGATTATTTTACCATCGAACGTGGAACAGATAGCTATAACTTTATTGAAGTGGGAACTGTTCGTGCAGCAGGCAACAGCAATAAAAAATTGGTATATGGCTTCAAAGACCTAATGGATCAAAGCTTCAGCAAAGACCTTTTCTACCGTATCAAACAAGTAGACAGAGATGGTAGCTTCACTTATAGCAATGTTGTTAAAGTTTCTGCCGATCCAATGAATTCTGAAAATACAATTAGCATCAGCAATCCATTTGAAAAAGCACCAACTGTTTGGATCGACCAATTAAATGCAAACAGCACAATAATTCTTCGTGTAAGTGATTTAAATGGGAAATTATTGTTCACCAAAACCATTGAAACTACAAATGGCAAAAGTGCTATTGTAATCAACGAAATGGAAAGCCTACAACAAGGAATGTACATTATTGAAGCCGTTCAAGATGGCCAAACTAAAAACATTCAAAAAGTTTTGAAATTGAATTAATGAATATTGAATTTAAAAAAGTCCCGCAAAATTTTGCGGGACTTTTTTTTGCAATTTTCTCCAAAAATAAATGCCCTTCGTTAAAAGTTACCCCTTAAAGTTGCAACAAAATTCCTACCAGGCGCGCTAATACCAGAAGCAAAAACCCTATAATTTTGATCCAATATATTTTCAATTGCCAATTGTAATTGTATTTGTGAATTTAGTTGGTATGCTGCCCTGTAATTTAAGGTAAACCATGCAGGAGTTCCGTTTATTGTAGCATAAGCTATATTATCTTCGCCGAGTAAATTGTAGTTTTCAATCCTCTTCCAACCATTATAAATTGCAAAAAATTCCATCTTACATTTTTTTAGTTTTATATTTAACCCAGTTCTACCAAAAACTGGTGCAATATGATCCAAAGGATAATTTATAGAATCCGTTTTTATTCTGCCGTAAGTGTAATTTAAGGTTGTTACAAAAGAAAGGCCATCGGTAATATCGGCAGCAATTCCGCCACTAAACCCATAAACAAAAGCCTCATTATTATTTACACTTGTTTGAACTGCACTTTTCACCCCACCATACAATATTGAATCCTGCCCTTCAAAACTTGAATTTTGAATTGAAATCGCCCGCTTCAAAAGGGTATAAAAAATATTTCCCTCCAATTTAATTTTTTGATTAATTATTTTGGTAATACCCACCTCACCGTTGTATGTTTTTTCAGGCTTCAAATTTGGATTTGGTATAATTAACTTCCCAGGAACTGATTCAAAAACCTTAGCCAAATCATCTATATTGGGTGCCCTAAATCCGGTAGAAAACACTGCCGAAAACCGCCAATCTTTTTGAGGCAAATAAACCAAGCCTAAATTGCCATTTAGTGAGCTATAATTTTGCTGAACTTCGTTAATTGGAAAAGGGAAAAAAGTTTTGTCAACAAACTTAGCATCCAACAATACATAATTAAACCTAATTCCCTCTGTGATTTTAATTTTAGAATTTAGCTCAAAAGTATGCGACAAATAAGCCGCTTGGGTATTCATTTTTGAACCTCCATCCGGATAGCGTGTATCCAAGGCTCCAATATTGCCTGTTTGAATGTCTTCAGAATAAGCTGTTGAACGTACAGAATTTCTGCATATTTCAAAACCATATCGCAATTCATTTCGCTTGCTAATTTTATTAAAATCAGCATTAATTGAAAACACCTCAACCCGCTCTGTACGATGGTTTAGTAATGTTTTAGCAAATTTTCTATCATGTCTACTTTCTTCTATATTCTGAAAAGCAACCACCATTCTTGCTTGGTTGTAAAACCTATTGGCCTTATTCAAATTTAAACTGTAAGAAGATAAATTTCTCTTTTGAGGACCATAATACCATTCTGCATATTTTAATATTCCTGAACTCATGTCATTCAATCTATCATACCGATTAATATTACTTGTAATTGATGATTGAAAATTGAAAACATGCGTTACATATTTGTTCTGACGAATCAATATTTTCTGTAATAAATCTATTTGATCATACCCTGTTCTTCTCTGCATATTTACGTCTCCATTGGCTAGCATACTATCTAATCCATTAAACTGCTGGGCATAATAAACACACTTCCCAAAGTTTCCATAAAATGGATTTCTATTGGCCCCTTGTCGCAAATCTCCAAAATCAGAATAAGTTATGCTTGATAAAAAAGCAATATTTTTAAAGCCTAAATTCAGGTTAAAATGACCTGAATTTTCATCTGAGGAAGTGCCATGCCTGACAAAAGAATTAACGCTAAAGTTCATTTTATTTGAATACGCCAATTCGGGATTTTTGGTGTGAAAATGCATCACACCGCCCAAAGCATCACTTCCATAAATTACAGAATTAGGACCAAATACAATTTCTAATTTTTCTAGCATAGCATTGTCTACACTCAAAACATTCTGCAAATGGCCTCCCCTGTATATCGCATTATTCAACCTCACACCATCAAGAACTAACAAAACTTTATTAGCCTCAAATCCTCGTATTACAGGACTTCCTCCTCCCAATTGGCTTTTTTGAACAAAAACATTACCTGTTTGTTGAAGTACATCAGCAGAAGTAGACTGGTTAATGAAAGCCAAATCATTGGTCTTTATTACTTGAATTTGCTGCGGCGCGTCCGACCTCTTCTCTTGAAACTTATTTGCTGAAACTACCACTTCATCCATATTGTAAGTTGCTTCTGATAAACCAACAACAAACTTCAATTCCTCCAATTTGGCATAAGAAAAATGCATTAGCAAATACCCTTGCTTGCTAATATATATAGAATTTTCTCCTCTCAAATTTGAAAGGTCTACTTCACCCATTTTATTGGAATAAAGCACCACCGTTTTTGCTGCGTTATAAACAGTAGCATTTTCAATATTTACTAAGGTAGTCCTTTCCTGTATTTTTAATACCTGTGATTGCCCAACAAAGGGGGAAATTAATACTACATAAAGCAGTAAGTTTCTACTCATAATTTTTAACTTAAATTGCTGTAAATTAAGAGAACTGCAATAATATTTTACCATGTATAGCAATGCTACCACAGTTAAAAAAACAATTTTTTCCATGTATAAAATTTTATTATGCCTTACTAAAAAGTAACAGCATAAAACTACAAATAATAACAAAATAATTTTGTAATTATAATTCTGGCGGCGGGCATTCAATGGCTGTAAACACCTTTAATAGCAGGCATTTTAACGCAGTATCAAATTTACTAAATAGTAAAACTGAAGTGTTTTTAAACTCAATTTGTGAAACAGAAAAATATTTTTCTGCAGCAACTTTCTTTATCAATTTCAAAACCTGGTGAAATTGTTGGTTCATTAAATTTACAAATGAATCTGCACAAGAACTTAATAAAGCCTCCTCAGTAAAATCACGCACACAAAGTAAAACAGAATGGTCTCCTTCCTCTATCACTCGAATAACATCATACATTTTACCCTCAAAGTTTATTTCCTTTTCTTGGCTTTGGTTCGAACCAACCTTTATGGGAAATAAGGCTTGGTTGCTATAGCTTTTTGCGCGTTCCTCCAATGTTTCCTGAATCTGCCACTTCCAAAGCCAAACACTCAGTTGCGAACCAATGGAATAATAAAAGAATAGCAAAAGGAAAAACCAAGCCATGCCCTTGCGCAAAAATGCAATTTGGCTGAAGGGATTTTTTAAAATACGGGTATCTGGCTTAATTATTAATTCCATCTATCGTTTGTGAAAATACAAATGATTTGGATTAAGCCAAAAAACTACTTAATAAAAAACGGGAAATTTGCACAAGCCAACTGCTCGTGGGTATCATAAATATAAACAAAAAGCCTGTATGCGCCACCTTGAAAAGGTGCCTTAAAATGGTAAGCAAAACCACCATCCGCTTTCATAACAACAGGAATGGCATCGGGCCTTTTCTCTGCATCTCCACCACTTTTGGTAAATTCGCTTTCTGGCAAAATTTCCCATTTGTAAGTAAGCGTTTGAGGTGCTGCATGCTGCACATTTAATTGAACCTGCACTTTTGCGCCCCTTCTTGCTGTAAAACTTTCTGTGGGCATTTTACCATTCAATAAAAAACTATCAATCTGAGGCGCCCAATTAGTAGGTTTATTCCCTGTCCACACTTCTTGCAATACATCCACTGCCTCTGTTTGCTTGCCACCCACAAAAACACCATACCAAGTAGGTGTAGTCTCTTGTTTTTGTCCCCATAAGAAAACATAAGATCCCAAACAATTTAAACTGTCTTTAAAAATATAATTGCTGTAACGGTCTCTGTAAGTTATTGCCTTTTCAGTAGAAGTTTGCTCCACTGCTGCGCCCCAGGAAGTTTTGGCTACCTCCCAATGCCCATTAGGACCCCATTCTGTTACCATATATGGTTTCTGCCAACCAAATAGTTTTACCTTTTCTGGCAAAGCGGGCAAATCGCCATAAGTATTGATGCCTAAAATATCTATGTCCTTACAAATTTCTTGTATCAATTGTACCTCAGGCGCATCAATACCTGCCGTTACCACGCAGGTAGGGTGATTTGGATCCTCGCGGTGAATCATAGCGGCAATTTCTTGCACAGCATTCCAAACAGAAAAATCTGTATATGCCAAATCAACTTCATTACCCACGCCCCACATTAACAAAGCAGGATGGTTCTTAAAACGCGATACAACAGCCTTAAATTGCGCCAATTGGTCTTCACAAGCCCATTTATCGCTGTAATCAAATCCGTGGCGTTCTGGCACCATCCAAAGGCCTAGCATAACAGTTAAACCATGCTTTTGCGCATCGTCTAATACTGCTTGGGCATTTTCGGCTCCCCACAAGCGCACAGAATTGCCTCCTGCAGCCACGGTTTTATCCATAAATACATCACCCCCTACACCTTTAACGTAATAGGGCTGGCCATTTCTAAGCAGCTTAAATCCTAAGTCCAAATTGCCCACCACTTCTACCTTCTGCACTTGAGCAAAAAGTAATTGCTGTAACAATAAAAAGCAAACCAATATGCTTGTTCTATACCTATTCATCCTTTAATTACTTTTTAGCAAGCGCACTGTAATTTGTTGCGCACCATTCCATACACGTAAAAAATAAATACCTGCACTCAAATTAGGCAAAATGGTATTGATGCCTTCTAATTGAGAAGCACTTGAAATGCACATTCCCCTTATGTCTAACAATTCCAATTTGCTTGGCACAAAAGGGCATTTCAAACCAATTTCATTGGTAAATGGATTTGGGTAAATTTCTATTTTGCCCATGCCCTCCATTTGACTAATGCCATTTCCTAAATCAGATTTGCAAGGGGTTTCTTCTATTGAAAAATCATCAAAATAATAAACATCAGAAGAAGTAGAATTGGGCGCAAATAAAACCACCAATTGGTCAATGCTGGCTTCGCTCATGTTTATATCCGGACGTAAAATCAATTTAAAGCTCAACTCTTCCCATGCCCTGGTTTGTTTGGTAACAGCCTGCAAAACGCAACGTCTGCCAATTGGATAATCGCTTTTTGAAAGGGCGTAATTTTCTAAATTAATGTTCACATCTGTGCCAATAGGTGCAGTGGTATAAACTTTCATTTTAAAAATCAGTTTGCTAGATTCAAAATCTTGCGCATGGTGAATCAGGTCAGAATACAAGGTCATGGCATCATACTGTGCGCCACCACTTCTGTAATACCTATTGCAAGTATTACTGTTATTCATAGGCTCTTTGGCGGGGTTTACCACCGAGGATTTATAGGTGCCGCTTCCGCCTACCCAATAAATCGATTTAATATTTTCTGCATTGTCTATAATACCCTTGCACGTATCTGGCAAGGCCATTACATATTTGCTAATCCTACTTGTTTTACCATTATAAGTTACATTCACATGTACGCTGTCACTCTTAAATCCCCAATCAATTTTTGATTTGTAAGATTGTTTTCCTTGGCTTATTGTAAAACCATTCGAAACTTCCCAATCATAAGTAGCACCAGGAATATTTTGAATGTAAAATTCTTTTTGCTTTTCTAAGCGCATCACTGCGGCCGGACCACTAATAAATAGATCGTCCAAGTTCTGATAAACCCTAATATAATCTACCTGCATTGTGGCCGTATCAGGTGTAGTAGCATCTGGGTACCCCAAGAAATTTCCACCAACAGCTAAATTAATAAGGCAATGAAAATTGCGGTCGTAAGGCCACCAAAAATCTGGTAAATTGGCACGCGTTTTTGTAGCATAAACTACATCATCTACCAACCATTTTATGGTATCATTTTTCCAAACCAACCCGTATTTATGAAAATCAGAAGTAAAAGAACCACTAGGAAGTGTATAGGTTGTTCCAGTATATTTATTATTTGGTGTATGCGCTCCATAATGAATGGTACCATAGGTATTGTTAGGCTCCTGACCTTTTCCTTCAAGCATGTCAATCTCACCACTTAAAGGCCAAATGCCATAATAATTTTCAGTAGGCAAAAACCATACTGCCGGCCAATAACCTCTTCCAACTGGCATGCGTGCACGTACTTCAATTTTACCCGATGCAAAATCAAATTTATTCATGGTTCTAATTCTACCCGAAGAGTAAAAACTTGAACCTATCACTTCCTTTTTAGCTTTAATTTTTAATAGTCCACCTTCAACCACCACTGCACTTTTTTGATAATACTGACTCTCTCCATTACCCCACCCGCAAAGATCAGGGCAACCATCACCCAATTGGTATTGCCAATAGTTAGTGTCTAAGGAGGTACCATTAAATTCATCCGACCAACGCAAGAAATCTTGCGCAAACAAATGCATGGGTAAATTTAACAATAGAAAAGAAAACAGAATTTTTGTAAGACGCATTTATAAGTTAATTATCGAAATGTTATTTTGTTTTTAAAATTTGAATTTCATCAATCAACATAGCTGAATAATTCAAATGAATATCATCTATCCAAAGCTCACCTTTGCCCGAAAAATGTAACACAAACTGCTTGAACCTATTGGTATCAAAGCTGTTTTTTGCAAACATAAAATCTGAAAGCGGAAGGGTAATTTCTTGCCAACCTGTAATGGTCTTAGCTGGATTCATGTAAGCGGGTACCAGAGGAATTATACAGGTTTTTCCATTATAATCATCAAAGGCAAATTTCAAGTTTTGTAGAGATGCTGAACTTCCTTTTGCAAAAAAAGTTAAACTATAAGTGCCAAAAGTATCGGACAAAGAAATGGCCTGCCAATTTTCCCAATTAATTCCAATTTGCCCAAGACTCGAACCCATGGTGGCCTGATCCCATTTTAGGTGCAATGATTTTTTACCCGTATAAAATTCATTGCTATCAAGCTGAACCAATTTTCCTGGCAAATTAGCAAAACCCCAAATGCCTTGCTTTTGCTCAGAAAAAAGCGTTGCTGGGAATTTTTGGCTTAGTACTTCCCCAAATTTGTGCGTGCTGTTTTTACCTGCTTGTATCCCACCAATTCTTATCTCATCAATATAAAAATCACCTGTACCCTGGCATTCTAAATTCAAACTTTTAATATTACTAAAATCACATAATGGCGCGGCAGATTGCAAAAAGGCACGCAAAGGAACACTCACTTTTTGCCATTGCGTATCAATTGGATAATGTGATAATTGTTTAGATTTTAAGGCAGTGGCAGATTGCACACCTGCATAATCTTCAAACAAAAATATAAGTGTAGGAATAAATTGATTGCCACTTACAGAACGTATATAAAACTCAATGCTTCCATTGGCCATTACATCACTCAAATCCTTAGGGGCATAGCCATTCCAACCTATTCCCATTCCAATCCAAGGGCAATTGGCTGCTTTGTTCCAACTTAGTTTAATGCTTGATTTTCCGCTATAAGAAATAGTATCTACACGCGCAAAATCTTTGCAATCTGTTTTTTCTAATCCCCAAATATCTACGGTATTGTCTTTGTAGATTTCCCCATCCTGAAAAACCCTTACCCCAGCATTTTCATAAGTAGTTCCCCACTCATCTATTAACTGAGTTTGGTGCATGTGCACGCCACAAGCACTCATTAGCAAGCCTACAAACAATATAACAACAAAGTGCTTCATGCTTTTAAGGCCTAAAAGGATTAAAATAAGTAAACGAACAATAATCAAATCCTACACGGGTATTGCCAATGGTTCCTGGTTGCGCCAACAACAAAAATTGCGCTGCAATAATTCTATCTAAGTCTTTATGCCCTGTTCTATCACTATTACCAAAGCCACCAGAGGTAGAAATCTTGGTATCATCATAAGAGAAACTTACCAATTTCCAACCTGTCCAATTAACAGGAAAACGATACGTATAAGCGCCTT
Source organism: uncultured Bacteroidota bacterium (assembly GCA_903927505.1). GTDB lineage: Bacteria > Bacteroidota > Bacteroidia > UKL13-3 > UKL13-3 > B1. The sequence goes on along the minus strand of CAIYNF010000202.1, from coordinate 12,487 downwards.
CCTCAGCTGGCTGGTAAATGCCATCCATATTATCATCTTCCTGAAATTCTATGCTCACCTCTGCTTTGTTATCCCCCCATCCATAGATAAATGCATTGAAGAATACCTTCTTCGGATTATCAGTACTAAATTTAAAATAATTGTCTGTAGTTCCTTGGCTGGCCTTAGCTGTTAGGTTCATGCCACATAAAAATAAACTAGCTGTTGATCCATGGTTTCCTGCCAAAACATAGAACCTCGTTTTCTCTGCTGGTGATACGCCTTGAAAATTAACAGAAGTTCCATTAAATGTTTGTTGTCCTTCAGTAAACGTATTATAAGCTCTTTGCGGACTTTCATAATCATCAAACAAAATATCTACCGATGGGGTAGGTTTTACATCTGTAATTATTACTGTATCGGAATACAAAGTATCTGCATAAGATTCAAACGACATGCGCGCAACACAGGGTTCGTTTTTTCTAAAAAATGGCGCATATGAAATGGTGCCATCCCATACTATTGGGTTCAACACAAAATCCTTCGCATTGCCTGTATATACTTTACGAGCGCCGCTGTTTAGGCCAATTATTTCAATAGTCCAATTGGTACGAATCGACAATTTACAAGCATATTGTACCGTTTCTCCTTTAGAAAAATCAACAGTATCTTTTGATCCTTTAATGGGTTCTAAGATGTTAAAATCGCCAAAAATATCAACCAATTCTGGTCCTTCAATGGTTTTGTCTTTCTTACAGCCAGCAAGAAAAAACAAAGTTCCTATTCCTACTACTAAAAATAATTTCTTCATCACTGATTTAAAAAAAGAGGTTATACAAAACAGAAAAACGATTGATTTTATATTGGTTATCGGGCAATAACAAATTATCCCAATTACTCTGCTGGTATTGAATCTTCAAACAATTGTTTTTACTAAATTGGTAATTAATACCACCAATCCACAATGCCTCATTCAACTGAGCGGTATAGCCTTTATAGAAAATAATTTCATTGTAAGAATTACGCTGCGCCAAATATTCATTGCCATCTGCCTTCAATAAAATGCCGGCAATTTGTAATTCTAATTTTGGAACAACTTCAAATGAAACACCCAATTTAAATTGCGTAGTTTTCAAATCAATTTTATCAATTCCTTGCAAACCCGCACGCGCTGTATTTTGCGATCGAACATACAAACTCATCTGCAATTTCTTTTTGCCTTTATACAATTCATTTAAAGCCAAATCTGCATAGGCTTCGGTATTGGTAAACTGTCGCAAACTTGTAGTTCCTTGTCCTGTTATTTCATTGTACAAAGCTGCATCCACACCCAATTTAAAAAACGATTTATTGGGTTTATACATTAGGCTTACATCGCCTCCTTGTCTGTTTGGGGTAGCCTTGCCATATGGTAACATGTTTTCATAAGCGGGATTATAGGCTTTCAAATCCGGACTCAAAAACATATTATAATAACTGCCGTCACTAATAACATCCAACATGTTGGCAGGTCTAGGAATTTCCCTATTTGTATAGTATGGATACTCCAAACCCGTTTTGCTAAAATCAACCCTTCTGCTTTGCGCACCCATACTCCTAAAACTGGTTTCTACACTTCTAAAACTAGCAGCAGCCAACCAAGATTTTTGCTTATTTTGAACATCAAATCCAGCGTCTAAAAATGTTCCATTGGGTATCACAGGTGCATTTGCAATTTCCGTATAGCTAACAGAAGACCTTCCCATCTCTGCATTGATACCCATATTTATTTTAGACAATAATAATTGTTCGCTCAAACCAAAAGTTTGCACTTGGTTTTTAAACTGTGCCAAAGAAAACATAGCAGAATGTTGCACGTCAAATACATTGGTTTGGTTATAAGTCAAACGCAATTGATGAAATGCTTTTGCTTGCAAAGTTAAGCCCGACAAGAGTCTATCTGGTGTGCTAAAATAATCGGTTTGCCTGTTTTTGGTTATCAAACCACTTACATGCAAATGATTTAAATACTTGTCAAAATCAAAACCAAAATCTGCACTCGCACCTTGCTGACGCCATGAGTTGGTTCCGTAAAATTTATCGTAATTAATTACCTCCGAAACAGTATTTAATGCTATAGGATTGTGCGCACTCAATTCAATAGATGAGTTATACAAAGTATAAGGCGTCATCTTGGTATTTAAATCGCCTACTTGGTATTTAATGCGCTTAAAAAGCAAGCCTCTTAAATACAATTCACGCAAATAAAAATTAATGCCACCACCCCAAAAACCATTGATATCATTAGTTACACGGGTGATTGCCTTAATTTCAGTTTCTTCACTTGGTCTTATATGAAAACCCAAATCAAATAAGGTATAACCTGTCATTTGTTTCTGGGCAGTGGTAGTATCATATCTTAAAAGTTCACCACTAATATTGCTATTGTTTAATGCAAATCGGCCCGAACCAAAAAAATCTAGCTTCTTTTCTTGCGCTAAAATATCCTGCGGAAAGAGCAATACCAATAAGCACAAAAAGCTGAAAAGTTGTTTCATGTTAAAAAAATAATTTTAGTTCAATTGTCGTTTCAGTTCCTTTAATATTATCGAGCACAAAACTTAAGTCTTGTTGGCTAAACCACCTGCGGCGGATATACAAATTAGTGCTCTTAGATACGGCCAAATCTAAGCCAAGGCCAAATAGCTTCCCGGTTTGATTTACTGGATCATTGGCGGCGCTTCCCACCTTATTGTCCTTGTTATCTCCACGGTTCATTTGGCTATTTCCCTTAATATATTCCCTACCAAAAGTGGTAATAATACTTGCCTTTTTATTGACCATAAAAATTGCATCCAATTCATGGTAATAGGTTCGTAAATAAGCCTTGCTATTAAACTGCGTAAGTAAATTAAATTGCTCTTGGGCCGAACCAAATGAACCCACATACAGCAAATAAAATGGCAATAAAGGGAAGTCAACTTTTTGCTTCAATTGCACCTGCAACATATTGAAACCAATTAAGCTTTTTGGCAAACCATTGGCATTGGTATCTATAATGTGCATGCCTTGTGAAAATCCTCTGAAATAACTTGTCCAATTGCTGTATGCGCCCAAATTAGTAGTAAAAGGGGTAAACCTAGAAAAGGGCAATGAATTAATTTTATGTCCAAATGCCAGTTGATTGCTCAAAGAATTTACTTCAATGGAACTCATGTTACCAATATTTAATTTAGTGCTTTTGCTTAAATCAAACCAAGCATTTACACTAAATCCTTTTCTGTTATTGCTTACCTGGCCAACATCTGTAATAGATCCAGCAAAATTACTGATACCGCCACTTCCCCCTAAGGTTGAACCGCTTTGGTTTAAGGCGGCCGTACTTAAAATTGTGGTATTAAAACTTAGAAAATTGCCATAATAATTTACAAACTGTGGACTCAAATAAAAGGCTTCAAATTCCAAAGGAATGCCAGTTATTTTTTTAGGCGTTTTCAAGCTAATACGCGCCGCATTTCCCCAACCTTCATTTTGCACCTGAGAATACAAACGACCTCGGCCGGCCTCTGCTGCCAAAATAAGACCTTTCCAATTTAAGTCGTAAGAGAAAGTATGCAATTGAATACCCGCTTGCTCTTGCGCAGTAGAATCTACAAAGAGCTTATAATCCATTAAATTAAAACCAATACTTTGGTTCTTAAATTTCTTTCTAATTCTACCACCTAATGTATAGGAAGGAATTCTATTGGTGGTAAAAGCCTGCGCAGGTGTGGTTCCATATAAAAAGCGGAACGAAACATTACCAGGTAATTCTTCCCCATCTACCATTAAGCCTTTAAAGGGTTGCATGCCAAAGCGCATATCACGACTAATATTTCCGTATTCGTAGTAATTGGCGGCACGGTCGTAGGAGACAGAATTACCTTCCCAAGGCCAATGCTCATATATGCTGTAGCGCTGATAGCCAATAAAACTGCTAAAAACCATTCCACTCAAATCTATCCAATTAATACCACCCATATGGGCTGTAAACTTTCCAATATCGGTTTGTATCGAACCTGTTAAATTAATCCCTAGGTTTAAATTTATTGGACTGTTTCCTGGAACCCCAGAAAAATTGTGGTACAAGGCGTAATCCATTCCAATAAAGGTTTTAGAAGTAGGCTGAACCGACAAATTTAACAGCATCAAAGGCGGATCTCTGTAAACATCTCCCGTACCTAAAATATAGGCAGGTGCGCTGGCATAAGGATTACCTGGAATAACTACAAATGGCTGCTCCAAATTTCTATTGATACCAAAAAAGCGGTAATAGCCACCAACATTCAATTTCTTTAAGGGCAAAATATTACTTGGCCCAGTTGAAATGGGCTTGTATTGCCAAGAGGTATCTATTTCCTGCGCCTTTAATACAATTGGGTTCGAACCAATGCACAGCAGCAAAAGCAACAAATAATACCACGTAAATTTAGGCCTGTTTTGCAATTGAAAATAATTATGTCGTAAATCTCATCACTTCTAGGCAATTTACAACTATTAATAGCCCCAACTCACCTACTTCAATAAACAAGTTTCCTACAACATCACTACTACAAAAAAGGTCAATCACCTGAAAATAAATTAATTATTATTTGTTTTTTAAATTCACTTTTCTTATCATTTGCAGTCTAAATATGTTTTTGAGAAAATATACATACGCGCCATCGATTATTTTTATTGTGCTTTTCATTGGCTTTTATTGCCAAGCAAAAGCGCAATCAATGTCGGCCGCACCCCTTGTAAAAAACTACCCCAAACAAGTTTACCATGGCGGCACACAAACCTGGGATATTTGCGAAGGCGAAAACGGATTAATTTTTTATGCCAACAACGAAGGCCTCCTACTATTTGACGGCCGCGAGTTCAGTCATTTTGCGCTGCCCAAAAACACCATTTTGCGTTCCATTTATTATGCGCAAAACACCAAACGTATATATGCGGGCGGACAAAATGAATTGGGTTATTTTGAGTTCGAAAAAAATGGCAATCTCAATTTTCATTCCTTGGCAAGCCTTTTACCAGAAGGTAACAAGGGCTTTGAAGACGTCTGGGGAATTGAAGAACTAAATGGCAATATTTACTTTCAAACATCACGACAAGTTTTTGAATACAATGGGCAAAATATTCGCAGCTTAAAACCCTCAGAAAACCTGCTCGAAAACATTTTTATAGTTGGCAAACGCCTGTTGCTAACCGATATCAATGGTGGTGTTTTTGAAATGAACCAAGGCAATTTTACCACATTGGTTCAAGCCAGCGGCTTAGATATATCTGCTATTTTACCCTATGGCAAAAACGATTTGCTACTCACCACCTACAAAAACGGTTTGTTTATTTTAAAAAACAATGCCATTGTAAAACCCTCAGTTAACGAAGAACTTTTAAAACAAAACCGCATCTACCGGGCTGCTGTTTACGGCAATTATTATGTTTTGGCATCCAATAGAGGTGGGGTGTTTTTTATTGATAGCACAGGTAAAATTGTCAATAATATAAGCGTGCAAGACGGATTGCAAAACAACAATGTGCTCTGCCTGTACACAGATAAAAACAAAAATGTTTGGCTTGGCCTCGACAATGGTATTGATTTGGTTCGACTCAATTATCCCTTTGGATATGTTCTGCCAGATGGGCTGCTAAAAGGAACAGGATACTGTATGGCCGAATTTGGTGATAGCTACTATTTTGGCACCAATAATGGGCTATACTGCAGAAAGAAAAACAGCAATGCCAACAATGCCTTTCAATTGGTAAACAATACCGAAGGCCAAGTTTGGTGGGTACAAGAAATCAATGGAAAATTATTTGTCTCGCACCATGAAGGTCTTTTTGAAGTAGACGGATTAAACGCTAGCAAAATATCCGATACCCGCGGATGCTGGAAATTACAGGCGCTGCGCCAACACCCTGGCTATTTTATAATGGGCACTTACAATGGTTTATGTCTGTTTAAATGGGAAAACAATAGCCTCGTATTTATAAGCAAACCCGGCCCATTCAAAGAATCTAGTCGCTTTATTGAAGAAGATGAAAAAGGAAATATTTGGGTAGGTCATCCCTACAAAGGCATTTATAGAATTGTACTTAGCCCAGATTTGCAAAGCATCCAACAAGTAAAACATTTTGGTACAAAAGAAGGCCTTCCTGCAGAAACAGAAAATTATGTTTTCGGTTCGAACCAAGGAATGATTTTTACAACAAGCAAAGGCATTTACGATTTTCAATACGATAAAAATAGGTTTCAAAGTGCTGCTTCTTATGCCAATTACCAAGACTCTTCAAAGGTTTACAAGAGAATTTTCAATGGAAAAAATGGCCATATTTGGTTCATTGCAGAAAACGAAATTGGTTACCTCAACCCAAGCTACAATGGCGTTGATTATTCCTATACTAAAATTGTGCTCCCAAAACTCGATCAAAACCTAGTAGGTGGATTTGAATTTTTAAGAGAATGTGAAGACGGCACCTTGTTTTTAGGTGTTGAAACTGGCTTTGTGCAAATTGGCCTTAAACAAATTGCCCAATTTGTTCAAACCCCACCAAATGTGCTCATCACAGGCATTCAATCTTTGAGTCAGCTCGATTCTTTTTACTATAAATATATTGCCAACACACCTGAGGCATTAGAAATTGACGACCGCTCCATTGAATTTGCATTTAGTTCGCCAAACGCCAATTTCTTTAACGATCTCAGCTTTTCCAGTTATTTAGAATCTTGGGATAAAAATTGGTCGGCCTGGAAACCCACCACCACCAGGGAGTTTAGCCGCCTGTCTTATGGCGATTATATTTTCCATATTAAAGCAAGGTGCATGGGCTTGGAAGGACCAGAAACCATTATTAAGATTCATATTCCTGCACCGTGGTATTGGACCAAATGGGCCAAACTCATCTACTCAATTATAGTAGTGTTGTTTATGTTGCTTATTGGTTTCTATCCGCAAATGTTGGTTCGTAAAAAAGCCGACCGCATTATAGCCGAAAAAGACAGCCATTTTAAGCGCCAAACTGAGGCGCTAAGATTAGAGAAGGAACGCCAAGAAAAAGAGCTCATAGAGCTTAAAAACCAGCAATTACTTAAAGAAATTGAGCACCAAGGCAAGGAGTTGGCTTCTTCTACCATGCACATTGTGCAGAAAAGCGAAATGCTTTTGTCTATAAAAGATAAGCTCAGGCATATTTCTCAAATTAGCAACGACCCAAAAATTAAACCAGAGATTGCAGAGTTGATTAAGAATATTGAGAAGGATACACTTATTGACAAGGATTGGGAAAAATTTGAATTGTATTTTAACCATATCCATGACAGCTATACACAGATATTAAAAGATAAATTTCCTATACTTACCTCCAACGATATTAAAATGTGTGCCTATTTGCGCATGAATCTTTCCACCAAAGAAATTGCCAGCATCCTTAATATATCTGCCCGCGGCGTAGAAATTAGCCGTTACCGTTTGCGTAAAAAAATGGGTTTAGAAAACGGCATCAACCTCAGCGATTATTTATCTAAGTTTTAAAAAGAAAAAGCCCCGTTGGTTTCCCAACGAGGCCTTTTCCTATCAACTACAAACTATACTAAAAACTAATCAACGCGTAGTTTGTAAGTTCTAACTGCTTGGTCCATTTCAATTTTTACCAAGTAAATACCTGGCTTCAACGAGCTGATATCAAGCTTCACAGTGCCATTGTTATGGGCTGTATTTTTCTCAATTAATGATTCTCCCAATAGGTTGTAAACATTAACTCGGGTAGCATTTTCAACGCTTTGTCCAAAATCAATATTAATAGATTCTGTAGCAGGATTAGGATACAATTTCACACGGTTTAAAATTTGCTCTTCTAAACCAACTGCATTACAAATAGTACAAGTATTCCAGCAATAAGCACCAACGGTAACCGCTGCTGTATCTTTAATTTGTACAAATCTGTTGGTAAAAGTTCCAGTGGTTTTGGTACATAAATCAGTTGAGCTAAACTGCTCTTGATCGTCCCAGTTACCAATGGTATATTTAAACTCATAAGCACCAGTATCCAAATTCATGGTTACACCATAGATATTATTACCTAACAAAGTCATAGGCGTGCAATTACCACACCAGTTGTTAAAGCTACCATTTAAGGTAACACCTTTACTTAAATCGCCTACATAGTTTTTCATGTTAACTTTAAAAGTAACTGCTGCTTTAGGTACAGTATTGGCGCAGCTTACGCAGCTTTCCCAACATACCAAAGGAAGGCTATCATTTACCTTACTAACGGTAATGGTTCTATTGGTAAAACCAAATTTGGTAGCAGTACAAGACATGCCATCTTTCAACGACTCTTGTGATTTCCAATCGCCAATAGTATATTTAAAATCATAAGTAGAATCTTTATCTAATAATAAAGTAGTAGCCCATACATTGCTCAAACCTTGCTTGGTCATTGGCGTACATTTACCACACCATCCGTTAAAGTTACCGTTTAAGGTTACAGTGTCTCCACTAGCCATAGCGTACTTGCTCATGTCAACTCTAAAAGTAACACTTCCTTTTGTAGGGCCGCCAGTAGATCCACCAAAACGTACATCATCAAAGTAGTAAGTTTTAGTTCCTGCTGTAGCACCATCTACATTGAAATTGAAGAAGGCAGATAACATTTTGAAATTATAAGATAAGTTCAAAGCTGCAGTTCCAGTTGCTTGGTTTGCAAAATTAAACTCCAAAGTTTGCCATGCATTGGCAACTGTTGTGCGCGCATCAGTTTCAACTGTATGCGTATTGTCGTTAGGATCTTCTGCTTTTAAACGAACCACAATGCCGCTATCAGGTGAATACACACGCATGGTCATTTTGGTAGCGTTTGCAGCAAATGGAATTGCCTCAGCTAAACCTGCTGGCTTACTTAAAGTAGTGCCAGCCCATGTTGCAGCGGTATTAGATTTAATTACTTTTCCTACTTTGTTTCCAGCAGCTATAGGGTCATTAACAACTGAACTGGTATTACCACCAAAATCTGTCATGGTATAATCTACATTGCTGCTATCAAAATTAATAGGCAATTTAACTTGCGCCAAAACAGGCGCAATAGGTGCAACAAAACGTACATCATCAAAATAGTATGTTTTAGTTCCAGCAGCAGCACCTTCTACATTAAAATTAAAGAATGCAGATAATTTCTTAAATGTATAAGCAAGGTTTAAAGTTGCAGTACCAGTTGCTTGGTTAGCAAAATTAAACTCTAAAGTTTGCCATGCATTGGCAACTGTTGTGCGCGCATCAGTTTCAACTGTATGCGTATTGTCGTTTGGATCTTCTGCTTTTAAACGAACCACAATACCGCTATCAGGTGAATACACACGCATGGTCATTTTGGTAGCGTTTGCAGCAAATGGAATTGCCTCAGCTAAGCCTGCTGGCTTACTTAAAGTAGTACCAGCCCATGGTGCAGCGGTATTAGATTTAATTACTTTTCCAGCTTTATTTCCAGCTACAATTGGATCATTTTCTACTGAACTGGTATTGCCACCAAAATCAGTCATGGTATAATCTACATTGCTACTGTCAAAGTTAATAGGCAATTTAATTTGCGCCAAAACAGGCGCTGTAGGTGCTAAAAAGCGAACATCATCAAAATAATAAGTCTTATTTCCAGCGGCTGCACCACTTACGTTAAAGTTAAAGAAAACAGATACCTTCTTAAAAATATATGACAAGTTCAAAGCTGCTGTGCCAGTTGCTTGGTTCGCAAAATTAAACTCTAAGGTTTGCCATGCATTGGCAACAGTGGTGCGGGTATCCGTTTCAACGGTATGCGTATTGTCGTTTGGATCTTCTGCTTTCAAACGTACCACAATGCCACTGTCAGGTGAATACACACGCATGCTCATTTTGGTTGCATTTGCAGCAAACGGAATTGCTGTGGCAAATCCATTGGTACCCATAGTAGTACCTGCCCAAGTTGCAGACAAAGTATCCTTAATAATTTTTGCAACTTTATTGCCCGAAACAATTGGATCATTTACAATACTTCCAACATTACCTCCAAAACTGGCCAATACATAATTTACATTAGTACTATCAAAGGTTAAAGGTAAATCCATTGGCAATAAGGTAGCACATGCCAAACACGATTGCCAACAAACTACTGGTATTACAGTAACAGCAGAAACCGTAATCGAACGATTGGTATAACCACCGTTAGTTACAGTACAAGGCATACCTGGTGTTAAAGTTTCTTGCGCATTCCAACCACCAATGGTGTATTTGTATTCTTGCGCGCCAGAAGGAACAGAAAAGGTGCCTTCCCAAACATTGGTAGAGCCCTGCTTTACAAGCGGGTTACAACGTCCACACCATGAATTCCATGTACCGTTAACATAAACGGTATCGCTTAATCCCACATACTGGGACATGTCTACCTTAAAGGTAACATTGTAATTCTGGGCCTGAACCGCCGTGCTGGCAATCAACAGAACCAAAAAGATTTTTAGATTTGTAAAAAGTTTCATTGCATTATGATTTGATTGGTAAATTTATGATAACATAAAAAGAATGCCATTTGTTTGAACCCAACATCACTTTCACTTATAATAATTTTAAATATTTTTGCTACTACAACACTACTACAAAAGTGTGTTAATTACTGATTTTCAATTATTTGAAATAATTTGTTGTATTTCTGTTTCGAGCCAAAACACAAAAGCTTTTTAACTAAAAGATCGAAATCTATTCTGGAAAAAATTGGGTCAAAAATTGGTTTTTGGCAATGCTTAAAAGGGCACTAAAAAATATTTAGCGCACAAAATCAATTGGTTTCAATTTTATTTTGGATAAATGCACGGAAAAGTTACTTTTGCACTCCCCGAAATGGTGCGGTAGCTCAGTCGGTAGAGCAGAAGACTGAAAATCTTCGTGTCGGGGGTTCGATTCCCTCCCACACCACCAACAACCCCTGTAAACAAAGAGTTTGCAGGGGTTTTGTTTTTTACGGGCACACTTTGGGGCACACTTTTTATAAAATTTGGCCAATTTATAGTGCATTTCAGGAAGAAAATTGACTCGCTTTTTTAATCAATATTCAAAGCAAACTTAAAAAAGTCTATTCATTAATGTTTCATGGGGTGGCACCAATGTTATGCCCGGGGGGTGTTTTTTAAATGGCTGCCTAAATTTTAATAGTTGGGGGTGACCACTGTCAAATAGGCAAATGGCCTTTTAGCGCCTTTTTATGCTATTAAACTATCAAAACGCAGCTAAATAACTGCCAGGTATCAATTCAGAAATTCATAACAATACAGATTTCTAATTTTACCCAACAAAACCCCTAAAAAGAATTACAAATGTTTAAAATGAAATGAATGGTTACTTTATTGTATTAACTCCAATTGGAGTTGAAAAGTAAAATGATAGTCTCTAATCCAAAAAAGAAAATTTAAATTTGTCTCTATATTAACTTTAATAAAATTTATAAATGAAATTACTCTTTACAATATTATCCTCAATCATGGTAATTTTAACAATTACTAATCCATCACCAGCTAGCTTTAAGGAATATTTGCCAATATCGCTTGAATTAAATAATAAGGCTCTTGATATTCCATACTTTCCAATAAGCTATGGAAGGAAAACAAACTTTGTTTTTGGATCCATTTATGAAGTAAACTTCAATGGCGAGCAAAAAAAATATTTGGAGGTTTTGAGCAACTTCTATAAAATAACAGATGCTAACAGCAATAAAAAAATACATGTTCAAAATCAGCAAAAATCATTAGAGCCAAAAACACCTGAATATAATTTGAAAACTCGAGCAGATTCCTTTACCTTCAACCAAATCAGTAATCTTTACGGGAAACTAGATGAGGATCCAGAATTGATTTTACCGGATTTTACTGAATTTTATCGAACATTTCTAAATAACCCCAGAAGGGCTGAAAGATTTTACAACAACTTAATAATAAAAGGCAAAGGGGTAAATGTATTTGGCGCTAAAACATTCAAAGAGCTTTATCAAAATTTAGGAATACAGACACATGGTGGAAATGAACCCATAATGAAAAAAACGAAATAAAGTTAAATGGTAAAAATTTCACTTATTATTATTTTAAAACTACTTTTGAATAATCTAATATTTATTTGTCATAAAATGGTGTCAACTTATTTACAGCGATAAAGGTATTAAATATGCCTTCCGTTATTTTAAATAAAATACAACTCGTTTACAATAAAGATATGCGCATTTGTTCAAAATAAAATAGTTAATATATACATAACAAAGCGTAAAGCATTGACAGAGCCTAAAATTTCAATCAAACAAATTTACTTTTACAAATAATAACAATAATATGAAGCTTATTTTTCTTGTTACTTTGGTCGTCTTAATTTATTATTTCAAAGAAGAAATTGAAACATTATTTGTACCAATAGCAATATTGTTTTGTTTAGGAATATTCTATTATTTGGGAGGAATAGTAATAGCACCTGTTTTGGAGGACAATGAAACTCAAAGT
>CAIYNF010000201.1 GCA_903927505.1 uncultured Bacteroidota bacterium | reverse complement strand
TTGTCCTTTGCTGCCATGGTATAATGAAACTCTCCGCCAATTTTTAATTCATTGCTTGCCTTAGGGCAATGCCAATCATCACTGGCAAAATTCCAATGCATTACATGTGCTGCTGTGGTAAATGATTGCCAAACTTTTTCAATAGTTGCTGCAATTTGGTTTTCTAAAGTTATAAAGGTCATAAACTTTTTTTTAACAAACATACTTATATCCTTTTCTTTTTCAAAAGCTGAAACAATAAGAAGGATTGTTGGTTTAAAATTATAAGAATGCATATAGGCAGCTTCTATTTTTTAGTTAAATTTCGCCCTACATAATGAAACGCCGTCAATTTATAAAATACCTCAGTATCCTCTCTATGGTCTCACTAAGCTCTTTTGTGGCAGATAAAAAATCAAAAAAGAAATCGAAACACAGGCAATTTAATTCGCCTAATTTTAAAAACGGTGCCTTTCAAAATCAAATTCCAACCCCGCAATTAACCATCGAAAAAAATCCATTCTTTGCTATGATGGCTTTTGTGTTTAGCAAAAAAGAACGTGCCACACCCATTAGTTTAATTCCTTCGGTGCAAACAGATTTATTGCAATTAAATCCAAGTGAAGATGTGATGATTTGGTTCGGGCATTCCTCTTATTTTTTTCAAATAGATGGAAAGAGAATCTTGGTAGATCCAGTATTTTCTGGCTATGGCGCGCCTGTGTCTTTTATGAACAAAGCCTTTAAAGGAACCAGTACGTATACAGCGGCCATGATGCCCAATATTGATTTGTTGCTCCTCACACACGATCATTACGACCACCTCGATTATGATACCATGAAAAAATTGCGTCCGCGTATTGGTAAAATTATTTGTGGTTTAGGGGTGGGCGCTCATTTGGAAGATTGGTGTTTTGATGCTACTAACATTCAAGAATTGGATTGGGAGGAAACAACACAATTTGGCGATTGGAAATTAACCGCTACACCTGCGCGCCATTTTTCTGGAAGAGGTATACAAAGAAACAATACCCTTTGGTTGTCTTTTGTTTTAGCTACCAACAAGTATAAAATATTCATAGGTGGCGATAGCGGCTATGGTCCGCATTTTGCCAATATTGGTGCTGCACACGGTCCGTTTGATTTAGCATTATTAGAGCAAGGTCAATACAATAAACGTTGGTGCCATATTCACATGATGCCTACAGAAGTGATGCAGGCTGTTAAAGATTTAAAAGTTAAACGTTTGTTTGCAGGCCATAATTCTAAATTTAAATTAAGCGACCATCCTTGGGATGAACCTATGCTAAAATTGGCAGAAAATTGCAAAATAGAAGGCATTCAAAACCTTACGCCAACAATTGGCGAGTTGGTTTATTTGGGTCGAAGCAAGCAAGAATTTAGTGAGTGGTGGCGTGGTTTAAATTAATAATTTCCAAGTTTCGGTTCGAACCAAAGCCGATTTTATTCAGGTTTATTTAGCGGAATTAAAGCGAATGTCCTTGCGCCTGGAGCCATGGAAAACAAGATTACCTGAATGGAAAATAAAATGTATG
>CAIYNF010000200.1 GCA_903927505.1 uncultured Bacteroidota bacterium | reverse complement strand
TTTAGCCTTTCAAAACTCTTACGAAAAACATTTGCCTGTTTAAAGCCTAATTGTGTTTGAATATCCTCAACAACTTTAGCAGTTGCAGTTGCTGTTAAGGCAATAACAGGCACTTTGGGTAAGTATTCCCTTGTTTCAATAATTTTTCTGTATTCTGGTCTAAAATCAAAACCCCACTGACTAATACAATGTGCTTCATCTATGGCAAGCAATGAAATATTAATTTGATGCAAATGGTCCCTAATTAGGCTCGAACCAAGGCGCTCTGGCGATATGTATAAAAATTTAACAACCCCGTGAACACAATTACTAAGGATAGTTTGAATTTCTTGCCTATGCAATCCCGCATAAATAGCATGCGCCTTTATGCCTCGCTCCTCAAGGTTCTCCACCTGATCCTTCATTAAGGCAATCAAGGGCGAAATAACCAAACACAAACCCTCCATTGCCATTGCTGGCACTTGAAAACAAATTGATTTGCCACCACCAGTAGGCAATAATGCCAATGTATCCTTTCCAGAAAGAATTGAATTAACAATGTCTTCTTGTAAGGGTCTAAATGCATCAAAACCCCAGTATTCCTTAAGTATTTTGTGGATAGTCACTATAAAATTATACCATCTTTAATGGTTAATTGTCTGTCGCTTTGAGCTGCCAAGGACAAATTATGCGTAACAATTACAAAGGTTTGATTCATTTCTTTACGCAACTGAAAAAACAATTGATGTAAATCCTCTGCCGATTTAGAATCTAAATTACCACTTGGCTCATCAGCCAAAATTACTGCTGGCTGGTTAATGAGCGCCCTTGCTACCGCAACTCTTTGCTGTTCGCCACCACTCAAAGCACTTGGCTTATGGTCCATTCTATCCATTAACCCTAAAAAATCTAAAAGCTCTTTAGCTCGTTTTTGAACTGCCGCTTCGTTTGAATTGGCAATCCACGCCGGAATACTTACATTTTCTAATGCAGTAAATTCTGGAAGTAATTGGTGAAATTGAAAAACAAAACCTATATGTTTATTTCTAAAACGAGCCAATTTATTTCCTTTTAACAGGCTAACATCTTGATTGTTTATAATTAGCTTGCCGCTATCTGCCTGATCCAAGGTGCCCATAATTTGCAGTAAAGTTGTTTTGCCAGCGCCTGAAGCGCCAACAATAGAAACAATTTCAGATTCAGCTATGCTTAAATTAACCCCCTTTAGAATACTTAGTCCACCGTAGGTTTTATGTAAATTTTCAACCTTTATCATTATAGCTCAAAATTAACAAATTGCCTGTAAAAAACCCTTATTGAAAATAAATAAGCGCAATTGTGGCTTTTTCGTGCAAAAGTTTCATAAATCATATTTTATTTTTTAATATTTTCGAAGATTATAAATAATTCTATGAAACGTATAATACCTGCTATCCTATTAAGTACGAGTTTAATCTTGTCTGTAGCGCTTATCAACAAACAATCTCCTAAAGGCGTTGATATGAGTGCGATAGATAAAAGCTTCAATGCCGGTGATGATTTCTACCGTTTCGCAAATGGCAATTGGTTAAAAAACAACCCTGTACCTGCAAGTGAAAGTCGTTGGAGTAGTTTTAATTTGGTAGCCGAGCGCAATAATTTAATCCTACGTCAACTTTTAGAAGAGTCGGCGGCAGATCAATCTGCTCAACCAGAATCTATCAAAGGAAAAGTGGGCACGTTTTATCGCTTATTTTTGGATACTTTAAAAAGAGAAGCTCAAGGAATTAAACCAATTTTAGCAGATTTTAATTCCATCAATACTATTGAAGGCAAACAACAATTAATAGACGTTGTAAGTAAATTCCACAAAAAAGGAATTCGTTGTTTTTTTGGATTTTACATTGGACAAGATTTAAAAAACAGCACTTCTTATATTAGCTACATCTCACAAGGAGGCTTAGGTTTGCCCGATCGCGACTATTACACAAAAACCGATGCGAAATCAACTCAAATTAGAGAAGAATATAGTAAACACATACAAGCTACCTCTGAATTATGTGGTTTCAGCGGTCCTCAAATTGCAACAGATGTATTGGCTTTTGAAACCGCATTGGCAAAAGTTTCTATGAACAGAACTGAGCGCAGAAATCAAGAAAAACAATACAATAAAAGAAGCTTCCAACAAGCAATCGATAATTACGCAAACATTAATTTGGGGGCTTATTTTCAGCTTATCGGACTTAAGTCCATTGATAGTTTAATTGTATCCCAACCTGCATTTTTTGACGAGTTGAACCAATTAATGGCCAATACACCTATTTCTACATTACAATCTTATCTACGTTGGTGCTTAATGAACAATGCTGCAGGTTATTTAGATAGTAAATTGGAAAAACAAAATTTCTACTTCTATGGAACTGTGCTAACTGGAGCCAAGGAGCAAAAACCAATGTGGAAACGCGGAATTGCGGCAGCTAATAATGTGGTTGGTGAGTTATTAGGTCAGCTTTTTGTAGCTAAAACGTTCTCTCCTGCCTCCAAAGAGCGCGTTAATGCAATGGTAAATGATATTGTTGAGGCATTTAGGGTTCGTTTGAACCAATTGACCTGGATGAGCAAAGAAACCCGTGAAAAAGCTATGGTTAAATTGGCTTCCTTTAATAGAAAATTCGGTTATCCGGATAAATGGAAAGACTATACAGCACTTGATATTAAAGGTGATTCCTATATTGAAAACAATTACAGAGTAAATGAATTTGAATTCAAGGAAATGCTCAATAATATTGGAAAACCAATAGATAGAGGTCGTTGGGGAATGCTGCCGCAAACTGTAAATGCCTATTACAGTCCTACTTTAAATGAAATCGTATTTCCTGCCGCAATCATGCAACCTCCTTTCTTTGATGGCGCTGCAGATGACGCTGTAAATTATGGTAGTATTGGCGCTGTAATTGGTCACGAGTTAACACATGGATTTGACGACCAAGGTGCTAAATATGGTGCAGATGGCAACTTAAAGAGCTGGTGGACAGAAGACGACAAAAAAATGTTTGAGGCTAAAACCAAAGTTTTGGTTGATCAATTTAATGGTTATTTTGTAAGTGACAGCTTACATGTAAATGGCGAATTAACCCTAGGCGAAAACATTGCAGATTTAGGCGGATTAACCATTGCTTATGAAGCATATCAAATGCGATTAAAGAAATTCCCAAGCAAAATTATCAATGGATTTACCCCAGAACAAAGGTTCTTCTTAGGTTTTGCTCAAATATGGAAAAACAATGCCCGTCCAGAAGCCATGCGCCAGTTGATCCTAACAGATCCGCATTCACCAGGTGAATTCAGGGTTTTTGGACCATTAAGCAATATGCCACAGTTTTATGCCGCATTTGGTGTAAAAGAGGGTAATAAAATGTACCGTTCTCCTGAAACCAGAGCTAATATTTGGTAATGAAAAAATGGCCATTCCTCCTACTTATTGCGTTAATTTTTAGCGCTTGCGGTAATACGTGGATTCCTATTTCAATTGACCAAACATTAGGCGAGCAGGCCAAAGACGGAATTATTCAAGACCCAGCGAATTACAAAATTTTAGAGGAACAAGATTGCCCCAATACTTATAAAATGCTGGAGGAATTGCGTGATAAAATCCTGAAAAATGGAAATTTAACGCATAAAAACGACTTCACCTGGGAAATTAAAATCATAGAAGACGATTCCGTTCTAAATGCATTTTGTGTTCCTGGAGGTTATATTTTTATTTATACCGGCTTAATTAAGTATTTAAACTCAAAAGCAGCAATAGCTGGGGTTTTAGGGCATGAAATGGCACACGCCGACCAACGCCATTCAACCAAGCAAATGGCCAAGCAACTAGGCCTCTCTGTGATTTTACAATATGTTCTAGGCATTGATCATTCTAGTTTACTTAATTTAGGAATAAACTTGTTAACGCTCTCCTTTAGCAGAGGCGATGAAAGTGAAGCTGATTATAAATCGGTGGAATACCTCAATGGTACCGACATAGATTCACGTGGTGCCGCCTTCTTTTTTGAGCAGTTAATAGATGAAACCAACAAAGAGGTGGCTCCAGAATTTATCAGCACCCACCCAAACCCGGAAAATAGGATCGAAAATATTTATGCGAAATGGAAAGAATTAGGTGCTAAAAAAGGAAATCGATACGAATTGGAGTACAAAAGCACCATCCAAGATTTGCCTTAATAGAAACAGTTAATTTCAACTGACTAAGTTTTATCGCCAAGATTTAATTAGAAAATTTCTTCAATTGCCCTGATTTGGCATGTCAATTTAGCAGGTAACAAATTCCTGAAAGCTATATCTATTGTTATATAATTAATTGTAATTCAATTATATAAGACAATAAAACTACTTCTTTAGTTTAGATACTATTGATTGCTCAATCTGAGCTATTTCATCCTTAAAATAGCTAGAATTACTTTGAATAGCCTTTAAATAAGGCGCTAATTCATTGAGATACAGTATCTCTTTCAATAATATAGCATGGTAATTAGCCACTTGACCAGCACCACTTGCCATTTGAGGCATTTTAGTGGCAAGATCTTGTAAAGCAATTATTTCACTGCTTAAATCAACAGATTTAGCCTCTTCCCGATGCATGTTGCCTTTACCTAAAACCAACCAATCTGGGCTAATGATAGGAAAATTAGATAAAATCTTCTGAATGAGCTCCAAACCTGGTTTGTTTCTACCAGAACTGATGTGGGTAAGAACAGGTAGGGAAATATCTAAAGCCAATGCAAAAGAACTCTTACTAAGCTTCATTGCTTCCATCACACTTAACACACGTTTATTTAATTCATCCATATAAAGTATTGATATTAAAGGCTATTTAACTATTGTTAACTATGCTAAGTACAAATGTAAACAATAAAGAACAATTGTAAAGCACCTACTTAACATTTGTATGCAATAATAGTAAAACCAATGCTTTATATATGTTTAACTAATAGATTGACAAACAATACATTAGTTAATCAAGATTAGCCTTTAAAATACATTTGTTTACTTACTAAAAATGAGCTTAAC
>CAIYNF010000199.1 GCA_903927505.1 uncultured Bacteroidota bacterium | reverse complement strand
TGATCCATTAGAAGGTTGGAATGGTAGAGATTTCAATAATGGCAAAGATTGTCAGCAAGACGCGTATATCTATCAGGTAAATGCTACCAGCTATAATGGTAAGAAATATACCTATAGCGGATCGGTAACTTTGTTGAGGTAGGCTCATTTGCTTCTAGCTGTTGGCTTCAAGCAAGTTCACATAGCTTTGAATGGATGCATTTTAAATGCAATAAAAAAAGGAAAGAAAGGCATTGCCTTTCTTTCCTTTTTTA
This sequence comes from uncultured Bacteroidota bacterium, assembly GCA_903927505.1. Lineage (GTDB taxonomy): Bacteria > Bacteroidota > Bacteroidia > UKL13-3 > UKL13-3 > B1. Next base: position 15,878 of record CAIYNF010000199.1, on the reverse strand, counting down.
TGTTTAGCAAGAACCTAAGCTTCTTTAGCCTGTTGAAGTACTTACCATAAGATATTTGTAAAAAACTATGTCAGAAGTTTAAAGCTATTTGCTTCCCGCAACAATATTTACTTCTTCTTCTTTGATTTTTGCAAAGCCACCCCATACATTTTTTACATTTATAAATCCTTCTTTTTTAAGGATACTTGAAGCCACCATACTGCGGTAACCACCAGCGCAATGAACAATAATTTCGGCTTTAGGGTCGAGTTCACTAGCGCGTGTTGGGATTTCCGATAATTGCATGGATGTTGCGTTTAGTATATGTTCTTTTTCATATTCGGATGGTTTTCTAACATCTAGTAGAATCGCTTTTGGATTGTGTTTGCTGTCCAAAGCAAATTCTTCTGATGAAATTGAAATTACCATATCCATTTTTTCATTGGCATTTTTCCATGTATCAATTCCCCCTTGCAAAAAGCCTTTGATATTATCAAATCCAACACGACTTAATCTCTGCACGGATTCTTCTTCAGTTCCTGGTTTGCATACCAAAACAATTGCTTGGTGCAAATCAATGATAGTTGCCGCCCAGATAGCATATTGGCCATTTAAGCCAAAGTTTAACGAACCAGGAATAAATCCAAGTTCAAAAAAATCATGCAGGCGAGAATCAATTATTGTGGCATTATCATTTATTAAAATGCCTTTGAACTGTTCAATATTTAAAGATTGCAAGCCTTGTTTTAAAACTTCATCATAGTTTATGTAACCATCTTTATTGAGTTTTGCATCTTTAAAGAAATAGGCAGGTGCAGCTGAGATACCATCTGTTACTGCTGCAATAAATGCGTCTTCCAACATTGGCTGCAGTGCATAGTTCGATTTCTTTTGCTCGCCAATTGTACTAAATGTTTCTTTCCCAATATTTTTACCACATGCCGAACCTGGCCCGTGTGCTGGGTATACAATTACATTGTCTTCTAGGCAAGTAAGTTTTTTTAAGGATTGATACATTAAACTTGCAAGTTCTTCTTTTGTCATAAAACCATCTAATAAATCTGGCCGACCAACATCTCCCACAAAAAGGGTGTCGCCTGTAAATACACAGTGGTTTTGATTTTTATTGTCTTTTAATAGGAAGCTACTGCTTTCTAGTGTGTGTCCTGGCGTATGAAGCAATTGGATTTGAATATCTCCAATTTTAAACACTTCATTGTCTTTACCAATATGTGCTTTAAAATTAGTTACGGTACTTGGTCCATAAACAATTTGCGCACTGGTTTTTGCTGCTAAATCTATATGACCGCTTACAAAATCTGCATGAAAATGTGTTTCAAAAATGTATTTGATTTTTGCGCCATTTGCCTTGGCTTTGTCTATATAAATTTGGTAGTCTCTTATTGGATCAATAATGGCTACCTCGCCATTGCTTTCTATATAATAAGCTGCCTGAGCCAGGCAATTGGTGTACATTTGTTCTATAATCATATGCTTGTAATTCTTTAGGTTATTTTTTCTTTGGATTTGTGCTTACAAAATCTTTTAAATAAAACGGTTCAAAATAAGCAGTGTTTTCAAATGCGTTATTTTGAAAAGCAATTTCTGCTAATGGCATTAATCCTTTTGCGCGGCATACAATATTTGGCATAAAAACTGCATTTTCATGGTTAATGATAGCTTGGCATTTCTCAGAACCATTTCCAAAAAAATACATTTGGTTCGACCCGAGTAAATTTAAAAAAGATGTTTCATTAATAATTTGGGCTGAAACAGGATTTATTTCTTTCCCGTTCATTTCAGAAACACAGGTATAAACTTCCATTCTTCTTGCGTCAATCATGGGAACAAGTAAGGCTTTGGGTTCAGTAATTTGTTTTGCTGCTTGTTCACTTAAGCCATCCAAGCTTGAAACAGCAATTAGGGGAATTTGAAGGGCAAAGGCATAACCTTTAGCGGCAGACACGCCAACCCTAAGTCCTGTATAACTTCCGGGGCCTTTACTAACGGCAATAGCTTGTAAGTCATTCAAGGTAAATCCTGCTTCTTGCAATAACTTATCTACCATCACATGTAATTGAGCGGCATGGGAATTTCCTTCAAAATTATTGTGTTCGGCCAAACACTTGCCATTCTTTGAAAGTGCCACTGAGCATACTTCTGTTGCTGTTTCTATACCTAAAATTAATGCCATTGGTAAGCAAAAATAAGTGTTCGGATCCACAATTAGAAGGAATGTCTGAAGGCCTTGATAATAAAGGGGAAGCATGTTTTGGGGAAACTTGTTTGATGAAGGGAGCTATTTTTTTGTAACTTGCCAATCTAAATATGTCGAAACGCTGGACCCCAAAAATAGAACCTGAAAAGAATGTTGTGGAAGAACTTTCCAAAGCAATCAACCTTAATAAGGTGCTTACCACTATTTTGGTTCAGCGGGGAATTGCAACTTTTGAAGATGCTAAAAAATTCTTTCGGCCACAATTAACAGACATGCACGACCCTTTTATTATGAAGGGTATGGATTTAGCAGTGGCAAGAATAGAAGCCGCTATAAATGCGGGACAGAAAATTCTAATTTATGGAGATTATGATGTAGACGGAACCACTGCAGTGGCAACTGTTTATTCGTTTTTTTATCAGCGTTACCCCAACTTAGATTTTTATATTCCAGACCGTTATACCGAAGGATATGGTATAAGTTTTATGAGCATTGATTGGGCGTCTAACAATGGTATTTCATTGATTATTGCCTTAGATTGTGGTATTAAATCGGTAGATAAAATAGCTTATGCCAATTCAAAAGGTGTAGATTTTATTATTTGTGATCACCATTTACCAGGCGATGAAATTCCAGCAGCTATAGCTGTTTTAAACCCTAAACAAGCCGATTGTATATATCCATTTAAAGAACTTTCTGGTGCAGGTATTGGCTATAAACTTATTCAAGGATATGCTTTAAAACATGGCATTCCCTCTGCAGAAGTTGAGGCTTTTTTAGATTTAGGCGCGGTTAGTGTGGCCAGTGATTTGGTTCCTATTTTGGATGAAAATAGGGTAATGGCACATTTTGGCTTAAAAAAATTAAAGCAAAACCCCAACAACGGTTTAAAAGCTTTGCTTGAGGCCTATCCTGATAAACCAGAGTTTGGTGTAAATGATATTGTATTTTTTATTGGGCCAAGAATAAATGCAGCTGGAAGAATTGCAGATGCCAAAGATTCTGTGCGTTTAATGACAGCAGATACAATGGAGGATGCGAAAAAAATTGCATCACAGGTAAATCAGCATAACAATGAGCGTCGTGGCTTTGATCAAACCATTACGGAACATGCTTTTGAATTAATTGAAAACGACCCAAGTTTTTTAGATAGAAAATCAACCATACTTTTTCACAATGAATGGCACAAAGGTGTTATTGGAATTGTGGCAAGCAGGCTAATTGAAAAGTATTATAGACCAACCATAATTTTAACAGAATCTAATGGAATGGCAACAGGTAGTGCCCGCTCTGTAGAAGGTTTTGATTTGTACAGTGCTATTGAAGAGTGCAGTGATTTATTGGATCAATACGGAGGCCATACACATGCTGCCGGCCTAACGCTTAAGCTTGAAAACTTGCCAATGTTTATTGAAAAGTTTGAAATGGTGGTAGCCAAGAATATTGTAGAACGAAGTCTTACACCAGAGATAGAATACGACATGGAAATTCCATTACGTACCATCACGCCAAAGTTCTATTCTGTTTTAAAGCAGTTTTCTCCATTTGGTCCTGGCAACCTGAACCCTGTTTTTATGAGTAAAAATGTTTGGGATGTAGGTGATGCCACCATTGTTGGAAACAACCATTTGAAATTAAGCTTAACCCAAGAAGAGGGTGGCCGTATTTTTAAAGCAATTGGTTTTGGCTTAGGCGCTTACTATGATAAGGTATCGCAAGGAATTAGTTTTGATATTTGCTTTACCATTGAAGAAAATCACTTCAATGGACATGTGAATTTGCAATTAAATATCAAAGACATTCTATTTAGGTAATAAAGCTGTTAGCACTAAGCTAACAACTTACTCCAACTAACTTCAGTAGTTAAAATTTCTCTAATTTTAGAAATTTCAATTCTTTCTTGCACCATGGTATCACGGTAGCGAATGGTTACTGTTTGGTTCTCCAACGACTCATGGTCAATGGTTATACAAAAAGGTGTACCCAATGCATCTTGCCTTCTGTAACGCTTTCCAATAGCATCTTTCTCCTCATAAAAACAGTTATAATCTGTTTTAAGGTCGTTCATTATTTTGCGGGCTACCTCTGGTAAGCCATCTTTTTTAAGCAAAGGAAGAATGGCAACTTTGTAGGGTGCTAATATTGCTGGGAATTTTAGCACCACACGCGTGTCTTTTTTAATGGTACCGTCTTCAGCTGGTGCAGATTCTATTACCTCTTCTTTGAAAGCAGCACACATGGTTGCTAAAAACAAACGGTCTAAACCAATGGATGTTTCAATTACATACGGAATATAATTGCCATAAGCTTTTCCGTTTTCATCTAAATCGGCATCAAAATATTGCATTTTTTTGCCACTAAATTCTTGGTGTTTGCTCAAGTCAAAATCTGTACGCGAGTGAATGCCTTCCATTTCTTTAAAACCAAATGGATAATTAAATTCAATATCTACTGCTGCATCAGCATAATGGGCAAGTTTCACATGGTTGTGAAAACGGTATAGGTCTGAACCAAAACCTAATTTTGTATGCCAATCCATGCGCATTTTTTTCCAGTATTCGTACCATTCTTTTTGGGTGCCAGGACGAATAAAGAATTGCATTTCCATTTGTTCAAATTCACGCATACGCATGATAAACTGGCGTGCAATAATTTCATTTCGAAATGCTTTTCCTGTTTGAGCGATACCAAAAGGAATTTTCATTCTACCGGTTTTTTGTACATTTAGAAAGTTTACAAAAATTCCTTGAGCTGTTTCTGGGCGCAGGTAAACCTTATCTGCATCTTCTGCCATTGCGCCCATTTCTGTGGCAAACATGAGGTTAAATTGCCTTACATCTGTCCAGTTTCTGGTGCCACTTATTGGGCAAGCTATTTCGTGTTGTTCTATAAGTGATTTAAGCTGAAGCAAATCATTGTCTAATAAGGCTTGGTCGAGCGCAGCTTGCAGCTCATCTGCCTTATTTGTTTTGCCGTCTTTTTGGTAACGGGTAATTTTATCTTCGAGGAGGTTGTCTGCACGGTAGCGTTTTTTTGAATCCTTGTTATCAATCATGGGATCGGAAAAGCCATCAATATGGCCACTGGCCTTCCATGTTTTTGGGTGCATAAAAATTGCCGCATCAAGACCTACAATGTTTTCATGCATTTGTACCATTGATTTCCACCAATACTGACGAAGGTTGTTTTTGAGTTCAACACCGTTTTGGCCATAATCGTAAACGGCACCAAGTCCATCGTAAATCTCGCTACTTGGGAACACAAATCCATACTCTTTGGCATGGGAAACAACTTTTTTAAAAATTTCTTCGCTCATTGTATTATTGGGAAAGGGTATAAAACGCAACGAAGGCACAAAGACACACAGAAAAGTTTTTGGCTTTTACTCCGTGGCTTAGCGCCTTCGCGTAATAGAAAAATATTAGTGTACTAATTCTTTATAAGCATCAGCTTTCATCAAGCTATCAACTTCTGAAGCATTTGCAATGCTGCATTTGATCATCCAGCCTTCGCCATAAGCGTCAGAATTAACCAATTCTGGAGAACCATCCAATGCAGGATTTACTTCCAAAACTTCGCCAGTTAAAGGCATAAATAAATCGCTTACCGTTTTAACGGCTTCAACAGTGCCAAAAACTTCGTGTTGGGCAACAGATTTACCTTTGCTTGGGATATCTACATAAACGATATCTCCCAATTCGTGTTGTGCAAAATCTGTAACGCCAATGTAGGCTACATCGCCTTCTACACGCACCCACTCGTGGTCTTTGGTGTAAAGTAAGTTCTCTGGAAAGTTCATTTTATTTGGTTTTTATTTCGGCACTAAAATAAGGTTTGGTGCGGAAATAAAAAATGATTGTTTTAAGTCCTTTTGAAATGTTCTAAAACAGAAATAGGAAGCAACAAGCAGGTGAGGGCGTATACCAAGTCTTCAATAGGAATGGTATAAATGCGAAATCCAATAATTTCTAGTGGGTTGTATGCCACAACTGGCGAGGGGGTTGCGCCTCCTGTGAGCACCCCATTTATAATAAAAAAGGGGATTAAATGAATGAAATAAGCCATCCAAAAATAGCCCATATAGCGGCCTTTTATCCAAAATTGTTGTAAAAGTAAGAGCCCTAAAGCCAATAAATTATTTACCAAAGTATAGGTTCGATCCGAAAAAAATAGGACATTGAACAAGCACCAAGCAATAAAAATTAAATTGAAGAGGGATATTTTGGAATCCCACCAGGTGTTTTTTGTATATGCTTTAAGGCAGGCATAAATAAAAATACTGGCATAGGGAACTACAATAAAAAAGCTCCATTCTTCAATTGGTAATTGTAGGAGGCGTATAGGCCATACATAGTCACTGTTGAAGCTCCAAACGCCATTGGCCGTAAACCACCAATCCCATAAAACAAATAATATTAAGTTGGTGAAAATTCCCAAAAACAGGGCTGGCCACCAACGGTAAAAAGCAACTTTCTTATCAAAGCTCAATATAAATGGGCCTACAAACGAAAACAACATTAAGTATGCGTATATGCTCATTTGCTGGTATTTGGGTCTCTCCAATATTTGAATGGCACGATAAGCATACCAAAATTCTCGCCTTGGTATTTGCCCAAATGCTTGTGGTGAATTTTATGTGCTCTTTTTATGGCTCTTATATAATGGTTATTTAGCCTATTAAACCATTTAAAACGTTGGTGAATAATTACCTCATGAACCACAAAATAGGCAAAGCCATAAAGTGAAATGCCAATGCCAATATATAAACGAATGTCTTGGTACATAAGGCCTGTAACATAGCAATAGGCGCTTGGGATTGCAAAGATTAGAAAGAAAGCATCATTTTTTTCAAAGAAACCAGGCTCAACCTGGTGGTGGTCTTTATGCAGGCGCCAAAGAAATCCGTGCATCACAAATTTATGGGTAAACCAAGCGGTAAACTCCATGAAAAGAAAGGTGAGTAATGTTATCGTGATTTCCATATTATGCCAAGGTATAATGCAATATTAATTGGTTCGAACCGAAAATAGTTTTATAAAATGATATTTAAAAGGGCGAAAAATACGACCTGAATTAAATAAACACGCCAGCCCAAAGGATTGTTTTTGAGCAGGCCTGCTTTTAATAGCCAATAGCAAAAAGCAAAGCCAAAAAAGTACCAGGCGGTATAATTTTGAATGGGAATAATACCGTTTTCCCATTGCCAAAAGTCTAATTTTTGTGCAATGGGTTCAATAATGGCATCAAGCAAAACCATAAAAAATGCAGCCATTGCAGCACCTGAAATTTCATTGAGTTTCCATTTAAATTGTAAGGCTATTTGTTGCACCAATTGTAAGCTGCTGTAACAAACAATTAGCCAATTAAGACCAATAATGATAGGCGTTTCTTGAATTTTTATGCCAAGTGATTTTCCATAATAATAATGTCCAAAAATATTTCCAGTGCTTACGCCCATCATTTCTAAAAACCAAGCGCCAATGAAAACAAAAAGAAGATTGGCGTAAAATAAAATATCCTTTTCTGGATGTAAATAAAAAAGAATAAAACCTGTTAGGAGCAGGCTAATTGGGGTGAGGCCAGCAAATAGAACTGGGTTTATAGCCATGCCAACCAAACCTACAGTATAATAAATTAAAAGTATGGCACTGAATAAATTTGTTGGTTTTTGCACCCATTGTTTCATGATGCAAAATAAACAGAAAGGAGCGAATTTTGTTTTAATAAAAAGGGGTATAGGAATTATTTAAATTTCTATGCCCCTTTATGCTATTTAATTTTTGCAGTAAGCGGATTTTTTAAGTTTTTATAACTGACTAATTCTGCTTTAATTGAGCCTACAAAAATGTCACTTTCTACCATAAGCGGTAATTTGTTTTCATCATCGCTTACCCAAAGAGTAAGTGCCTCATCATCTTTAAATACGCGGCCCTTGATCAATTGTGGGCGTACTACTAAAGTATTAAAAGTTCCAACATCGGTTTTAATAACTTCTCTTCTTATAAATTTAAAACGCAATTGAAAATTTTCTGCATCCATGTATAAGTTTACAGGGAATACATCACCAATTTTTGCATTGCTCATATCATTAGTACGGGCAAAATAGATGGCCGAAACAATGTCTTGGGTTTGAAGCGAAATATCTATTTTACCTCTTCTGCTGGTTGCAAAACCATTTACTTGGTCGAATAAAATAAAGTCGCTATCGGTATAGCCACCTTCGCGTACTTTTTTTACGCATTTCCAAGGGATGATGGCTTCTTCGTCTAAATAGCTTTCGTATTCATCGCGTACTTTAAACATAATATCTACCATGCCGGCAGATTTGCCAGATACTTTGATGTGGTAAGTTTTGCGGTTATTAACGTCAACAGGATTTGGGTCTATTTCAAAATGCGCATTACCGCCAGTAATTGGTCCATAATGCACGCGAAAATCTAGTTTTTCGCCATAGGTAAAGGCATTGTTTTTTACCTTTTTAATTTCATTTGGCTTTTCCTTTTTTTCTTTGGGTAATTCTGAAAGAAAAAACGCATCTGCCGAAACGAGGCATGCAAGGAATGCAATAAATAGGCTTGGGATGATCTTGTTTTTCATGATACCAACTTATTGCAAACCTTATACCAAAGTTCTAAAAACGAATTACAAATCAAATTTTATTCCTTGCGCCAATGGTAATTCTTTGCCATAATTGAGTGTGTTGGTTTGTCTGCGCATATAGGCTTTCCAAGCATCGCTGCCACTTTCACGACCACCACCTGTTTCTTTTTCGCCGCCAAATGCGCCGCCAATTTCTGCACCACTGGTTCCAATATTTACGTTTGCAATACCGCAATCGCTGCCCCAAGCACTTAAGAATTGTTCAGCTTCTAACATGTTTGTAGTAAAAATACTTGAACTTAAGCCTTGCTTCACGCCGTTTTGCATGGCAATGGCTTCCTCCAAGGTTTTGTATTTCATGATGTATAAAATAGGTGCAAAGGTTTCTGCTTGCACTATTTTAAAAGTATTGTTTGCTTCACAAATGGTAGGTTTAACATAGCAAGCGCTTTCAAAACCTTCGCCAGTCATCACCTCTGCACCGCACAATACATTTCCGCCTTCTGCTTTTAATTGTTCAATGGCATTGAGGTAAGCGGCAACTGCGTCTTTGTCTATAAGTGGTCCAACCAAATTACCTGTAAGTGGATTTCCTATTGTAAGTTGGGCGTATGCTTTTACCAATTTTTCTTTAACCGTATCATATAAGCTTTCGTGAATAATTAATCGGCGGGTAGTTGTGCAGCGTTGGCCGGCGGTACCTACAGCACCAAATAATACACCTACCATTGCTAAATCTAGGTTGGCGTTTTCTGTTAAGATAATAGCGTTGTTTCCACCTAATTCTAATAATGCTTTACCAAATCTTTGTGCCAATGCTGCGCCCACAGCTTTACCCATTCTGGTTGAACCAGTTGCTGAAACCAAAGGTACACGCTCATCGTGGCTCATCCATTCACCCACTTCAAAGTTTCCATTGATAATACTAAAAACGCCTTCGGGCAAATTATTTTCTTTTAAAATTCTGGCCATTAAATTTTGGCAAGCAATTCCAGATAGAGGTGTTTTTTCTGAAGGTTTCCAAACGCAAACATCGCCACAAACGGCGGCTAGCATACTGTTCCAACTCCATACCGCAACTGGGAAATTAAAGGCAGAAATAATTCCAACAATTCCAATTGGGTGGTATTGCTCGTACATGCGGTGGTTGGGTCTTTCACTGTGCATGGTAAGGCCATGTAATTGCCTGCTTAAGCCAACCGCAAAATCGCAGATGTCAATCATTTCTTGCACTTCACCCAAACCTTCTTGTAGGCTTTTGCCCATTTCATAACTCACCAAATGGCCAAGTGCATCTTTGTATTCGCGCAAGAGGTTGCCATACTGACGAACAATTTCTCCTCTTTTAGGGGCAGGAATGGTTCTCCAAGTTTTATAGGCTTCTTCTGCTTTTTCTATAACAGTATTGTATTCTTCTTTGGTTGTATAAGAAACACTGGCTATTAATTTTCCGTCAACAGGAGAGTAGATATCTTTTTTGCTTGCTGCAGTTGATGAAAAATTATTTTGGCCAGTAGAGGTGCCATGGTTATGAGCTTGTATCCCTAGTTTAGCAAGGAAGTCAAGTGAAAAGGTGCTGTTAGCTGACATATTAGTTTGATTTATTTTTTTGATAATTGTAATGCAAAATTAGAGTTTAATATCTCTAATTAATGCAATTGGATTCATTTTGTTGAGGTTAATCATAATGCTTGTTCTACTAAACAAGGTATTATAGCCATTGGTCTCCCAAAAATATTTAAGGTCCTGACTGCTAATAAAAGGCACGTATACGGCTACAGTTCCTTTGAATAAACTTGCATATAATCCGGCATTATAAGTTAGGTTCATTAAGGATGGATAATAACTGGTTGTTATACCTGCAACGCCGCTAACAGTAATATATCCAGAGGGAGATTGCCAATAACTAAAATCTGCATAGAAGCCAATTGGTAAAGGAATAACAGGTACTGGAAGTGTTAAGTTTAAAGCACTCATAAAAGAATTGCTTGAACCCACTTGGGCAAAGTTTCTAAAGCCTGCATCGCTCAGTAATATTTGACGGCCATAAAAGTTTTCTGCGCTTGAATTGCCTGGGTTTAATGGGTTTGCAAGGTTTTGCAATTGTTCTTGGCGGCCCATCATTGTTTCATCATACAATACATCATTGTTGCCATTTTTCCCCGCCCCTTGAAAAAATGCCCTGCTTGAGAAGATATCGTTTCTACTATTTGTAATAGCAGTTTTTTGGAAAAGAAATGCGCCCGTAAAAAGGCGAATTTGTGCTTTCTTTTTACCGTCTTTGTAAATAAATCCTTGGTTTAATTCTAAACCCAATTTATTGAAACTTACATTATGTAAGCCTGTTTGCAAAACAAAACTTCCATTGTGCGGGTGTAAGGCATGGTCTTTACTAAAATTGAATTTTATTTCTGCAACACCATAATGGTCTTTGGCAAATTGGTATAAATAAGACCTATCTGCAGCTTGCTCATTAATCATTACATAGCGCAACTGAAGTTCTCTTTCAATAAGGCTTCTTCTATTTTTAGGTTGAAGTTTTATGGAAACAAAAGGGGCAAATTTTTCATAAGTAATGCCGCCATAATAATTTCCATAACCAGAGTCGGAAATAAACGCTTGAATTTCTTTATTACCAGTATTGAAATAGGTTCCTTTACTAGCAAATCGGGCAGCTTTAAAGCCAACTTGAATATTTTTTATTTTCCCACTGGTATACCAATTGTGCCAATATTGGGCGTAGCCGTTTAAATTTTTTGAGGTAGTGCTATAAACAGGCATTAGAATGTATTCATTTCTTTTTTGTGGCCAAAGGCTGTTGTATATAGCCAATCCAAACATGCTTTTATTGTACATATTGAAGGCGTAAACGGGTGCTACAAAAACTTGCGCGGCATTGTTATTTTCTAAATTGCCAATGGCTTGAATTTTTAATTTGGCACAACTTTCACATGTTCCCTTTAGAATTGCCGTATTGTTTTGACGGTATAGATCTAAGGTGTTTTTATTGCCATCTATGCGGTAGATGAGCGCCTCATTGGTGTATGGATAGTTGGGCATGCTTAAAGTTTTAGTTCCTTTAAAGCCTTCGAACCAAATTGTTTTTAGCACAGAATCTTCATTAAGAATGGATACAGGAAGAGGGGCAATTAATTCACCCCTATTTTTAATTTTTACTTCACCTGTTTTCGCGCTTACTATTTTGTAATCCATTTTTTGGGTCGAACCTAAAACGCCGTTAAAAAACCAGTCTAAATTTTGTTTGGTGAAACTTTCTGCATGTTGTTTAAAATCATCTGGAAGTGGGTGTTTGAATTTCCATTTTTCGAAATAGGCTTGCATCATGGCATCAAATTGTTCTGTACCCAAATATGCCTGCAAATAGCCTATTCCTATTGGGTTTTTGGCATAAATGATTGCACCATAATTATTATCGGTATACCTGTTTGAATGCAGGTTTCCTGCTTGGTCTGAATTTCTTCTAGAAGCATATTGAAACAAGAAATTACTTTGGTCGAAATTGGTAAATGCTTTTAGTAAATTAAAATTTGCACCTTGTTCAAAATCACCTTTATTTTCTTTGCTATTTCTGTTTTCGTAATAGGTATTAAAACTTTCATCCATCCATGGGTATTCTCTTTCATTGGAAGCCAAAATACCATAAAACCAATTATGACCAACTTCATGCACAATTACAGTTTCATCAATGCTTGCACAATTGGTAATGGTTGGGTATTCCATTCCACCACCTGCTTTTAATGGTGTAATAACTACTTGGGCAATGCTGTATGGGTAGTTTCCTACTTTTTCTGAGTAATAAGTAACCGCTTCATCTACATATTCAATGCCATTTGGTTTGTCTTTTTCATTTTTTGATTTGGCAAAAATCCAAGTTTCCACTGTTTTGCCATTTGCAAGAAGCACTTCACTTCTATCGCACATAAAATCTTCACTACAGAACCATGCAAAATCGTGTACAGAATCTTGTACAAAACGCAAAGTCTTTAGGGAGTCTGGAGCAAAATGTTTTGCTTTAAGGTTTTTAGATCTTTGCAACCACCATTGTTTTTCTTTGGGATCTTGTACCTCACCTGTGGCAGCCAATACATAGTTTTTTGGAAGCGTAATGCTCACATCATATTTCCCAAATTCACTGTAAAATTCACCTTGGTTTAAATAGGGAATGGGGTTCCAGCCATTAACGTCATAAACTGCAGGTTTTGGGTACCATTGTGTCATGCAAAAAATACCATCTTCAAATCCTGCTCTTGAGAATACCGCTGGAATTTTCACTCTGAACGGGGTGCTTAATTGAAGCATTTGGCCTGGCATTAAGGGTTGACTAAGTATAATTTTTGCAATGTCAATGTTTTCTGTTAGTTCCCATTTTACTTTTTCGCCATTCACCTTAAAATCAAGGCTATCTATGTAGCCGCGGTCTTTGGGTTCGGAAAAGTAAAAATTGGTTTTGCCATTTTCAAGGTCTTGCTTGGCATAGGCTGTATTTGTGTTTTTATAGGCATTTGGCCATAAATGCATATAAATTTCCTTAATTTCGTTTGGACTTTGGTTGTAATAGGTAATGGTTTCAAAAGCGTCTAAAACCTTTGTTTTCACGTTGAGATGGGCTTCAATGGTATAATCTACCTTTTGCTGCCAGTTTGCCTGATTTCGGTTTTTTGGCAAAGTTTGTGCATACAAATTTGCCTGAAACAGCGTTATTACAAGGAAAGCGAAGTGTTTTCTCATTTTTTGGGGATGAATGTTTTTCGAATGTTCAAAGATTTAGAAAAAATTTGACCTTTTGTTGTTTTTCGGTTGCTTGAGAAAAATTAAATTTGGTAGGTAATTAATCTGCGTATGGATGGAAATGATTTTTTAGGGGAAGAGGTTAGTAGCAATGTGCAGCGCTATGAGAAGATGATTCGAAATAAAACGAAAGATTATTTCGATGCGGAGGCTATAGAGGGCATCATAGATTATTATATTCAGTTAGAAAAACACAAAAAAGCAATTGAGGCAGTTGATTTTGGTAAAGAGTTGTATCCAAATTACATTGCTTTTTGGATAAAATTAGCAGAAATTTATGTAGTACTTGAGAAATTTGAAGAAGCTATAATTGAATTAGATCGCGCCGAATTATATGAACCCTTTAATCCGGAATTGTTTTTATTAAAAGGTGAGGTTTGTGTTCACCAGCGTCAATTGGAGGATGCAGAAGGATATTTTGAAAGGGCCTTAATGCATTGTGATGAACGTTTGGATATGCTTTTTGAAATTGCATACGCTTATGATGATTGCGATGAATACATGTATGCGGCCAATTATTTTAAAATGATAATTGCCGAGGAGCCAGAATTGGAACAAGCCTATTATGAATTGGCGCATTGTTATGATTTGGTTGGCAATTACACTGAATCTTTATTATATTTAAATAAGCTAATTGATATAGATCCTTACAATGTAGGTGCTTGGTATAATTTAGGTGTAACCTATGGTAAAATGGGCTCTCACCTAGAATCCATAGATGCCTTTGATTATTGTTTGGCTATAGATGAGGATTATTCTGTAGCCCGTTTTAACAAGGCAAATGCTTTGGTAGAGTTAGATAAATTTGAGGATGCAGTAAAAGAATATTTAGAAGTTATAAAGTTAGAAGGCGGAGATAGTATTTCTTATTGCAACCTAGCAGGCTGTTATGAGCGATTGGGCCAAATACAATTGGCAAGAGAACAATATAAAAAGGCGGCTCAGATGAATCCTAATTTGGCCGAGGCGTGGTTTGGAATAGGCATCACTTACGAAAAGGAAAGTTTATTTAAGGATGCGCTGCAACACTTTAAGAGAGCAGTTTTATTAGAGCCAGAGAATGCAGAGTTTTTATTGATTTTGGCCGAATGCGAGTATAAACTTGGCTTCAAAAAAGAAGCAGAGGAAATTTATGCAAAACTAATAGAGATGGATCCTGGTATGATGGAAGCTTACCTCGATTGGAGTTTTGTGAAATTCTCAGAAGGCAATATTCATGAAGCAGTAGAGTTGTTAATGGAGGGTTTAATTTTCGACCCAACTTGTCATCAATATTATTATAGGCTATTGGTTTACTTATATGAATTGGGTCAAACCAAAGAGGCCTTGCGTTATTTAGAAAAAGCGCTTAATCTCAATTTTGCAGATCATTTTATGGTGTTTGAAATTGCACCAAAACTAAAGCAAGTTCAGGATATTTTGAACTTAATTGAGTCTTATAGAGATGCTCAAAAGTGAGCGGCATTTTTTTTCCTTTTTTTATATCGAAAGAATACCTTTGTTGCCGCTTGGGCAAATGGTTCAAAAGCACAAATAAGTAGATTATGAAGAATTTTAAATTAAAACAAATCCCAGAACGTCCATCAAAACCAAGAAACAAAGGTCTTACCATGGTAATGGATAAAGGCTTAAGTTACCGTGAAGCAGAAGATCTTATTTCCGTAAGTGGCGATTATGTAGATATTGTTAAATTAGGATTTGGAACTTCTTATGTGACACCAAAAGCTATGCTGGAGGCTAAAATAAAGTTGTACCAAGAAAATGGCATCATTGTATATTTTGGGGGTACTTTGTTTGAAGCTTATATTGTTAGAAATCAATTTGAAGATTATATCCGACTATTAGAAAAGTATGGTATGCTGCATGCTGAAATTTCTGATGGCTCTATAGAATTACCGCATGATGTGAAGCTTGATTTTATCAGTAAACTAAGCAAGCACGTAACGGTTTTAAGCGAAGTTGGAAGTAAAGACGTTGAGAAAATTATTCCACCCTACCAATGGATAGAATTAATGCAAACCGAACTAAAAGCAGGTGCATGGAAAGTGATTGCCGAAGCGCGAGAGGCAGGAAATGTTGGTGTTTATAGAAGTAGTGGGGAAGTGCGTGAGGGTTTGGTGCAAGAAATATTGACCAAAATTCCTGAAGAAAAAATTATTTGGGAAGCACCACAAAAGGCACAGCAAACCTATTTTATTAAATTGGTTGGTGCCAATGTAAATTTGGGAAATATTGCGCCAAATGATATTATTCCATTGGAAACATTACGTGT
>CAIYNF010000198.1 GCA_903927505.1 uncultured Bacteroidota bacterium | reverse complement strand
ATATTTTATAAAATGCGACATTTTCCCGTATTTGTTCACAACTCCGTTAATAAAGTAAAAATAGCGTGTATACAACTTTCATAAAATGTCGCAGTGTGTATTAGTGCAGAGTTACTGCGACTTTTTAAACGATAGATGCACATAAAGGACTAAAATATTTTCTACACAATAGCTTGTTAAGATAAGTATTAACAAGTGTGTGTATTTTAAATAAATAATTATTATTCAATGGTTTAGTAGGTTAATAGAATGTTAAGTAAATTTTATAAGTATAAAAACAAGACAAGTAAAAATGCTTTATCAACCATAATCACATCTCTACTAATAAAACAAATTATAAGGTATATATAAGAATAATACATTGTGTTGGTTTAAAACTTTTGGAAGAAAGGATATCATTAAACTACCTTTGGTTTCGAAAATTAAAAGGAATGAAAGAACAATTAGAAAAGTTAAAAAATCAAATTGAGGAATTTGAAATAAAACACAACGAACATGTTGAATTATTCCGTTTAAAATTTTTAGCTAAAAAGGGGGATTTAAATGATTTGTTTGAGCAGTTTAAGACTGTACCTGTTGAAATGAAAAAAGAACTTGGTGCTTTATTGAACCAAGTAAAACAGAAGGCTCAGCAAAAATGGGAAGAGGCCCAGCTTGAGCACATCCAAAATAAAAAGCAAAAATCACAAGGAAATACTGATTTCACTTTACCTGCTGAAAATACATTTGGTGGTTCTCGGCATCCTTTGTCTATTATAGAAAACGAGGTTATAGAAATATTTAAAAAATTAGGATTTATTTATGCTGAAGGTCCTGAAATAGAGGACGATTGGCATAATTTTTCTGCATTAAATTTTCCACCAAATCATCCTGCAAGGGATATGCAAGACACATTTTTTATTTCAGAAGATATTGCCCTAAGAACGCATACTTCTTCTGTTCAGGTGAGGTTAATGGAAAATCAAAAACCACCAATTAGGGCAATAATGCCTGGTAGGGTTTATAGAAATGAAGCTATTTCGGCTCGAGCCAATTGTTTTTTCCATCAAATTGAAGGAATTTATATAGACGAAAAGGTAAGTTTTGCTGATTTAAAACAGACCTTATTTTATTTTATCCAAGAATTATTTGGACAGGATGTAAACGTAAGGTTTAGACCGAGTTATTTTCCATTTACTGAACCAAGTGCTGAAATGGATATTAGCTGTTTATTGTGCAAGGGAAAGGGATGTAATGTTTGTAAACATACCAGTTGGTTAGAAATTTTAGGATGTGGGATGATAGATCCAAATGTATTAAAAGCTAGCGGGATTGACCCAGAAAAATACAGTGGTTTTGCCTTTGGAATGGGAATAGAAAGAATTGCGATGTTAAAATATGAGGTGAAAGATTTAAGAACTTATTTTACAAATGATACGCGATTTATTAGTCAGTTTAAAGGACAATAATAATTAATAAAAAAATGAATAAAGGACCTATTTCTCAGTTTATTGAGACACATTACAAGCATTTTAATGCAGCGGCTTTAGTAGATGCAGCTAAAGGATACGAAACACATTTAACCGAAGGAGGAAAAATGATGGTAACCCTTGCTGGTGCAATGAGTACAGCTGAATTAGGTAAGTCATTAGCTGAGATGATTCGTGCTGGAAAAATTGATATTATTTCTTGTACAGGTGCAAATTTAGAAGAAGATATTATGAATTTGGTTGCGCATTCACATTACAAACGCGTTCCAAATTACAGAGATTTGTCGCCACAGGATGAGTGGGATTTATTAGAGAATCATTATAACCGAGTAACTGACACTTGTATTCCTGAAGAAGAGGCATTTAGACGTTTACAAAAGCATATTCATAAAATTTGGAAAGATGCAGATAATGTAGGTGAACGTTTTTTCCCACACGAGTACATGTATAAAATTTTGAATAGTGGAGAGTTGGCTCAATACTATGAAATTGATCCAAAAGATTCTTGGATGTTGGCCGCTGCAGAGCGCAATTTACCTATAGTTGTTCCAGGTTGGGAAGATTCTACCATGGGAAATATTTTTGCTTCTTATGTAATTAAGAATGAAATAAAAGCAAGCACCATGAAATCTGGAATAGAATACATGACTTGGTTAGCTGATTGGTATATTAAAAATTCAGATGGAAAAGGAATTGGATTTTTCCAAATAGGTGGTGGTATAGCAGGAGATTTTCCAATTTGTGTAGTACCAATGCTTTACCAGGATATGGAAATGAATCAAATTCCATTTTGGAGTTATTTCTGCCAAATTAGTGATTCAACTACCTCATATGGTTCTTACAGCGGCGCTGTTCCGAACGAAAAGATTACTTGGGGTAAATTAGATATTCACACACCTAAATTTATTGTAGAAAGTGACGCTACAATTGTTGCACCATTGATATTTGCCTATATTTTAGGTTGGTAAAGTAGCAGGTATTTCAAAAAAAATTCGGGCCCCGCAAATCGGAGATTTGCGGGGCCTTTTTGCTAGAAAAAAGTTCCGCGAAAAAAGAAATAGAGACGATTTAAGGGCCTTAAAACCAAGAAACCCCTCATATTAACATTGAGAGTATAAAGCCGCTTAAAACAGTTATAAAAGTGGTAACGAGACCAGGTAACATAAAGCTATGGTTTAATAAAAATCTTCCAATCTTAGTTGTTCCGGTTTTATCAAAATTAATTGCCGCTACTAATGTTGGGTAGCTAGGAATAACAAAATCTGCATTTACAGCAGGATACATTGCAATAAGCGAGACCGGTAAAATCCCTAATTTAATTCCAAGTGGCATAATGGCTTTTACGGTTGCCGCTTGACTAAACAATAGACTTGCGGTAAAAAAAGTTGCAATAGAAAATACCCAAGGAAACTCTGTTACCATATACTGAAGGTTTTGGGTAAGAAAAATTTGGTTGGCAGAAATAAATGTATCACTCATCCATACTACACCAAAAATACAAAGGATGGCTTGTGAACCTGTTTTAAAAATACTTGCTTCTGCTATTTGGGATGGGTTTAATTTAGCAATCACCAAATTTATTAAAGCAACACTGAGCATGATAAGCTCAATAGACTCGGCCATCGTTGTTTTGCGGAGCGATGAAAACACACCTAAAACAACAATCATAAGTACACCTAATAAGAAAACCAAAACCGTGTATTTAGCGGTTTTTGAAACAGGTGTTTTAATGGCGCTAACGTCTGCGCTATTTATGGAGTTGGCAAATGTTTGGTTGTTTAATTTTTCTAAAAATATTGGATCGTGATCCAGCTCTTTACCCATTTTAGTTGCCACCAATGCGCCAAAAAACAAACCAATAAGAGTGGCGGGAAAAACAATCAAAAGCACGTTTCCTAAACCCATAGAAGTTCCTGGAATGGTATTTAATTCGCCCAACATACCAACGGTTGCTGCACTTATAGGGCTGGCAGTAATTCCAAAATGGGCGGCTATTACAGAAATACTAAGTGGTCTTTCTGGGCGCACACGCTTTTTTAGGGAGACCTCTGAAATGATTGGTAAAAGTGAATAAGAAATATGTGCAGTACCCGCGAAAACCGTAAAAATAAAAGTAACAAAAGGGCCAACAAAGGTGATGTGTTTTGGATTTTTTCGAATGATTTTTTCAGCAATGCTAATTAAAAAGTCCATGCCACCGCTTGCTTGTAAAGACGAAGTGGCAGTAACCACACAAAGTATAATAAGCATTACATCTATTGGGGCTTTTCCAATAGGCAGGTTGAAGCCATAAACAAAAACGAGGGTACCAATTGCGCCCATTAAACCGAGGCCAATTCCTTTCATTTGTGCGCCAATTAAAATGAGCACAAGTAAAATTACTAATTGAAACCAGAACATAGATTAAAGGAAAGCAGCCATTTGTTTTTGCATGGCTTGGGCTTCATTGGCAGCAGCCTCAGCAAAATCTAACCCTGAAGAAGCGTAGATGATACTTCTTGATGCGTTAATTAGCAAACCAATTTCGGGGGATTTACCATATTTTACTACATCTTCTAAACTACCGCCCTGTGCACCAACACCCGGCACAAGTAAGAAATGCTTAGGGGCGTGTTTGCGGATGATGGTAAATTCTTGTGGTTTTGTAGCGCCAACAACAAACATTAAATTTTCTTCTGAGCCAATTTTGCAGGTATTTGCGAGGACTTTTTCGAAGAGAAATTCAGTACCAATTTTTTGCTGTTCGTAATCGGCGCTACCGGGGTTTGATGTGAGGGCTAAAACGATTCCCCATTTTCCTGGATATTGAAAAAAAGGCGCTAATGAGTCGCTGCCCATGTAAGGAGCGAGGGTAACGCTATCAGCATTTAGTGTTTCAAAAAAGGCTTTTGCATATTGGTTACTAGTGTTGCCAATATCGCCCCTTTTGGCATCGGCAATAGAGAAGCACTCTTTGGGTAAATAATCAAAAGTTTTTTGCATGCTTTCCCAGCCTTTAGCGCCAACTGCTTCAAAAAATGCGGTATTTATTTTATACGAAACACAAAAATCTTTTGTAGCATCAATAATAGCTTTGTTAAAGGCAAATACGGGATCCGGTTCTGCCAAAAGGTGTTTTGGAATTTTGGCAATATCTGTATCTAATCCAACACATAGGAAGGATTTTTTTCTATTAATTTCGGAAATAAGTTGTTGGCGCGAGAACATATTAAAATATTAAATTTAATTCGAGAATAAGCCCATTTAAGGAACCTCCTTTATTTATTAATGGATTGGCATTTCCATCTGCAGGCCACTCGTAACCGAGGTTGAGGTTTCGCAATCCTCTTTTTGCAATTAATTGCATGGCAAAATAGTCAAATTGATATTGGTAGGCCAATAGGGGTATCCAATCGTTTTTGTTGAGGCGAGGCGACTGACCAGTTGGGTAGCTTTTGTTGTTATAGTAGAGGGTAGTATTATAAAGATGTGAATACTGTATACCTGCACCCAGCTTGTGTTTATTTGTCTTCCCCAATTGTTTATAAATCAAAAAAGGAGCATCTAAATAAAGCAATCTGATTGCGCTAATATTGGCAGCACCTGAATTAAAATCACCCCCACGAAACGATACTTGCAATGCTTGTTGAAGAGATAGGCCATACTTAAAATTTATTCTACCATAGCCACCGCCCAACAAGCCAAACATGGCTTTATTGTTAGATAATTCAGTGCCAGTGAGCGTACTCATTTGCACGCCCATTACTATTCCAAGTCTAGATTTTTCATCTGCATTTGGTTTGACCCAATCGCTTGGCTCATCGCTTATTTCACTGCTATCAATTTGTGCTTGTGTGTTTAAACACAAAAACAATCCAAAAACAAGGAAGCGGCCTTTCAATCTCATTATACAAAACTATGCGAATGAAACGTGAAAAAGCACTGAAGCGAATAAATAATATGAATTATTTCACTGTGTATCGCCATCGCTTTACGTCGTAAGTGGCAAAATAGCCCAAGGCGCCACCCGTTATATTTGTTGGCAGATTTGTTGGAGGCGTTTGAAAAGGACCAGGAATATTAGGGTTTTGACTGTTGGTTTCTCTGATAAAGTCGTACATGTTTTTGTCTACCGACCTAAAAATTGCCAAATAAGTTTCACCGGATTTGAAGCGTGCAAAAGGCACTTCGAAGACATACTGTTTGTTGGCAGGAGTTTGGGAGTTATCCCATAAAACCCTCTGTCTAGCAAAGGAGTCTTGTTGGGTTGCTGAATCCACTTTTCCATTGACGAAATAGGTGTATTTGATAAGTGGCCTATCATCATAACCAGCGTAACTTACAGAATATCCTGCTGGCAAAAAACCCTCAGCCTCTTTCCATGTTTGGAAAAAGCTATCTACCCTAAACATTCTTTCAAGTTTTGCCGTAGAAGTGTATATTTTACTGTCATAACTAATTAAAAGGTTATAGGTAGAATCTGTTTTTCCCACATACCCCAATTCTGGTTTATAAAGATTTTTTGTTGGATCGAAAAAGAAGGGAACTCCATTTACACTTACCTGAGCTGTTTTAACCATTATAGGTTCTGTTGCTGTATAATAATTGCTACTTAAACTTAGGCGAACAAAAGAACTATCTGTTTCGGTTGTAAGTTCTCCTTCTACAACTAGCAAAGGATTGGCGTCTTGCATTTCAATAGTTACTTTTTCTTTACAAGCAGAAAAGGCAAGAGTTATTAAGAATATATTTAAAAAAAATTTTTTCATTTTTTAGCTGCTTAGAACTTGAAGTTATAGGTAATTGACGGAACAAAAGTGAACAGATACCATTTGTAGATTATGGGCACATTATCAACGCTACTGTAGGAAAGTGTGTAAGCATTTTTATGACCATAAACATTGTATACAGCAATTACAATATCACTTTCGTTTTTATAGGTTCTTCCTGGTTTTTTCTTTCTGGCAATTGTTACAGAAACGTCTGCTCTGTGGTAGGCTGGGAAGCGTGCGCCATTTCTAACTCCGTAATAAATAGATGGATTTTTTTCGCCAAAAATGGTGTATTTCTGACTTGCTTGAGAAAAGGCTTCACCTGTTGCATAAATAAAGTTTCCAGAAACGCTTATACGTTCGTTTATCTGTTGGTTCATCACAAATGTGAAATAGTTTGTTCTATCAAAACGGAAAGAATACCATTGGTTGTTATTGATATTGTTTGCTTGCCGCTCGCTTTTAGAGAGCGTATAACCAATCCACCCTGTTGTTTTGCCGCTTTGTTTTCTTGCAAAAAACTCTACGCCATATGCGCGTCCTTGGCCAGCCACCACTTGGGCTTCTATGGCTTCATTAAATTGAATATCGGCTCCATTTCTGAGCTCTACCGTGTTCTTTAACTTTTTGTAATAGGTTTCCACAGAGAATTCAATTTTATTGTCCATAAAATTTCTAAAATAACCTATAGCTACTTGATCAGCTTGTTGCGGCTTAATGTATTGATCCGTAGGTGTCCAGAACTCTTGTCCGGTTGATGCGGTTATATTTTGAATAAGGTGCATGTATTGGTACATGCGGTTATAGGAGGCTTTAATAGAGCTGTTTTCGCTTAGTAAATAGCTTAAATTCAGGCGAGGTTCGAAACCGAAATTTGTATTATAAATCTCGCCAGTTTTGTAATAGGTATATTTATTATTTGGATCGAAAGCATTTTGTTTTACAAAGCCATTATCTATGATGGTTGGTGTTCCATTTACATAATTGAGCGATCTACCGTCGCCAATATTTGAAAATACAGAAACCCTAGCGCCATATTCTGCGCTCAAGCGAACTCCAAACTTGTAACTATGAGACGCATAAAAATCTTCTTGAATGGCTTTCTTTTTGGGTAAAGATTGCGGGTCAATTACCGAGCCTTCTGTTATTTTATCAATTTTACCGGGCAGAAAAACATAGTTGTTCAGCTTCATTCCAAATTTAAAAATGCTGTTTGCGTTGGCAAAATAGCTTCCGTCTACTTTGAGGTTTAAATCGTCTATGTAATTGGTTCGGGTAAAGTTTAAATTCTCGCTTAATTTAAAATCGAGGTTATAGTTATACCTGCTATAAATGAGGCTTGTGTTTAAAAACAGTTTACTGTTAAAAACGTGATTCCACCTGAGTGTTCCGGTATTATTTCCCCAACCAAAACCAGCAAAACCGCCAAATCCGAGGGCATCTTTTCCGAAATAACCAGATAGAAATATTTTATCTTTTGCGCCTAGCGTATAATTTAATTTGATGTTTAAATCTCCGAAATAGGCAGTAACATCGCTGAGTTGGGAAGAAATCGGAAAGAACACATCGAAATAGCTCCTGCGTCCGGAAATTAGAAAGGAAGATTTGTCTTTAATAATTGGAGCTTCAATTGTTAATCGAGAAGAAAGAATGCCAATACCACCTGTAACACCTAGTTTTTTGGTATTACCATCCTTCATGTGCACGTCTAATACACTTGCTAATCGGCCACCGTATTGGGCGGGGATTCCCCCCTTATAAATTTCAAAATCTTTCACAGCATCTCCGTTAAATGTAGAGAAGAAGCCTAAAACATGGGAAGGATTGTAAACTACAGCCTCATCTAAAAGTACGAGGTTGTGGTCTATGTTTCCGCCACGCACAATGAAATTGGTGCTGCCATCGCCAGCGGCTTGCACACCAGGAAGGAGTTGAATTGCTTTGATAATATCTACTTCACCCAATAAAATTGGAATTTGTTTCACCTGTTTGGCATCCAATTTTACAACGCTCATTTTGTTTTGGGTAACATTATCTGCGTTAATTTTATCTGTTTTAACAAGCACTTCTTTGAGTTCTTTTTTTGATTCTACCAATTCAAGGTTAATTCGTTGGTCTTGGCTTAGGTTAACAAGTTTTTTTTGTGTTTGGTAGCCAACATAAGAGAACTCAATTTCGTAGGATCCAGCAGGTAAAGAAAGCGAGTAAAACCCATAGGCGTTTGTGGTTGCGCCCACTTTGAGGGTGGGAACGGAAATAGTGGCACCAATAAGCTCTTCACCATTTTTAGCATCGGTAATATTGCCGCTAATGGAATGTTTTATGTTTTGTGAAAAAGCAGAAAAGGAGAGAAAGAGTGCCCCTATTAAGGCAATAAAATGTTTGTTTTTCAAGGGAAAGTTTTTAGGTTCGATAATTGGTGCAAAAATAGGCTCAATAGAACTACTTACAAGCTATAATAGTTGTAATGGCAAAATTGTTTGATGAAATGCCAAATTTTTTGGTTAAACCTAATTTTAACGGGTTTGGGTTTTTATTTCTTTGCCTTAAGTAGGGCGCTGTTTTTAACCCCAAAAGAAAAATAGATAATTAGACCAAAAACAAGCCAAATACTAAAGCCAACCCAATTAGAAATACCTAATTCTGTCATGAGGTAAAAGTTGCTTAATAAGCCAATAACGGGAATAAGTGAATAATTCTTTCTATAGGAAAAAATGGCCATAAAAACAGATAAAATTAGAAATGCCAGAAGGGGTATTTGGTTCCAAAAATTTTTGAAAGAAAAGAAGTTAATAAAGCCTTCTTGGTTCAGTAAAAAAACACTTAAAATTGTAGTAATAAGTATTGCCGAAACCCAGTATTTGCCGTTGATATAGGGCACCTTAAACCCGGTGTGGTATTCGCTTTTGTGGCTTTCCATTTTTATTACACCAGCATTCACTAATACAAAGGCGAAAAGGGTACCAATGCTTGAGAGGTCTGTTACCTCTTTAAGGTTCATAAAAAGGGCTGGGATTGCCACTAAAATACCGGTGATAATTGTGGCGAACCAAGGGGTTTTGTATTTTGGGTGTATTTCGCTGAATCTTTTTGGCAATAAACCATCACGGCTCATGCTCATCCAGATGCGGGGTTGACCATTTTGAAAAACAAGCAATACACTTGCCATTGCAATAACAGCGCTAACCGCTACAATGCCTTGCATCCAGGGTAGTTGTACTTTTTCGAAAACAAATGCAAGGGGATCGCCCACACCCAATTCTGTGTAGTTTACCATTCCCGTAAGCACTAAGGCTATTAGGATATACAAAATAGTGCAAATAATAAGCGAGGCCACCATGCTTTTTGGAAGGTCTTTACGTGGATTTTTGCATTCTTCTGCAGTTGTAGCCAAGGCATCAAAACCAATATAGGCAAAGAAAACAGAGGATACCCCTTTCATTACGCCACTCATTCCATTGGGGGCAAATGGTGTCCAGTTGGCGGGGTTTACATAAAATGCGCCAACTACAATTACCATGGCTACCACAATTAATTTAATGGCCACCATGATATTAGAAGCATTTTTAGTTTCCTTTACACCCCTATAAATAAGGGCGGTGATTGCAATTACAATGGCAACAGCGGGAAGGTCGAGGATAATTCTTTGACCCAATATTTCAGGGGCGTTTGTCCAAGCGGCAAAGGCTTCTTGTAGGTTCGAACCTACAACTTTATGGTTGTTTAATAGCTGAGAGGCCTCTTCAAATCCACGTTTTGCGGAGAGGTAATCCATGCTAAAATATGCTGGGATATGCCATCCGAGTCCCGACATTAATCCAGTAAAATAATCACTCCAACTGATGGCAACAACGATGTTTCCGATGGCATATTCTACGATGAGCGCCCAACCAATAATCCATGCTACCACTTCTCCAAAAGCCGCATATGCGTATGTATAGGCGCTACCGCTGATAGGAATAACAGAGGCAAACTCTGCATAGCACATGGCAGAGAAACCACAAGCAATGGCGGTAAAAATAAATAAGGTAACAACAGCGGGTCCGCCATTGAAACTTGCATTGCCAATTGTACTAAAAATACCCGCACCAATAATTGCCGCGATTCCCATTGCTGTAAGATCGCGAAAGCCAAGAGTTCTGGTTAAATTTTGCCCATTTTTTTCTGCCAAATCGTGATCGGCAATGATATTTGCAATGGATTTTCTACGAAAAATGGATCGGATTGGCAAAGGATTTTTGTGTTAATGAGTGGTATCAGGCAAATAAATTTCTTTCGATATAATCGATGAGCGAGTGGATACATTTGATATGGATCTCTTGCGCTCTATCTGCGTAATTGCTGTGAGGAGCACGAATTTCAACATCACAAAGAGGGGCCATTTTGCCGCCATCTTTACCGGTGAGGCCAATAATTTTGATACCTTTTTTGCGGGCCACTTCCATGGCATTGATTACATTTTTGCTGTTACCGCTGGTTGAAATTCCTAAAAGCACATCGCCTTCGCGGCCTACAGCCTCTAGGTAACGGCTAAATACAAAATCATAACCATAATCGTTTCCAACGCAAGCCATGTGGCTTACATCGCTCATAGAAATTGCTGCAATAGCAGGTCTGTCGTTTCTGTATTTTCCGGTAAGTTCTTCGGCAAAATGCATGGCATCGCACATACTCCCACCGTTTCCACAGCTTAAAATTTTGCCGCCATTTTTAAGGGATTCTACCATTAATTTTCCCGCTGCTTCAATGTTTTCAAAGTTTTTATCATTGGCTAAAAAGTTTGCCAATACATCATGTGCTTCACTAAAATGTTGCTTTATAGCATTCATAATTGTTATAAGTTAAGGGTGAATACGCTTATAGGTTTCTTTTCCTTTTTTTAGGAATTCAACAAATTCTGGGACGCTTTCATTAAAGGCTCTTGGGTATGCTAACACATTTTCTGAACCATCAATGAGTACATAAAGAGGTTGGGCATTTGCATTGAATTTGCGAATTTGAAGATCTAGGTTTTGTTTGCCAATTTCTTTCTTTTCTTTATTGTCGTAAGGAGAAACATACCATTCGTTTTCTGGCAATGTTACTTTGTTATCGGCATAGAGTGCAACCACTACATAATCGTCGTTTAGCATTTTTAAAACTTCTGGATTGCTCCACACATTGGCTTCCATTTTACGACAGTTAACGCAGCCGTGACCAGTAAAATCAATGAATACGGGCTTATTTACTTTCTTGCTGTATTCAAGTGCTTGGCAATAATCAAAGAAACCTTTTAGGTTATGCGGAAGGTGAAATATTTTTTCGTGTTTGATACTTTCGTTGATATTGTTTTTGGTATCTTTTGAGGTGTATAAATCAAAAGCCAATGTATGTTGAGGAGGAAGGTATCCGGATATTGCGCTTAATGGGGCTCCAAACAAACCAGGGAAAAGGTAGATAGCAAAAGAAAAAGAGGCAATTGCCATAAACAAGCGAGGCACGCTAACACTTTGAATAGGGCTGTCGTGGGCGGTCATAAATTTACCCATCAAATAAAGGCCGAGAAGCAAGGCAATTACGATCCAAATTGCAATGTAGATATCGCGGTTTAGGATACCCCATTGGTACACGGTATCTGCAGTTGAAAGGAATTTAAAGGCTAAGGCCAATTCAATAAATCCAAGCACCACTTTAACCGAATTTAACCAGCCACCAGATTTAGGAAGGGTGCTTAGCCATTGCGGGAAAATAGCAAACAAGGTAAAAGGAATAGCAAATGCGAGGGAAAAGGCAAACATTCCTGCAATGGGACGAAGGTAGGTTCCGCCAAAAGCTTGAATTAAGATGTTTCCAACCAAAGGACCGGTGCAAGAGAACGAAACCAATACCATGGTAAATGCCATAAAGAAAATGCCGCCATAGGATGACATACTTGATTTGGAATCCATGGAGTTAACGAACTTATGGGGTAATGTTATTTCAAACATTCCCAAGAAAGAAGCTGCAAACACCATAAAAATGAGGAAGAATAAGATGTTTGGTAGCCAGTGTGTGCTTAGCCAATTTGCAAAATCTGGCCCCATAAAGATGGCTACCAATGTTCCAACAATGGTATAAATTAGGATGATAAACAAACCGAAAACAAATGCCTTGAATCTGCCATGGTCTTGGTGTTTGGTAAAGAAGGTAACGGTCATGGGAATCATTGGAAACACGCAAGGAGTCATGATTGCACCCAATCCAAAAAGGAAAGCATAAATCATGAAGCCTATTAAAGATTCTCCGCTACCATCTAAATCGCCTTTTTGGCCATTTTCTTTGATGTAAGAATCGTTTGGCACCTGCATGTTTTTGTAGTCGCATGCATTGTTATTTATTGCTGGGGTGCTGGTATTTACGTTTAGTTTAGTTGTATCGGGACTTTCTTTTGCTGGGTTTGTTTCTTCAATTGGTTCGCTAGAGACTTCTGCACTTTGTGCAATTGCAGCGCCAGTAACTTTGATGTTTTTAAATTCTAGGACATCATCAAACAAAACGCACGTGCCGTTTACTTGCGAGCACTCTTGGAATTCAACAGATACTTTAATTTTTGGATTTGCTTGTAGGATTTTAACTTTTTGGTGGAACTCAGCTTTCCCCACAAATGTGGAAACTTCACCACCAAAAACCTCATCAAAATGCTTGTGGTTACCAACAGGTTTAAGCTTCCCAACTAATTGGTAGCTTGGGTGTTTTTTGAATTCAAAAAAGGCAACAACGGGGCCTACATCTCCGCTAAAATCGTTGGAATACATGTACCAGTCTTTTTGAATTTTGCTGGTAAATATGAGTTCAATTTCTTCTCCTGTTTTAACTTCTGTTTTATTTGTTTTGAGTTGCCAAACAGGTTTTTCTTGTAATTGACTCCAACTTAAAAGTGGGCTGATGCCAATTAAAATAAGGAGAATGATGGTATTGCGTATGCTTAACATAATATGGTAATTATAGACATCTAAACGATAGCAAGTTTAGTTATTGCCTTAATAAAAACCTAAAAGTTTAAGAAGGAAAATTTTGGACACAATTGTATACAATGCGCGTACAGTGTGGGGAATCTAGCAAATTGGAACAGTGTTTGAGTTGTACTTTTGCCAGCATACCATGAAAAATAAGACGCTTGTTTTAATGTTGATTTTGCTACCAAGCCTGTTGTTTGCACAAGGGGAAACGCTTCCTGTGCCTGCAAAAATGACTGTTGAGCAATACATAGAAAAGTACAGTGCTATGGCCATTGACGAGATGTACAGAAGCAAGATACCCGCTTCAATTACTTTGGCACAAGGAATTTTGGAGAGTGGCAATGGCAATAGCAGGTTGGCAACTGTTGCAAATAATCATTTTGGAATTAAATGTAAAACTACTTGGACAGGCAAAACCTTGTATGAGGATGATGACGCACCCCAGGAATGTTTTAGAAAGTATGATGCAGCTATAGATAGTTACCGAGATCATTCAGATTTTTTAATGAAGAATGTGCGCTATGCTTTTTTGTTTGATTTGGATCAAACCGACTATAAATCTTGGGCGGTGGGTTTAAAAAAGGCCGGTTATGCTACTAATCCGCAGTATGCAGAATTGTTAATTACTTTTATTGAACGCCATCATTTAAACCGTTTTGATTTGGTGAAGTTAAGTGAAGAAGAGGATAGGGAACTAAAAGAGGAAAAGGCCGAGGCTGTTAAGAGTTATGGCAAAGAATTTGTGAACAATGGTGTTCCTGGAATAGTTGCTAAACCCAATGAAAGTTATGCGCAAATTGCCATGGATTATGATGTGAAGGTATACCAAATATACAGGTATAATGATTTAGGCAAGGATGCTATTTGTAAGGCAGGTGATACGGTTTATTTGAAATCAAAAAAATCAAAATCCGAGATTTTGTTACATGCAGTAGGTAGCGGAGAAACAATGTATTGGATTAGCCAGCGTTACGCTATTAAGCTAGATAAATTACTCGAAAGAAATTTATTGATAGCAGGACAAGAGCCAAGCATGGGCGAGGAGATTTACTTGCACAACAAGCGTGAGAAGGCTTTGTTGTTAAAAAAGGAAGAGGTAAAAGCAGTTGTTATTGCCCCTAAAAAAGACACAATTTATAATGAGCAGGTGTATGAAAACCCTGTTCAAAACATGGAAACACAAAAGCCCGTTGAAGCCAATTTTCAAAGAGATACGATGCATTTATTCAAAGAGAATTTGAGCTTTTTTCATACTGTTCAGCCAGGCGAAACGCTTTATGCTATTGGAAAAAAATATGGAATACGTGTAGATGCTTTGCAATATTTGAACGCCTTGTTAACTGATTCTATAGGGGTGGGGCAGCGCTTGATAATTAATCCGGCTATACGCAGCGCAGACACCAAGGAGCCGCAGGTTATTCCCGGAGTTCATATTGTAAGACAGAGCGAAACCCTTTATAGTATTGCAAAAACTTATGGATTAAGTGTTGCAGATTTAAAGGCTACCAATAATTTAAGCAATGAAAGCATTTCTTTGGGGCAACAATTGGTTATAGTTACACCGCAAATAACAATAGCGGAAAAGAAGGACGAAGTTAGCCCAGAACCCTATTACCATAAGGTGTTGCCACATGAAACCCTTTATGGAATTGCTAGAAAATATGGGGTTAAGGTTGAAAAAATTAAGGAGTTGAACTACCCAATGAATGAGGCAGTGGTGCCAGGTCAAAAAATAAGGATCAGGTAATTAGGCGTTTTTTTGGTTTTTTTACACCAAATATTTTATTAAACTTGTAATTCAATTGTTCTTTAAGTTTCTTATAGAATGGATGTACAAAAGGTATTTGGCTTTGTTTGGTTCCCTAAAAGCTTGGTGCTTTAAAAATTAAGAAGGATGAAAAAAGTTTTAATCATAGGTTTATTTTTATTGAGCGGCTATTTTACGCAGGCTCAAATCAGGTTTGGTTTTACTAATCCATTGGCAATAGACAATTGGAATAGTGAAGACACAGCGGCAGGTGTAGAGTTGGTAGTATGGACGCCTAACAACGATACTTTGCGCACACCAGTAGGTGCAGACGTTTCGGTTATTGATGGTTCTGCCAGAAACAATTTTGAGTTTAGTTTCCCGCCTAAAAAATGGATTTTTCCAGTTGGAACAAACCTGTATGATTCAAGTAATAAGCATGTACTTAAATATAATATTGCACCTAATTCAACCTTGTTTGGTGAAAGAGATTTTTATGTATTGTTAACAGGTTTAGTTGGTGTTACTACAAGCAATTTAATGTATAACAGAGACATGATGCGCGTGGTAATTGACTATAATGGTAGTAATGTTGGGATAAAGAAATTAGACGCACATTGTTACAGGTTATATCCTATGCCAACAAATAGCCGTTTGAATATTGAGGGCGCAAATGCAAGTACCTTTAAGGTTTATGATTTGGCTGGTAAATTAGTGGGAGAAGGAGAGGCAATGCAAAACAGCATTGATGTGAGTGGATTAAGCAATGGTTTGTATGTGTTGTATGCGCAAACAGAAAGAGGCTTAATTGTACAAAAGTTTTTGAAACAATAGTTTTTTAAGACGCATAAAAAAAGAGCAATATCCTAAAGGGTATTGCTCTTTTTTGTTTCAAACAAATTTGAATTTATCCAAAATTTATTTCAGTGCTATCGCCAATATTTAGGCTTTGGCTCATGCCTTTAAGTAGGGCGTCATTTCCAATAAGAGAGCGGTGAAGGATGGCAAATTCAATTTGCGCATATGGTCCTATAATGGAGTCTTTAATAGTTGCGTAATTGAGAATTGCATTTTCGCCTATTGATACATTTGGGCCAATTATAGAGTTGCTAATTTTGCAACCTTCGCCAATAAATACGGGCGGTATAACAATTGTATTTTCGAAAATGTATTTAGAAGTATCGTAGTTTAAGCGCTTAAGAAGAAGTGAATTAGTTTCCAATAAAATTTCTTTTTTACCACAATCGAACCAATTAGAAACTCCGAAAGATTGAAACTCAATGCCGTTATCTATCATTTGCATGATAGCATCTGTGAGCGTAAATTCACCGTGTGTTTTTAGGTTTTTGGCAAGGTTAATATCTAAAGCCTCAAGGAGCTCTTTGCTGTCTTTTATTTTGTATACACCCACTAATGCCATATTGCTTTTAGGGATGTTGGGCTTTTCTATAACACGTAAAATTTTTCCGTCTTTGTCCATTTCTGCAACACCAAAAAGACGCGGGTCTTCTACCTTTTTAACGCCTAACCAATTACCTTCTGTATTACATATTTCGTTAAGGTTGGCATCAATAATGGTATCGCCAAAAATGATTAATACTTCTTCATTAGGGAGAATACAATCTTTTGCCAACCAAATAGCGTGGCCAACACCCTTGCCGGTTGTTTGAATAACAAATTGCGCGTTGATATTGGGATAGTGTTGGAGAATGTATTGCTCTATTTTGTCGCCTAGGTAGCCAATAATAAAAACAAAATCATTTATACCTGCATCTATTAAACTTTCGGTAATATGCGCTAAAATGGGTTTACCAGCAATTGGGATTAATGCTTTAGGTTGTGTGTGCGTATGAGGTCTTAAGCGCGTGCCAATTCCGGCTACAGGAATAATTGCTTTCATGTTTATTTTTTCATTCATGTTTTGGTTCGAACCCAAAAATAGAAGACACGAAAATAAACTATTTTATTAGTTAGTTCCAAAATACTATTTTGCAGGCCATTCAACCCACATAAAATATGAGCAGAGACCAAGAAATTTTCAATTTAATTGAAAAAGAATTGTACCGCCAAGAGCACGGATTAGAGCTAATTGCCTCTGAAAATTTTGTTAGCAAACAGGTAATGGAGGCTATGGGTTCTGTATTAACCAATAAGTATGCAGAAGGCTTGCCCGGGAAGCGTTATTATGGTGGTTGTGAGGTTGTAGATGTGGTAGAAAACATTGCTATAGATCGTTTAAAAAAATTATTTGGAGCGGCATGGGCAAATGTTCAACCACACAGTGGAGCGCAAGCAAACGCAGCTGTTATGCTTGGCATATTGAATCCTGGAGATAAAATATTGGGATTTGATTTATCACATGGCGGCCATTTAACCCATGGTTCGCCAGTAAATTTTTCGGGCAAATTATATAAGCCAAGTTTTTATGGCGTTGAACCAGATTCTGGTTTAATTGATTGGGATAAAGTTGAGGTAATTGCTAAGCGCGAAATGCCCAAGTTGATTATTTGTGGCGCTTCGGCCTATAGTCGTGATTGGGATTATGCACGTTTGCGTTCTATTGCGGATGCCGTTGGCGCTTTATTGATGGCAGATATTTCGCACCCGGCTGGATTAATTGCAGGTAAATTATTGAATGATCCAATGGTTCATTGTCATATAGTTACTTCTACCACCCATAAAACTTTGCGTGGGCCAAGGGGTGGAATTATTATGATGGGAAAAGATTTTGAAAACCCATGGGGATTAACCACACCAAAAGGTGAGCCTAAAATGATGAGCGCTATATTGGACGGTGCCGTATTCCCTGGAACCCAGGGCGGTCCATTGGAGCATGTAATTGCCGCCAAAGCTGTGGCATTTGGAGAGGCGTTGACCAATGATTACCAAACTTATATTAAGCAAGTTAAAACCAATGCAAATGTGATGGCAAATGCCTTTGTTGATTTGGGTTATAAAATTATTAGTGGCGGTACAGATAATCACTTAATGTTAATTGATTTACGCAATAAAAACATTAGCGGTAAGGCAGCTGAAAATGCGTTGATACAAGCAGATATTACCATTAACAAAAACATGGTTCCATTTGATGATAAATCACCTTTTGTAACTTCAGGAATTAGAATTGGTACTGCTGCAATTACCAGCAGAAACCTTAAAGAAGCGCAAATGGGTAACGTTGTTAGCTTAATTGACAAGGTGCTTATGAACGCAGAAAACGCAGCTGTTTTAGCAGAAGTAAAGAAAGATGTTAACCGAATGATGGAAGATTTTCCACTTTACAGGTAATCACTTAATCTTTGATGTAAATACTAATCGAATACGGTTCAATAATTAGTTTTCTATCCCCGCCCATGATGCTTTCATGGTATTGCGCAAATTTTGTATTTAAGGCAATTTCATTGGCATTTCCAACCAATTTCCACCTGCCTTTAGGCAATTCAAATTGCAGTTCCTGCATTCTTTTTCCGGTATTTAGAATTACCAAAACTTTGCCTTGGATGATATAGCCAAGTATTTGTTGGTCTTTTGGTTCAATAAATTGAATGGCGTTTTTGGGAAGCAGGTATTCTTGCGTATTTTCTACTTGGTAGGCGGGTAATGGAAATAAGTAGTGCTTGCGCAATTCCATAAGACCTTTCCAATAGTTTAGCATATTTTGGTAGTCTGCATTTTCGTATGGCACATTGGTATTAGGACTGTGTTTGGCATCTATGGTTTTGCCAAGATTTTCCCAAATAAATTGATTGGCGTAGCGTAAATTGTAGGTATCTCGTTTGCCATGGAAATAGATTTTCCCACTTGGAATTTCTTTTACTATTTCTTGTAAAGGCGCCATTCCCTTGCTGCGTAGCATTTCTGAACCACCATGTAAAACCAGGGGTCCGGGTGTGGTAAAAAGTAAAACTGCGGCAATTTTGTAATTCAGTTCATCTACACCATAACGACCATCGAAACCTGTTGTGGCAAATTGATCAGCAAGGGTAAAATTATCGTGGATGTCTAAATAGTTGATTGCGCTATTGATATTTTTTTGTGTTGGGAAACCACAGGTAAGCGCCAATTTAACATCGTTGCGCAGGCTAGCATTTCCGCCGGCCCAGCCCCGGTCTGTTTCTTTTTTATTTAGTTCAAAAACAGGACCTTTATAGGTATTTCTGGTATCATCATTGAAATAACAGATGGGCGCATCTTCTTTGTACCAATGCCACTCGGGGTTTTTGTTATAGGCGGGGTCGTTACTGTCGATCCAAGGTTCGCCGTAGAGGATGATATCTTCAGGCAATTCTTTTTTTAGTAACAGCAAAGTTTGTTGGTCGGTTTGACCAGCTAAATCTATACGAAAGCCATCTACGCCAAATTCCTCAATAAACGCTTTGCATTGGTCTATGATCCAACGCTGGGTCATGTAGCGGTTTTCGCTTTTGGTTTCATTGCCATATTCGCCAATGTGTTCAAGGTTTTTGGTTCGGTAATAATATTGTTTATCGTAGGCATTGAAGTGAAAAAGGTAGGCTCGGCCATCCATGTTTTCTGCGGTATGGTTGAATACAAAATCTACTATGACTGCAATATTTTTTTCGTGAAATTTTTGTACCAGGTCTCTAAATTGTTCACGTTCTGCACCCGGTTCTGTTCCCTTTTGGCGGTAGCGTGTTTCAATGGCAAAGCTGTGTGAGGTTCTATAGCCCCAATCATAATTTTCTTTGGCAACACCCTGCTCAATCATGTAG
Organism: uncultured Bacteroidota bacterium; assembly: GCA_903927505.1. Lineage (GTDB taxonomy): Bacteria > Bacteroidota > Bacteroidia > UKL13-3 > UKL13-3 > B1. The sequence continues at coordinate 207 of CAIYNF010000198.1, read as the reverse complement.
GCATCATTTTTAAAAGCGCTGTCCCACTCATCTTTAGGCCAATGTAACATTTCTTGAACCGGCATTAGGTGAACGGTATTTATGCCTAATTGGGTGAGGTAATCAAAACCTATTGCTTGTCCACGGCTATTTTTTAAACCACTTATTCCCATTGCAGGAATAGTTCCTTTTAGGTTCGAATCAAGCGGAAGGAGGTCTGTAAAGTCT
>CAIYNF010000197.1 GCA_903927505.1 uncultured Bacteroidota bacterium | reverse complement strand
TCTAAATATGATATTGATTTGGTAAAAAAGAAATACCAAAACCAATTTCAAAAGTCACTTCAATCAGTTGTCAAAAAAACAATTGCCACTAAATAAATTCATTCGCAAATTTTATTTTTGGCACATTCATTTTTATTAAAAAATACCGCTCCATGTACATTTCACTCACCGGATTAAAACCTAAAGGGTTTTTGAGTTATATCAGATTTTGGATTTTGGCAATTCCTTCCTTTGGACAAGCACAAAAAACAAAGGGTAATTTATACAGTGCTGTCAAAAAAATCAATGGCTACCAATGTACCATTAGCGCTTGGGAAAGCAGAGACCACATGCTTCAATTTATGCGCAGCGGTGCCCACCTCAAAGCCATGAAAGCCTTTCATAGTATTGCCACTGGTAGAACCTACGGATATGAGTCTGATACAATTCCCTCTTGGGATGAAGCCTTTGCCATTTTGGAAGAAAAGGGGAAGAATTATTAACTAATTCTATTGATGCAATGCGAGTGATTTCTATTTTATTGTTTTTTTTGTCTTAATTTAATTAGCACAAAATTTATTGCAAATACTTGTTAAATAAGTAGTTGTAGTTTTTATTGACAAAAAGTATATTATTTCTTGATTATTGTCAATAACAGGCATAAATTTGTGTATATCAATCAATTGAATAGATGATAAATCGCGAAACTTATCTTGAAAAACTTCGTCAATTAAAAGATCAAAATCTCATAAAAGTTGTTACGGGAATAAGACGCTCTGGGAAATCTACTTTGTTAGAAGCATTTAAAAATGAATTAATAGAAAATGGTGTCGAAGAAAATCATATCATTTTTCTAAACTTTGAACAGCGAGAGAACTTACATCTTTCTGAATGGACAATCCTTTATGATGAAATTATTAATTCACTTAAGGGGAAGGATAAATATTATATTTTTCTAGATGAAGTTCAATTGCTAAATAATTTTGAAAAGCTAATTAATGCCTTATTCACAAAAAAGAATATTGATTTATATGTAACAGGCTCTAATGCATATTTGTTATCAAGTGAAATAGCAACATTGCTTTCAGGAAGGTATATATCCATCAATGTTCAACCCTATTCCTTTGCAGAATACCTATTGGCTTTTAACGATGAAAAAAATACCGACAGGCTTTTTCGTAAATACATAAATTCTAGTTCCTTTCCAGAAGCTGTAAATTTATCCATGTTTAACGAAGATTTAGTAAATGATTATTTACAGTCAATTTATGATACTGTTGTATTAAAGGATATTGCATCGCGCTATAAATTAAGAAATTTACATCAAATGCAAAGTGTAATTAAATTTGTATTCGATAGCATTGGTTCTTATGTTTCACCTTCAAATATTGCAATAGAATTAAATAAAATTTCAAAAAAGAGCATTTCGCATAATACGGTTTCTAAGTATTTAGATTTTTTAGTGAAGTCCTATATTCTATACCCAGCAGCTAGGTTCGACATTAAGGGAAAGGAATTGTTGAAGTCTAATGAGAAATATTATGTAGTTGATTTGGGACTGAAAAATATAATTGCTACAAATAAATACGATACAAATTTGGGTCACAAACTTGAAAATGTTGTGTATTTTGAGTTGTTGCGACGAGGAGGAAAGGTGTATGTTGGAAAAAATAATGAAAAGGAGGTTGATTTTGTTGTACATAAAACTAATAACCAATTTGAATATTTTCAAGTGGCCTTTTCTGTTAATGAAATAAAAACCTTTGAACGTGAAATCTCGGCATTGAAAAATATTCGCGATGCTTACCCTAAATATTTACTAACTATGGATTTTGACAATACCTCAATTGATGGTATTCAAAAGCTAAATGTGATCGATTGGCTAATAAATAAATAAATTAAAGCAATTCCGGTGTTAGTGTTTTAAAAATAGCAGCCCAATTAAGCGCTAATACTACTCTTTCACAAACTTCAGCCTACTTATTTCATTTCCTTTTTGTATGCAAAGGATATAGGTGCCAGGCGCTAAATTTTGTGTAACTATTTTGCCTTGGTTGCCATTCATTACTAAGATTGGTTCGGCAATAATTTTACCTGTTAAATCTTTGATAACAATACTTAAACTTGTTGCCTCCTTTTCAAAACAACAAATCACCAATTCATTGCTGGCAGGATTTGGATAAACACTTATGCCATTCAAAACAGAAAGGGCTTTGATACCAGCACTATTTATATAAATAAATCCTGCTTTCTGCGCTGTTCCCAAGGGTGTAATTATTTGTACGCTTCCACTGGCCCCTGTTCCTACAATAGCCTTAATTTGGTTTGCAGAAATTATCCCAAAGGCTTGTGCATTTACACCTCCTAATGTTACCGAGCTTGCACCTAATAAATTGTTTCCATAAATAGTAACTGTATCATGGGTAGCCGCAGAATCTGGTGTAAAATAAATGATTTCTGGTCCTGCATTGCTAACGTTTACATTGAGTAATAAAGAATCTTCACAGCCCACTAAATTTCTTAAAATAACTTTTAAG
>CAIYNF010000196.1 GCA_903927505.1 uncultured Bacteroidota bacterium | reverse complement strand
TGTCTGACCTTTTATTTGCGCTGAAAAGCAAAATGAAAAAAGGGTAAATGCAATAAATTGAAGCGTAAAAGATTTTCTCATGAATTAGGTGTTTTATCAAAACTAACACATAATTATTTGAAAATCAAAGTAAAATTATTGAAAATGCTGAAAGTCCTTCGTGCTTTCGGAGGGTAAAATAGGGTGCAGAATGAAATTACCTAGTGGCGAATTTGAAATCCCAATGGTTCCTTTTTCTCTTTGTTAAAATGATACCCAACAATATCGGCACCACTAAATTGTCCTACAATAAAACCTTGTTCTTGGTTAATATTATTGTATTCGGTGAATTGTAATTTGTTGTCAATAAACTTTCCGCGCAATTGAAAATTTCTACCTGTAGCTAGGTTGAAGTAAATACCACTGATGTTTTCTTTGCCCAAGAAGTTTAGAATAAAAACAATTTGATGCGAACCAATTGTTCCTTCAAATAATTGAGGTAATTGATTTGATTGGTAAATTTTCATAAAGCCCTTTCTATTTAACATTACTTTTAAGCCATATTCGTTGAGAAATTCCTTTAGTTCTTTACACGCAATTGCGGTAAGTGGGTTAATTTCACTGGTACTTAAGCTTCTGGCAAAACATAAGCTTCTGTCTAAAAACAAAGTATCATTTGAAATATAATAATCACGCAAAGGGTCGGTTTTATAGCAGGCGGGCACAGCATCAAAATCTGCCTTTTGGTTGCTGTCTAATTTCTTTTTTTCATTCGAAAAGCTGGCCATTCTTTTTTCAAATACCATTTGGGTAAATGTGGCATATCCTTTTTCAGTAAAGAGGTCTTTTAAATAAATTACTTCCCCCGTAGCTGGGTTAAAATTATAATAACTGCACCAATAAGTACATCCTGCTCCACAATAGGATTGCGCAAATGAAATTGAAAGTAAATTGCTGTCGTTTCTTTGCACCTTGTAATTTATCATTTCCTTTCCAGGTATTGGATTTACAGGGTCTATGGCAACTCTTTCAAATGGATTTTTCTTTTCATAGCCATGCAGCAATTCCAATTCAGATAATTGCAAAAAGTGATTAATTTTTTTACATGAAACAGAATCTTTTTTTGAGCTAAAAACTGGAAAGGAAAAATTATTTTCCATTTGCAAACTAATTACTTGGAAGTATTTTCCTTGCGCAAATACAAATGAATGAAACATTATTGCCAAAAAGGCAATAGTCAATTTTTTAAAATACATGATATGGAATTTCATCAAAAGCCAAATTTAACCTAAAGCAAGTTATTTGCAAATTCTTTAAAGATAATAAGGTTTATGGCTTTGGCTCGGCGTTACAAACAAAACCTAAAACCTAAAATGAACCCTCGCAGAAATAATATTAACGGGGCCTTTTCTGTCTGCATTGTACCCAGGATTTAATAAAAACTGGTAGGTTCCAGTTAAATACATGCGGTCTGCAACCATTTCTTTTGAATAAAAGCATTCCAATAATTTTTCATTGGCATAATTTAATTTTCCATCACCTAGCATAAATCCACTTCCACCTGCATTTAAATAATTTCGGTGCATTTGAGATAGGCCAGAAACCGCTATCGCCAATCCTATATTGTCCTCCTCTCTTTTCCAGCTATAGCCTTTAATTAGCACGCCTGTGCTAAACGATTGGTCTATTTCAGTAAAGCACCAAGTTTCATTTTCCCCATCATTCCAACCTGCTCGCATAAACCAAGCAATTTGTTTAGAAAATTCATATTCGCTGTTTAAACAAAATCCATATTTATGGTTTTGGTAACTTCTACTTAAGCTAATATCACCACTTATGATTCCTTGCTGGTAACTACCCATATTTGCCAAATTGTAATAAGCCAATAATCGAATAGCACCCTTTTGTTCCTTGTGTTTAAATTTGAGGGTATATTCAATGGTATGGGCACCTGCTTTATTTAGGTTATTGTCCATAATGTTGTCATTTGCAGTTGCCGGCACCATTGAATAACCATACCTAATTTCATTTTTTGGATCAGCATATTCTAGAACTATACTAGGAGTATAGCCTCTTGTGTTTGCGGGGTAATCCCAAGCACCATTGCTCATTAAACCCCAACTCATAAATTGGGTTCTAGGATCATGACTAAATGAATTGTCGTCAAAATAATCTGAGATGGAAACCTTACCAGCAGTAATAGCAAAATAATTGGTAGGAACATTTTCTTCCAATTGGTTAAAATCACTGTGGTTGTGAAAATAATGGGTCACTTTTTCATGCTTACTTGCACGCAATTCAAAGACCTGTCTAAAAAACACCCTTGCCACGTAAGTTTTGGGTGAAGGATCTCCAATTCTAAAAGTTTCACCATTGGTTGCAGCTGCAATTCCTAATGCGCCGCTTAGGCCCGAACCACCCGCTATTTCTGGGTTAATAAAAGCACTGGCACCTTTCCATAATCGGGCTCCAAAATACAAAGTGGAGGTGAGGGAGGTCTGACTTTCATCTGAAGTTCTCAAACTGTTCGAGCCAGAATATGGGGCTGAATAAGCAAATTTATATTGATTGATTACCGTTGTTTGTGCATGAATAGAAAAGCGTTCAACTTTATTGCTGTCTGCATCTTGGGCATTTGTTTTTTGAACAATCAATGTAAGCATTGAAAGCCCATATAGGAGTATTTTAGTCATATGGTTCCTCAAAAATATTTTATTAAAGTAATTAATTCCCACAATAGGTAATTAAAAATGGAATTTTAACTTTTTTATGACCAAATTTACATTTGAAGTTCCTGATTTGTCAGTCTTTATTCCTCTTGTTTTCTCCTAATTTTTTAATGTATATTGCAGTCCTATGAAAGCTATATTAACCATTGTTAGCGCCACTTGTATGCTGTTTTTTGCCGCTTGCATAACTGAAAGTCAAACCTGCATTTCTACCGAAACAGCTTACCTAGATAGCGTTTATGTGCCTAAAACAGGTTTGGTCAACCAAGATATTCCAATTTCTTTCTTCTATGGCGTGCACAACGGCTGTGGTAAATTTATTGGTTTTAATAT
>CAIYNF010000195.1 GCA_903927505.1 uncultured Bacteroidota bacterium | reverse complement strand
TATTTGAAGGATTATTTGTCGGCAATATACAGCGAACAAGTTCCGAAAGTTAAGGGTTTAACAATAATATCTTTGTAGCCGGCTTGACTTAAATATCCAGCAAATTCAGCACCTTCAGGGAAATGCTTTACACTTTCTGGAAGGTAAGTATATGCATTTTTGCTATTACTTACCAAGTTACCCATTAAAGGAAGGATATAGGTAAAATAGAAATTATAAATTTGCTTGAAGGGAAATGAGGCTGGTTTTGAAAACTCTAATACCACCAATCTTCCACCTGGTTTTAATACCCGGTTCATTTCCTTTAGGCCCACGGCCAGGTTTTGAAAATTTCTCACACCAAATGCAACGGTAATGGCATCAAATTTATTGTCTTCAAAGGGAAGGTTTTCGCTATCTCCTTTTACCATAGAAATTTTTTCTGAGAGTCCTTTTGCGGCAATTTTCTCTCTACCAAAAACCAACATTTGTTCGGCAATATCTAATCCGGTAATGTGTTCTGGATTGAGTTTCATGGCTTCTAGGGCCAAATCTCCAGTACCTGTAGCAACATCTAAAATTTGCTTAGGTGAAAGCGGTTTTAAATAGGCAATGGCCTTTTTGCGCCAGCCTTTATCAATACCCATAGAAAGAAACCTATTTAAAAAATCGTAGCGATGGGCAATGCTATTAAACATTTCCTCTACTTGTTCTTTCTTACTGGTATTAAGATTACTATCCGGTTTTACTTCTTTTATCATCCTTGGCAAAGATAGGAATTTTGTTCAAATTTCACCGTGGGCCTTTGCGCGTGGCAATTGGGTAAGCAAATTTTGGTTCGAACCGAAAAAAGATAAAAATAAAGCAAGAGATTTGCCCAAAATAAAGGAAGGCTTACCTTTGCAGGCGGATATGAAGAAAAAAGGTAAATATTGGGTAGTAGCATTTTATTATTATACCCCCATTTTTGATGCAGAAGAATTTGTGGTACAACACCTAAATTATTGCAAACAAATTGGTATATTAGGTAGAATATATATTGCCAAAGAAGGCATAAACGGCACCATTGGTGGCACTTGGCAACAAGTAAATATTTATATGGACGATTTAAAATCTGATCCAAGGTTTGAAGGAGTTAGTTTTAAATTGGATGAATTTGATGAACCAGCTTTTAACCGCATGCATGTGCGTTTAAAAAATGAGATTGTTCATTCTGGATTAAAGGAAGTAAATCCAATAAGAAGAACCGGCAAACACCTTCATGGCAAAGAGTTTCAGGAAATGAAAGAGCGCGATGATGTAATTGTTTTGGATGTGCGCTCTAATTATGAAACGCGCTTGGGTAAATTTAAAAATGCCCTCACTTTAGACATGGAAACCTTTAGAGAATTTCCTTCAAAATTGCCGGAGTTAGAAAAATACAAAGACAAGAAAGTTATAACTTATTGCACGGGTGGTATCAAATGTGAGAAAGCTTCGGCTTATTTATTGGAGCAAGGGTTTAAGGATGTTTACCAATTGTATGATGGGATTATTGGCTATGCCAAAGAAACGGGCGGTAAAGACTTTGATGGCGTTTTATATGTATTTGATGGCAGGGTAAGTGTGCCAATAAACGAGGTAAACCCTAAAGTGATTAGCACTTGCAAGCATTGCCATACCCCTGTGGCACGCAGCTTAAATTGCGCCAATGTAAATTGCAATGAGCAATTTGTAATGTGTGTGCAATGTGCCGAAGAAATGGAAGGTTGTTGCACAGAGCGCTGTCAAAAATTGCCCGGGAAGCGCGCATATAATGGCACTGGCTTTTACGCCAAACCCAAATTGGTATAAACAAAAAAAGACTGCCCAAACGGACAGTCTTTTTTTTTATAAATAAACCGAAGCTTATTTTACACGCTCAACGTAATCGCCGGTGCGGGTATCTACTTTTACTTTATCGCCAACGTTTACAAATAATGGAACCATTACCTCTGCGCCATTGTCTAATTTAGCAGGTTTAAGTGTATTGGTGGCAGTATCTCCTTTAACGCCTGGTTCTGCGTAATCAATTGTTAAAACAACAAAGGTTGGCATTTCTGCGGTAAGGCAAAGGTCACCTTCAAAAGAAACTTTAAGAATCATTTCTTCTTTTAGGAATTTAACAGAATCACCTAATAAAGTTTCCTCTACATAAATTTGATCAAAAGTTTCTGGATCCATTAATACCAAGTTGTTGCCATCTTTATAGAGGTATTGCATTTCTTTGAATTCTACACGAATCATTTCAACAGATTCGCCAGCACGGAAACGGTGTTCCATTTGTTTACCACTTTTTACGTTTCTTACTACAACTTGGTAAAAAGCTCTTAAGTTACCTGGTGTGCGGTGCTGGTATTCCAATACCTGACATAATTCGTTGTTATGTCTAATGAAACAACCTTTAAATAAATCGCCTGTATTTGCCATGAATATTAAATTTAAATTTTCTTTAGGCTGCGAAAATAAGGAATTCCACTCTTTTGAAAACAAAAAGTTTTTTTGCATCTTGGCTGTGATGCCTCGCTCCAACTTTCTATGCGCTATATTATGCCTTTGGGGCCTGTTTTGCCAAGCGCAGGGAATTAAGGGGAAACTTAGCAATAGCGCGGGGGAAGCCTTACCCTATGTAACCATTTATGTTGGAGAAAGTAAAATTGGCACCAATTCTAATTTAGAGGGTATTTACAGTTTAAAGCTAGCAAATGGCATTTATCAAGTTGTTTTTCAAAGTATAGATTACCAAACCATCAGCAAAACCATTGAAATTAATAACGAATGGGTGGAGTTAAATTTGGTAATGGCCAAGCAATTGTATGAACTCAAAGAATTTAAGGTAAGCGGCAAAAGAGAAAATCCTGCAAATTTTATTATGCGCAAGGCTATTGGGGCCGCGCCTTATTACCGCCGACAAGTATTGGCCTATACCGCTAGAGTATATGTAAAGGGTACGGGAAGAATTGATGAATGCCCAAGCTTATTAAAAGGCTTTATTAAAAAACAAGGTTTAGAAGTAGGCCGATCCTATACCACCGAAAGTATCAATGAACTTAGTTTTTCGCAACCCTCTACCTATAGAGAAAAAGTAATTTCCTTGAAAAGCTCTATGCCTTTTAATGGTGCACCAGAACCCATGCGCATGGCCAGGGGAAGTTGGTACGATACCAGAGATGATGAGCAAATTTCGCCTTTATCGCCACAAGCATTTACGTATTATAAATTTACACTAGAAGGAAGTTTTTTTGAAAATGGCAGGGAGGTAAATAAAATTAGGGTTGAACCAAAACGCCGTGGCAATGGCACCTACAAAGGAACCCTTTATATTATTGAAGACCTTTGGTGCTTGCACAGTTGTGTGTTAAGCTATGAAGAAACGGGGATGGACGTAAGCATTAAAACCACTTATAAACCAATGGCAGCGTTTCCCTTTGTGTTTATGCCTGCCACTTATGATATTACTGCACAAGGAAATTTTCTTGGTGTAAAAGGTAGTTTTAGGTATTTGGCATCAGTAAATAATTACCAAATTAAACTCAATCCAAATGTTGACCACCAATGGCTCAAAAAGCTATTGGATCCGCCAACTTTAAAGCAAATGCCTTTGGTTCGAACCGAAAAAAAACAAGCAAAGCAAACAAAGAACCAAGAGCAAATAGCGGCATTAATGGCCAAGGAAAAATTGAACAAAGCGGAGATGTTAAAATTGGCATCCAAAATGAAAAAAGAGGCCGAACGCAATACCCAAGAAATAAGAGACATTAACGACAGTACAGAAATTGTAATAGATTCATTAGCGCTAAAAAGAGACTCCATTTATTGGGAACAAAACAGGCCGGTTCCTCTTTTAAAGGACGAACAAGAAGGTTTTATCAAATCTGATACAGCGAACAAAATAAAAAGAGACACCCTACATAATGTTCAAAAATTAGGCGCTCGATTAGGGACCATAGTAATTGGTTCGGATAGTATTTTGGGTAAAACTAAAATGAATTATTTTGCATACAAAGGTTTTTTAAACGGACTAAAATTAAATGCTGTTGAAGGCGTGTCTATTGAAAATTCTTTTGCCTTTGGAAACACCAAAAGCAATGCGTGGCGCTACCAGCAGAAAATACGAATTCCGCTTGAAAGACCGCTATTACAAAGCATAGTAGAAATAAATTATAAATTCAATCCCAGCAAATTTGGTATTGTTTATTTAAAAGGAGGAAGCTATTTAACGGATTACAATA
>CAIYNF010000194.1 GCA_903927505.1 uncultured Bacteroidota bacterium | reverse complement strand
GTTTAATGGTATGGATATTTATAATTTCTGCATCTATGCCTAATTCTGCTAAGGCATAACCCGCTTCAATGGCTTTCCAAACCAAGTGACCCGTTGCAAAAATACTTACATCTTCACCTTCATTGATCATTAATGCTTTGCCTATTTCAAATTTGCCATCGGCTTCGGTAAAATTAGGTACGGCAGGACGACCAAAACGCAAATAAACCGGACCATCATAATCTGCAATGGCAATGGTTGCTGCTTTGGTTTGGTTGTAATCACAAGGATTAATTACCACCATACCTGGCAACATTTTCATTAAACCTAAGTCTTCTAATATTTGATGTGTAGCACCATCTTCGCCCAAAGTAATACCCGCATGAGAGGCGCAAATTTTTACGTTTTTACCGCTATAGGCAATAGATTGACGAATTTGATCGTAAACGCGACCTGTACTAAAGTTTGCAAAAGTACCTGTAAATGGAATCCAACCACCAATGGTTAAACCAGCGGCAACACCCATCATATTTGCTTCTGCAATTCCAACCTGAAAAAATCTTTCTGGATGGTCTTTTTGGAAAGCATCCATTTTTAAAGAACCTGTTAAATCGGCACAAAGGGCAACTACTTTCGGATTTGTTTTTCCTAATTCAGATAAACCAGCGCCAAAACCACTGCGGGTATCTTTTACATTTTGAACATCGAACTTTTTCATATTTTTCTTTATCGGTTCGAACCCAAAGGTTCATTCTAAAATTTAATTTAACGTAATATTTGAAGCCATGCCGCTGGTAATTTTAAAGATTCTTTCAAAAGTATGGCTACTTCTACTTGCTCCTTTTGAACGGTATACTATTTTATAATCGCCTGGTTGCATAACTATTTGGTGACTTCTTTTTTCTATTGGTAATTTGTAAATCCAAACCAATTCATTGCGCACCATTTGGTAGATATCAGCATAATAATCTTGCAGCTGACAATTTACAATGAGCTTGCCAGGTTGTGGCAATTGAATGGTGGTGGTGGTACTTTGGTCTACGCTAACATCTCTAAAAACCATGCGCGGTAAACAAAGCACTTCCACATCATATTTGCCTACAATAAACTTTTCTTTGGTGCCTGCTTCTTGCACGTGCAAGGTTTGGTTCGACCCTTGTTTTCTGACAATAAATTGCAGGTTATTATAATTGGTTAAGCCCTCTACCTTTACCATTAACTGGCCTTGCGGCGCATCTACCCCAATTATGGTATGTTTACCTGGCGTTACATCTATGTTTTCTTTTACAACAGGAGGCAAGGTATGCACAACCATTCTGTAACGGTAAACAGGGTCTAAATTAATGGTATCTGGATTGCCACGTTCATTAATGGTATGCATGTAATTGTATAACAACAAACCAGAGTTCATGTCGTAAAAACTCATGTTTACATTGGATTCAGTTGCCTTGCTATATACATCCAATAAATTAACTTGGGCGGTTGTATTATTTAGTGCTTGAGATATAACCAATTTCAAAGCATCATCAAAACCTTTTTCGGTATTGGCATCGTAGTAACGCCCAACGCAATCAAATGCTTTTCTAAAATCTTCTGTTAAACCAATTCCAATAATAAAAGGCTTTAAAATGATCCCTTGGCTTTGCAATGCTTCAGATACTGCGCAAGGATCGCCCTGACATTCTTCTATGCCATCTGTAATTAAAATAATCACATTTCTGGTATAGGGTTCTTTGGGAAAATCGTAGGCAGATTGCAACAAGGAATGTGCAATTAAGGTAGTTCCTTTAGGATTGATGGTAGCCAGACGCTTTTTTACCTCTTCAAAATTATTTTCTCTGAAAGGCACTTCTAGTCGTGTATCCCTGCAATTACGTTGGTTTGGCGGTGAGGTATGCCCATAAACACGCAAAGCAATTTCAAGGTTTTTGGTTCCTTGCAAACTATCAATACTTTTAATGAGTAAACGCTTGGCAATATTAATTCGCGAATCATTTTCCATGCGCGCATACATACTTCCACTTGCGTCTAGAAGAAAAAGGATACGCGTTTTAATTGGCTTTGGGCTTTGCGCCTTTGCCAAAAAACCTGCTGTTAACAGCAAGAGAAAAAATACAATATGCTTTATGCGCAACATTTGTTTTAGCAATTAGTAATCGCCCACATTGGTATGCAATTGAGAAAGTGCGTTTTCTAATTCTGCATCATTAGGAGAAACACCATGCCATTTGTGGCTTCCCATCATAAAATCTACTGGGTAACCCATTTCTGTTTTCATTACAATAAAAATTGGTTTGCCTTTTCCAACAAGTGTTTTGGCTTGGTTCATGGTATCCAGGATATTTTGCACATCATGACCATTCATAAACAAAATTTCCCAACCAAAGGCTTTTAATTTTTCTGCAATATCATCGCCCAAGCCCATTATTTCGCGGGTTGAGCCATCAATTTGTTGACCGTTATAATCTATTGTAACAATTAAATTATCTATTTTTTGGTGGGCAGCAAACATAAATGCTTCCCAATTCTGACCTTCTTCAATTTCGCCATCACCCATTAAGGCAAAAACCAATTGCGGATCATTATTTAATTTTTTAGACAAGGCGGCACCACATGCTACAGATATTCCTTGACCCAAAGAACCAGAGGCAATACGCACACCTGGAAGGTGCTCATGCGTAGTTGGATGTCCTTGCAAGCGCGTGTTTAAACGACGAAAAGTTTTTAATTCTTCAATTGGAAAATAACCCGAACGTGCCAAAGCACTGTAAAAAACGGGTGAGATATGTCCGTTTGAAAGGAAGAAAATATCTTCCCCATTTCCATTCATGTTAAATGAAGGATCGTGCTTCATTACACTGAAATAAAGACTGGCTAAAAAATCGGCACAACCAAGGCTACCGCCAGGATGACCACTTTTACAAGCATGTACCATACGGAGAACATCTCTCCTCATTTGTGTAGCTATGCTACTGACTTCTTGCGCGCTATATTGCTTCATCTAAAGAAAATTTGGGTAATGAAAGCACGAAAGTACGAAGGAAAGATGAGGAATAAAACGATGGGCATATCTTGTGGGCAGTATTTTTAGGCATAAAAAAAGCCCTGTGAACACAGGGCTTTTCAGTTATTTGAAAACTATTATGCGTTGAGGTAATCTAGTAAGAAGTAAACCAATCCAACGGTAAATACAATTGCTCCCGCTAAATAAATAATACCAATTATTCCGCCTAAGCCGGTAATGATACCTACAATCCAGGCAGCAAGAACCAAAATTAAGCCTACAATCATCCATCTTTTTGGCTCAACATGAATGTCTTTTTTTGACTTTCTAATTTCAGCAGCCATGGCCTTCAATTGTTTTTTAGCAGAATTTATAGTTACAAAACCTCTTTTAGCGCTGGCTTTACTTCCTTGTTGTGGCACCAAACTTTGCACTTGGTTTATTACTGGCGCCATTTCTGTTACATTTACTGATGCAATTGCTGCAGACAAATCAATATTGGTTGTTGTTTTGCTGGCAATTTCTTGCGTAGGTAATTCCGTTTTAACTTTGGCTAAAGCGCTTGGTTCAACATTTATTTTTTGACGGTAGCCATACATTTGTTTGCTACAAGAAGAAACAATTAACACGGCAAAAAACGCCAGTGAAAGGGTAATGATTTTTGTGCTTTTCATAAAGGTTTAATTTTACCGAAGGTATTGAGGTTTAAAAACACTTACAAGTGTTTTTAATTAATAGGTCGTTTTCAAAATTCTAAAATTTGGCAATACTCCATTAAATATGCATTTTTGAAGCTTTGGGATAATTACCTAACCATGATAAAAACAGTACAAATTACTTGCCTTCCAGAGCAATGTGCCAATGATGCGGCAATTACAAAGTTTCTTGAAAGAGAATTTGGCTTTCAAGCCAGCGACTTAAGTGGTTTTAAAATCATTAAAAAAAGCATTGATGCGCGCAGAAAACCCATCAAAGTAAATTTACAAATTGATGTTTTTCTAAACGAAGAACCCGAAAAAGACACCTTTTCACTTCAATTAAAAAATGTAAGCAATGCCCCTGAAGTAGCCATTATTGGCGCTGGTCCTGCCGGGTTGTTTGCTGCCTTGCGCCTCATAGAATTAGGCTTTAAACCCGTCCTATTTGAACGCGGAAAAGCCGTTAAAGAAAGACGTAGAGATTTGGCAAATATTACCCGTAATAATGCCGTTAACCCCGATAGCAATTATTGTTTTGGAGAAGGTGGCGCAGGAACCTATAGTGATGGGAAATTATATACCCGCAGCAGCAAAAGAGGTGATGTAATGCGCATCCTAAAAATTCTTGTTGCCTATGGTGCCGATCCAAGTATTTTATTTGAAGCACATCCACATATTGGGACCAATAAATTACCGCAAATTATTACAGCCATTAGAGAACAAATTATTGCCTGTGGTGGCGTGGTACATTTTGATGCTAGAATTACAGATATTGAAATTAAGGACAATGCCATACAAGGCGTTTATGTAGGCACTGCGCACTATTCATTTAAGCAACTTATTTTGGCAACAGGCCATTCGGCAAGAGATATTTATGAGTTATTGGATCGTAAAAAAGTATTGATAGAAGCCAAGCCTTTTGCATTGGGGGTGCGCATAGAACATCCACAAGAATTGATAGACCAAATACAATACAAATGCAATGGCCATAGGGGCAATTTTTTACCCGCTGCCAGTTACAGTTTGGTGCAACAAGTGGCAGACCGTGGTGTGTTTAGTTTTTGCATGTGTCCCGGAGGCATTATTGCGCCTGCTATGACAGCCCCTGGTGAAATTGTGGTGAATGGTTGGAGTCCGAGTAAAAGAAATAATCCGTATGCCAATAGCGGCATGGTGGTTTCGGTTCGAACCGAAGATTATAAAAAATATGAAAGTGCTGGGGCCTTAGCTGGTTTGTATTTTCAGAAACAAGTAGAACAAGATTGCTTTAACAAAGGCAATAAAAGTTTGCAAGCGCCTGCGCAAAGAATGGCAGATTTTGTTGCTAGAAAAACCTCTAACACATTGCCTAAAAACTCCTATTTACCTGGCACTATAAGCAGAAACCTACACGATATTTTACCTGCCTTTGTTGCTACAGGCTTGCAAGAAGCTTTTAAACAATTTGGCAATAAAATGCGCGGTTATTTAACCAATGAAGCCATTTTATTGGCAACAGAATCGCGCACCTCATCGCCGGTGAGGATACCAAGAAACAAAGAAAATTTTGAACACCCACAAATAAAGGGTTTATACCCTTGTGCCGAAGGTGCGGGTTACGCGGGAGGAATTGTGAGTGCCGCCATGGACGGAGAAAATTGCGCAAGTGCCATTGGCAATCTCTCGTAAAACAAAAACATCAATTGTGCGTTTAAAGGATATGAAAAAAATATTTTTTATCATACCCAGTTTTATTTTTCTATTTACACATATTATTGCTTGCAAGGGACAAGGCAATGCTAAAATTGATACTGCTATGCAAACACAAACGCATCACCAAGAGATAAAGAAAAACCAAACATTTGAAGTTCAAAAAACGGATGCTGATTGGCAACAAAGTTTAGATGCCGAGCAATACCGCATTCTAAGACAAAAAGGTACCGAAAGGCCTTTTACAAGTCCTTTAGAAGATATTTATGATGGCGGCACCTACGTTTGTGCGGGCTGTGGCAACCAATTGTTTTCGTCGGAAGGGAAGTTTAACAGTGGTTGTGGTTGGCCAAGTTTTTATGAGGCTTTAGACCAAAAACAAATTATTACCCAAACAGACAACACTTTTGGGATGACACGCACAGAGATTCTATGTGCCAAATGTGGCGGTCACCTAGGACATGTATTCAATGACGGTCCAAAAGACAAGAGTGGTTTAAGGTATTGTGTGAATGGAAAATCGTTGAACTTTATAAAGAAGTAGACAGGATTTTTTAAAAACCCTATCTTTTTTGCATCTTTGCTGCTTAAATAATTAGCATCTTGAAATTTCTGTTTTATTTATTTCTGTTTTATGTGGTATACCGCTATGTATTTGGCGGTTTTAAAATAAATGTATACCACCATAACCAAGCCAAGCCTAATCCGCCTCAACCCAATAGGGAAAATACGGAGGAGGGGAAAATTACCATCAACCCCAAATTAAGTAAGCAAGGGAAAGGCAGCTCAGATAAAGTAGGCGAATACGTAGATTTTGAGGAAGTGAAGTAAGCAGTATGGAAAAAAAAATCAGGTCATTATTACTCCAAACATTAGGCACTGAATCTTATTTAGGTTTTGTAAGCAGCGCCTATATACGCCTTATTTCTGCAGGCTTTTTAAAAGCCAAATACCCTGAATTGTTTTACCTAAAACAATTGATCAAACCAGGTTTTACTTGCGTAGATATTGGCGCCAATGTTGGATACTATTCTGTTTTTCTTTCTAAATATGCTGAAAAAGCTGGTCATGTTTACGCTGTTGAACCAGTGCCTCTTTTTGCAAATGTATTTCTTAAAAATACAAGCAGGTTTGCCCAAAACAATATTACGCTTTACCAATGTGCATTAGGTGCAGAAAGAAAAAAGGTAACACTTGGAACTCCCTTAATTGATGGGGTTTTTAGACATGGCCTTACAAAAATAATGGATAGCAATGCTACCGAAACTGCCTCGCAAACATACGAAGCACAAATGGAAGTAGCAGATGAGTTATTTTCTGCCTTGAGCAAAATTGATTTCTTGAAATGTGATGTAGAAGGTTATGAAGTAATTTTGTTTCCTCAAATGATTGAAACCTTAAAAAGGTGCAAACCCATTATTCAAATTGAAATATCTAGCGAGGAGAACAGAAAAAACTTAATGGCCTTACTAGCGCCAATAGGCTATAAACCTTACAAGCTTTCTATGGGCAACCTGGTAGAACTAAATACACAAGAGGCCTTAACTTACGAATTGGGAGATTTTTACTTTAAGGTAGCTTAAACTACCAATCGTCTTCATCTACAAGAATTGGATCACGCATTGCCTTTTTAAAGCTTTCAATTAGCCTTAAAATATCTTTATCTGCGTTTCTTAGAATGATATCATTTTCTCTCACACGTGTGGTAGAAGTGTAATAAAACTCAAAATAATTTCGGGTGCTTTTGCCACCTTCTGAAGGTTTTAGGGACTCGTGAACCAAATTAGAAATTTGGTACCTGTATCTGCCCTCTTTAATCAAGAAAGTAATTTTGAATTCAAAATTACCAATACTTCGTTTGGTATATTTACTTAAGTAGGCATAAGCAGGAATGGTGCCCACATAGGTAATTTTCTGATTGCGTTTGTCTAACTCAATCTTCATGTTTTTACCCAAATTTTTAGCAGCCCAATTTTTGGCACGAATGTATAGAGAATCTGAGCCGCTCTCTTCTTGCTCTACTACACCAAAATAAGTTATTAAATTGGTAGCCGAATCTAAATAGAGTGTAATACGCTCATAAGGTCTTAAAAGCGGGTCAATTGGAGCTGCCGGATCTTCACTAACTGTTGAATCTGCAGCAGTGCTATCTGCGGGTGCAGAAAAATCGTAACCAGGTGTTGTTTGGTCTTGAACTTGCGCTTTGGCTTGGTTCCAAGAAAAACCTATTAATAACATCACCGAAACCTTTATTATCTTTTTCATTTTCTAATTTTCTGTTTTAGCTTTTACTTAATTATTCATTAAGAAAAGGGTGTATTTGAACTTATAACGAAAGTAAGCAACTTTCATTTTGTTTCACGGCTCAATTTTATAAAAAAATGAGTTAAAAAAAAATTTAATGTTTTGCCTCCCTTTTAGGCACTAAATGGTGGCCATGTGCCTCAGGTTCAATTTTTTTAGTTGTACCCTTATGCTTTGGGTCGAACCCATTTTTACGCATGGCATCCCAATAAACTTTGCCATACGACACAAAAACCTCTTCTCCAGGCTTAATATTTCTGCTTGCAACGATATAGGGTTTGCCTTTAATAACTTCAAATCTGGCATTGTTTCTATAGCCTTCTATGCGAACAATTCCAGCGGCATCATTTGCATAACGGGCTAAAGCTTCAGGTGTATGCAAAGCATCTACACATTTGCGATCTGAAATATAAAAATAATAGGCTCCAACTCCTTCCAAAGCATCATTGCGTTTTTGGCATTGTGCCCATGTAATTACCTCGCCTTTGTATTCTACTACCACTTCACCCCTTTTAATAAGTTGGTGTGTGTATAGACCCATTCCGGCGTTAGGAATTTGCGACTTTTTTATCTCTAGGTTCATGCGGGTGCAAAAGTGGTGAAACATCTTTAAAAATCAGCATATCCTGCAAAGATTTTTTAAATTTTATTTTATAATTTTTTTTGGCATGCTATTTCACCTAAAGTTTAGCTAATATTGGTACACTATTAAAAGCAAAATTGTAAAGAATGAAAATAATAAGTTATAACGTAAATGGCATAAGATCGGCAATTAGCAAAGGCTTAATAGATTTTATGCAAAGCAGCATAGCAGATGTTTTTTGCTTTCAAGAAACCAAGGCTTTACAAAACCAGGTTGAGCCTTTTTTATTCGAAACGGTTGGGTATAGCAATGATTTTTGGTTCAGTGCAGAAAAAAAAGGATACAGTGGCGTTGCTATTTATAGCAAACAAAAACCAAATCATGTAGAATTTGGGTTTGGCAATGAAGCCTATGATACCGAAGGTAGAATTGTACGTGCCGATTTTGATAATGTAAGTGTGATTAGCGTGTATATTCCAAGTGGTAGTAGTGGAGAAGACAGACAAGCTTATAAAATGAAGTGGTTAGATTTCTTCTTAAACTATATCACAGAAATTAGAAAAACACATCCCAATTTAATTGTATGTGGCGATTATAATATTTGCCACCATGCCATAGATATTCATGATCCGGTGAGCAATAAAAATAGCAGTGGTTTTTTACCAGAAGAACGTGAATGGATGCAAAAATTTGTAGAAAGTGGCTTTACAGATAGCTTTAGAAAATTACACCCAGAACCGCACCAATACAGCTGGTGGAGCTACAGAGCAAATGCACGCAACAACAACAAAGGTTGGCGCATAGATTATTGCATGGTTGCAAATGCCATTCAAGAAAGAATTAAAGAATCTGGCATTTTACAACAAGAAAAACACTCAGACCATTGCCCTGTTTGGGTTGAAATTAATTAAGGTATAGCAAGAATTCCTACCACTTCAAATTTATCGAACACATTTTGGTTGTGCGGTGCTGCTGCTAATTCCTCGCTTAGGTCCTGCCCTGCCCAATGCTCGTAATGTTTGCCATTGCGCCATAAACGACTGCGGGTTACATCATAAATTTTACCCAAATAGGCCACCCAAATTTCTGGTTTGTCTTGCCCATTCCTTAAAGCCAATTGAGAACGTGTGTAAACAGGTAATTCCATTATACCAATTGATGCGCTGTTAAATATTCCGCAATTTGAATGGTATTGGTGGCTGCACCTTTGCGTAAGTTGTCTGAAACAATCCAAAGATTAAGGGCATTGGGTTCTGATTCATCTCTTCTTATTCTTCCCACAAAAACTTCATCTTTATTTTCCGACCATAAAGGCATTGGATAAATGCCATTTTGAGGATCGTCTTGCACGATTATTCCTGGCGTATTGCCTAAAATATTTTTGATGTCGGATATTTCAAAGGCCTTGTTGAAACTAATATTTACACTCTCGCTATGACCTCCCATCACAGGTATGCGCACACAGGTAGCGGTAACTGCAATGTTTTCATCCATCATAATTTTCTTGGTTTCGTTTACCATTTTCATTTCTTCCTTGGTATACGCATTGTCCATAAAAACATCTATTTGCGGAATGGCATTTTTATCGATGGCATATTTATAGGCCATTTCACCATCAATTCCGAGGCGTTCATTTTCCATTTGTTTAACTGCCTTTAGGCCTGTGCCTGTAACACTTTGGTAAGTAGATACCACTACCCTTTTAATACCATAAGCTATATGAAGCGGGTTCAATGCCATTACCATTTGAATGGTAGAACAATTTGGATTGGCAATAATTTTATCTGAACTGTTTAATTGCTGCCCATTAATTTCTGGCACAACCAATTTTTTAGTTGGGTCCATGCGCCAAGCAGATGAATTATCTATCACTACTGTACCCACAGCTGCAAATTTAGGCGCCCATTCCAAAGAGGTATTTCCACCAGCAGAAAACAAGGCAATGGCAGGTTTAGCCGCAATTGCTTCCTCCATGGAACAAATACGATACGCTTTACCTTTAAACATTATTTCTTTGCCAACAGACTTCTCTGAGGCAACAGGAATTAATTCAGTCACAGGGAAATTACGTTCCGCTAATACTTTTAACATTACGCCACCAACCAAACCAGTAGCACCAACCACAGCAATTTTCATAAAATAATTTTTAAACAAGGATAAATAATTTGAACCGCCCCTATCCTATTTCCTTGATTTATGTTTTAGGAATTACAAAAATAAAATTTTACTCCGGTCTTGCCCTATTATTTTTGAAGATGAACAAATTTTACTACCCCATCATTTGTTTCCTTCTATTCAATTATAGCTTCAGGGCAAATGCCCAATTGAGCGATGATTTCTCTGATGGAAACTTTAGTGTAAACCCAACATGGACAGGCACAGATAGTTTATTTAAGGTAAATACAAATTTTGAATTACAGGCTGCAGGAGGCATTGGCACAGCAGCAGAAAGCTATTTAGGCACACAATATATATTAAACAAAGATTTAGAATGGCGTTTTTGGTTAAGGTTTGGCTTTAACCCAAGTACGCAAAATTATGTACGTGTATATTTGAGTGCAAACAATAATAATCCCAAAAACAGCAACATTTCCTATTACTTGCAATTTGGCGGAAGCACAGGAAGTACAGATAGTTTGGTATTGTACAAAGAAACAAATCAAAGTAAAACAAGCCTTATTAGGGGCCGGCCAGGTACCCTTGGTAAAACCATCAATAGTATAATGCTTAGGGTAAGAAGAAGCAATGCTGGGGTGTGGACAATGGAAATGGACACCAGCAATACCGGTCATTATGTATTGGAAGGAAATGCAACAGACACAAGCACCCTAACAGGAAATAACTTTTGTTTGAATTACAAATACACCTCAAGCAATACGCAGAATTTATTATTTGATGCACTTTATATTGGAACACCCTATGAGGATGTAAACCCACCCCAATTGATACATAGTGAGGTACAATCAGACACCAGTATCCAACTTGAATTCAATGAAAAAATTGAACAGCCATTTAAATATCAACTATTGTTGAACCAATATTCAGCGGCAAAACAAATGCAATGGATGGATGCCAAATCACTGCTTGTTTTTTACGATCAACTTCCAAGTGATACCCTCTTTTGTATTACCCTCAACCAGGTAAAAGACTTAGTTGGAAATTCGCTCGACACCACCCTATTTCTTAAATACCACAAGCTACAAAAAGGGGATATCTTACTTAGTGAAATGATGCCAGACCCAGATCCAAGTAATGGTTTACCAAATGCAGAGTTTATTGAAATTTATAATACACTGAACCAAAATGCCAAATTAAGAAATCTATCTATTAGTGATGGAAGTGGCAATTATAAACTACCAGAATTTACCTTGAACGCAAATGAATTTGTAATTTTATGTGCGTCAAAAGACAGCTCGCTATTTAAGCCTTATGGAAGAACAATAGCTGCCAACTATTTTCCTTCCCTGAATAATTCAGGGGATAAAATTCAACTTATTGAGGCCCAAAAAACCATCCTAGATTCTTTGAGTTACAATTTAAATTGGTATTACAATAAATTAAAAGAAACGGGTGGTTGGAGTTTAGAATTGGTGAGCCCAAAGCAAAGCTGTAAAGGCCAATCCAATTGGCAAGCAAGTATTGCTGCTATTGGCGGTACGCCAGGAAAGGAAAATTCCAATTGGCAAATAAATGCCGACACAATGGCACCACTTATAAGTAGCGTAAATGTAATAAATGCAGCTAAAATAAAGGTGCAACTGAACGAAAAACCAAGCTTTGAAAAAGCGCTTATACAGTCGTTTCAATTAACTGATAATGCATGCAAAAATGTTTGGCTCAATCCACTTAATGAAACCGAAATTATTATTGAACTCCAAGATACTTTACATCATTTAGAAGCCTATACTTTAAAAATGGATAAGGTATATGATTGCAGTGGCAATGCGCTTTTACAAGAATACACCTTTAACTATTGTGCGCAAATAATGCCCAAGCAAAACGATATTATTTTTAATGAAATTTATTACAACATGGATAAAAAAGGTAATATTCCCAATCTGCCCTTTATTGAATTATACAACCGAAGTGATTATAGCATCCAATTAGAAAACATGAAACTCAGTGATGCTATTTCGCAATCAAGCTTACCAAGTTACGAGTTAAAGCCAAAACAATACCTCTTATTGTGTAAGGAAACAGCAGTAGATTCTTTTATTAAATATGGCGAAGTGCTAGGATTGGCGAACTTTCCATACCTCAACGCTTCAGATCAATTGCGCTTACAAGATTCATTGGGCTACCAAATTCACCAAGTCAATTACCAGCAAAATTGGTTCGAACCAAACGCTTATTTTTATGCGTGTACGCTGGAATTAATTGACCCAAACAACCCTTGTGGAAAGGCAGAAAACTGGCAAGCATCACAAGATAAAAATGGGGGAACACCAGGAAAAACAAATAGTGTTTTTAGAAACAACAAAGATTTGGAAGCACCTCAATTGATGCGCATTTATGTGCCCAAAGAAAATTTGCTTGAACTCAGATTCAATGAAGCCATTGACAGCAGTTCTTTGGGAGAATTGAAGATAAACGAAAATTATATTGGAAAGAATTTTCACTACCTCAACAGAGAATTAAACCATCTTCAAATTGAATTGCCTTTTACCTTAGATAGTTTTGAAACCTACCAATTGCACATAGATAAAAC
Source organism: uncultured Bacteroidota bacterium (assembly GCA_903927505.1). GTDB lineage: Bacteria > Bacteroidota > Bacteroidia > UKL13-3 > UKL13-3 > B1. The sequence continues at coordinate 10,553 of CAIYNF010000194.1, read as the reverse complement.
AAAAGACTGCGCCCTTAATAGCAAAGTAAATACAAGCAGTTTGCCCTTTCAAAGACCTATAGCAGCCAAGGCGCAAAGTCTGGTAATCAATGAAATTTTGTTTAACCCAATTAGTGGCGATAATGATTTTATTGAATTGTATAATACCACTAAACAAACTATCGATCTCAGCGATTTACTTTTATTTACCATCAATGAAAGTGGCGAAAGAAAAGACATCAACGCTTTTGCAGAAGACGGATATATGATTCATCCCAACGAATTTCTGTGTATTGCAGCAGACCCAACTGTGCTTCAAAAACAACATTTTGGTTCGAACCGAAATGCAATTATTCCGCATGCCCTGCCCGCCCTAAATGACGATGATGGCATATTGGTACTCAAAAACAAAATGGAAGAAACCATTGATTCATTTTATTTTTCAGAAAAAATGCATCTTAGTTTTTTAAACCAAAAGGAAGGCGTGAGTTTAGAAAGAATTAACCCATTTATGCCAGGTACCGAAAAAAGCAATTGGACTTCTGCCGCCGAAGACCTAGGATATTCAACGCCTACAAGCAAGAATTCTGTATTTAACCAAGTAGCAGCCAAAGGAAATTTTTCTTGTGCACTGCCCTATTTTAGTCCAGATGGAGATGGAGAAAACGATGTAATGCAATTTTTTTACACTTGCGAAAAAAATGGCAATGTGGGCAAATTAGCTATCTATAACCAAGCGGGTATTTGCATCAAAAATATTTGTGCAGCCAAGGTTTTGGCTACAAATGGAGAAATAAATTGGACGGGCGAAGACAACAATGGCAATAGGGCGCCAATTGGTTTATATGTGGCCAGTTGGACAATTTACAATGCCGATGGAAGCAATGAGTCTGTATTAAAAAGCTTTGCACTACTTAGCAAATAACTTAAGCCAAGGTTCTTCGTTTTACCAATAAGGTAAGTGTATCTGCAATGGCAATAAATAAGAAAATATAAGCAAGCCAATCGCCATGGCTTGTATAAAAAGTTTCTTCTGTATAGATGGGAACTTTCATGCGCATTACTTCTTTTTGCCACCATTGAGATTCCATTAAAACAGAACCATCTTTATCTATAAAGCCACTAATACCAGTATTTGCAGCTCTTGCAATAGCCCTTCTGTTTTCAATGGCGCGTAAACGGCCAAAATCAAAATGTTGGCGGTAACCAGGTGTATTTCCCCACCAACCATCATTGGTTAAAATACATAAAATGCCAGCACCCTTGCGCACGTAGGAAGCCGTGAAATCTGGGAAAACACTTTCGTAACAAATAATGGGAGCTAAACCAATTTTTTGGTAGCCCTTAAATACTTTGCTTTCGCCATCACTTGCTAAGCTCCCAGAGGTGCCTCCTAAATTGATGGCATATTTTTCTATGAAACCAAATAGTTGCGGATAAGGCATTTTTTCTACACCAGGTACCAATTTGCTTTTATGGTAAATTTGAAGGCTATCAAAATTACTCATATAAATGGCAGAATTATAGGCATCAAAATACCTATCGTCGCTTCTTAATTTTCTTGCTGTAATTGTTTTTTTCTCATTTGGTTCGTACAAACGATAAGAATCCATACCACTTAAAATGGTGATATGCGGATGTTGAATTAAAAAATTCTGAAGCAATTGAATGAGTGTCTCATTTCTAACTTGATTCTCCTGTATACCTCCCTGAATGGCAGTTTCGGGCAATAGTATAAATTGCACTTCACTGTCTAATTTAGACTCGGCCATTTGCAGCATTCCAATAAGTTGCTCATACGGACTTACGCCACCAAATTTTTCAGAGTATGGATCTAAATTGGGTTGCACTAAAATAATATCTGCCTTTTCTGTTCTTTGTTTTGGGTTAACAATGTATAAGGATAAAAATACAGGTGTAAGCACATATAAAAACACCTTGTTTAAAAGTGCATTTCGCCTTTGAAAGACTTGTAAATTTGGCCATTTAAGCAAGAGCGTGTTGGCTTGCACATTCACCAATAATATCCAAAGAGTGCCACCAATAACACCGGTGTATTCATACCATTGCACCGCTTGAGGCAAGTAACTAAAAACATTTCCTAGGATCAACCAAGGGAAAGCTAAGTCCCAAGTAAATTGCAATAATTCAATTGAAATCCAGCAGGCAATAAAATACCAATAATTGGGATGGGAAGTTTTTTGGTTGCGCGCATGAAACAACATCATGGGCAATACCATAGGAAGACTATTGATAATAAAAGCAGCAATGGCGCCACCTTCACTGGCATTCCAAATCCACCAAACTGCGCCAATATTTCCTAATAAGAAACTTAGCCATGTATAAGTAAACAACCAAACTTTAGAATTTTCTTGCTCTGCACCAATTTTTCTTTCCAAGGCAAACAAAGGAAGAAAAGCAATAAAAGCTGCTGGTAAAATTCTAAAAGGTTGCCAAGCCAATACAAATAGTATGGCCGATGCAATGCTTAACAAAAAGTAAGCTACATGTTTATTTTTTACCTTCAACAACAAGAACAAATTCTCCTTTAATTGGGTGTGTACTAAAATACAAAATTACTTCCTCCAAAGTTCCATTCACAGTTTGCTCAAACATTTTTGTTAGCTCTCTGCTTACGCTCACCAATCGGTTCGAACCGAGGTATTCTGACAATTGCGTTAGCGTTTTTAGCAAACGATGCGGGCTCTCATAAAAAATCATGGTATACTCTTGCGTAACTAATTTTTGAAAGGCTGTTTGTCTGCCTTTTTTCTCTGGCAGGAATCCTAAAAAAACAAAAGCATCTGCAGGCAAACCACTTTTTACCAAGGCAGGTACAAAGGCTGTTGCACCAGGCAAACACTCTACTGCTATATTATTTTTAAGACATTCGCGCACCAATAAAAAACCAGGATCACTAATAGCTGGCGTACCTGCATCACTAACCTGAGCCAAGATTTTGCCTCCTTGTAATTCTTGAATTAAATGCGCCAATTGCTTATGTTCATTGTGGGCATGGTAACTCCACAAAGGCTTATTAATTTGGTAATGGTTCAAGAGCTTTAAAGTTTGACGTGTATCTTCTGCTAAAATTGCATCCGCTTCCTTTAGTATTCTTAAACCTCTAAGTGTAATATCTTCAAGATTGCCAATAGGAGTTGGAACTAATATTAATTTTCCTTCTTGCATACATTAAATTTATAAAGCATTTTTTGCTTCCGCTTCTTTGCGTTTTTTCTCTTTTCTAAACGAAGTATAAATTGGAATGGAGGTAACTAAAATAAAACCAACTATCACCCAATCGAGGTAATTTAAAGCTTGAGGAAAAATAGAGCCAACATAATAACCACTTGAAACAATAATTATTGGCCAAAGAAAGGCTCCCGCTACATTAAACAGAAAAAAAATAGGAGGCTTCACCTTTACAACGCCTGCCAATATTGGCGCAAAGGTTCTAATGATAGGTAAAAACCTACCCATTATTAATGCCAAGCCACCAAATTTTTTATAGAATGTTTCGGCTGTAGTTATGTATTTCTTTTTAAAGAAGAGCGTGTCTTTTCGCTTATAGAGCGCCTCCCCAGTTTTAAAGCCAAACCAATAACCAGCATAATACCCTGCAATTGCCGCAAAGCCTATATAAAGAATAAGATGGGTTAAGGTAATGTCTAAAACACCTAAATAACAAAGCAATCCAGCTGTAAATAAGAGAGAATCGCCAGGAAGGAAAAAACCAAAGAAGACGCCATTTTCAAGAAAAATAAGTACCAAAAGCATAAACAATCCGCCAAAGCGAATGAGTTCTTCCGGTTTAAATAAATCCCAAAAACTGTCCAATAGCATTCTAATTAGTTCTACAAAGTAGTGCCAAATAGACGAATAAACAAATGATTTTAAATGTACTTGCTTTATTAATTAATGAAACCAATTTTGTTGCGCCCATTTTCAACCTTTTGGGCCTTTTCCAACACTTCTTCTTTCATGTTATCTTTATATTTCTGCATGGCTGTTGCCAAAGTTTCATCTTGCAATGCCAAAATTTGAACGGCCAATAAGCCTGCATTTTTAGCATTGTTAATGGCTACTGTTGCCACGGGCACACCACCTGGCATTTGCACAATGGAAAGCAATGAATCTAAACCCGATAAAGTTTTTAATTGAACAGGAACGCCAATTACAGGCAAGGTAGTTATGGCTGCCACCATTCCTGGCAAATGAGCCGCACCACCAGCTCCTGCAATAATAATTTGAAGTCCATTGGTTTTGGCTTCTTTGGCATAGGTAAACATCCTTTCTGGCGTACGATGGGCAGAAACCACCGTAATTTCAAAAGGCACAGCAAACTCTTCCAATACCCTCGCAGCTTCTTTCATTACTTCTAGGTCGCTGTCGGAACCCATAATAATACCAACTTTATTTGTTGCCATAATATGATTATTAAAAAACAAAAGCCCAATAAAGGGCTCTTATTTGATTATTCTTCTGTACTTTCTTCTTCCTCTGGAACAATACCTTCCATTAGGTTTCTAACCTCTTGCAATTCCTCTTTGTTGTACTTATTGTTATAGTCGGCCAATAAATCAATGAGGTAATCTAAATTTTCTTTGCCACCATCTTCTTCTAAGTAAAGAAATGTATAAGAACCATTGGCTTCAATATCTTCATAAGCCAAACGGATCATTTTTACCAAACCAGGCTCTTTTAGGTTTTCTTTAAAGTGGTTTCTTAACTCTTGTAACAAGGTAATTACCTTCTCGGCTTTAAAACCATCTTTTTTTAGCTCTGCTTTAATTTTATCAATTATCTGCTTCATGTTGTTTATTTGTGGCAGCAAAATTATATTTTTTATACTGAAAACATACTTTATCCAAAATTATCTGATGAGAACTTTCTATATCGTGGCATTATTGGTGGTTTCAAATGTGTTTATGACCTTTGCTTGGTATGGCCATTTACAGTTTGAAAAATGGGGCTTTACGCAGAAGTGGGGCATGGTTGGGCTAATTCTTATTAGTTGGTTTATTGCCCTATTTGAGTACGTATTTCAGGTACCTGCAAATAAGTTAGGATATTTGGGACAAGGTGGTCCTTTTGATATTTTTGAATTAAAAACCCTTCAGGAAGTGATTTTATTGAGCATTTTCTTGGTAATAAATACCCTCATTTTTAATGAAAAGCTGCAATGGAACCACCTTTTATCTTTTGCGCTTATCATTTTAGCCGTTTATGTAGCCTATAAAAAATGGTAAAAATTGGCTAAACCTGTTGTTTCTCTGCCCAATCTTTCATCAACTCTTTGTATTTATTTAAAAAAGTGCTTTTAGATACAAAGCCTAAATACTTTTCTTCTTCCAAAACAGGTATATAAAAAATTTCTGGATACGATTCAAATTGTTCCATCAAAGTTTCCAATGATTCATTGATATCTATGCAAATTACCTCGTCTAACATAAGCTCCCGAACCTTTACCTTGTCGTACAAATCGGGCTTAAAGATGGTAGATTTTAGCTGACCCATGGTAACTATTCCCACAAAATTGCCATTGCGTTTTACCACAGGAAAAACATTTCTACGTGTATTGGAAACCACTTCCGTCACTCTTCGCAAAGAATCGTCTGGCAACAAGGCAGGGAAATCTGTTTCCATTACGGCTCGAACCGAAAAGTCTTTTAAAATTTCAAATTCTGGCGATTCCTTTAAATAGCCATCCAAAACCAATTTCTTGGTATAAATACTATTGGGTTCAATTAACCTGGTAATAAAAAAACTACCTGCCGAAACAATCATTAAAGGCACAAATAAGGTATAACCACCCGCCACTTCGGCAATCATAAATATGGCGGTTAGCGGTGCACTCACCACCCCGCTTAATATGCCAGCCATTCCTGTTACCACAAAATTTAATTCGTTTAGTTCAAAAAAACCGCTGAGGTTAATGAGCCTAGAAAAGAACAAACCAAACAAGGCGCCAATAAATAAGGCAGGTGCAAAAATCCCTCCATTTCCTCCTGCACTAATGGTAAAGGCTGCCGCCACTGGTTTTAGCAGAAGCGTTACCAGCACAAAGGATAAAAACACCATGTTGTAACCAAAACTACTTTGGTAGGCAATGCTCTGCATATACGTATCAAAAGTACCATTCAAAATTTGGTTAATTACAAAATAGCCTTCCCCATAAAGTAAAGGAGAAAATAAAATTAAACCGCCTACCAATAATCCTTGTGCAATGGCAATTAAAAACTTTTGGTGTTTGTTGTTGAACCTAGATTCTAAGCCATAAATAACCCTAATGGTATAAACTGAAAGGAGTCCGCAGAAAACAGCAAAAATAGAATAATAAGGAATTGCACTCAAAACCCAGGGCTTTGCGGTAAACAAAATTAATTGTCCTTGAGAAAATATATGAGAAATTACCGCAGCAGTTGCAGAGGCAATTAAAAGCGGAATAAAAGCAGGTATACTTACCCTGCGCAACAATACCTCTAAAGCAAAAATTACACCACCTAGCGGACAATTAAATATAGCAGAAATGCCCGCTGCCGCGCCACATGCCAGTAGCAAATTTCTATCACTGTCGTTTAAAAATAAATGTTTGGCTAGGTTCGAACCAATTGCCGAACCGGTAATGGCAATGGGCGCTTCTACCCCAACAGAACCCCCCAAACCAACCGTAAATGCACTACTCACCAAATGCGCATAGGTGTGGTAAGGGTCTATTTTCCCTTTTTTATAATTGATGCGGTAGATAATACTGGCGAGGCCTTTTTCAAAAACTTTTAGCCTAAAAACATAGCGGATAAATACCAAGGACAATACAATTCCAAGAATTGGATACACCAAATATTGAAACTTTAATTCAAATACACTGGTGTTGATAAGGAAATTTTCTATGGAATGAATGGCCCATTTTAAAGCCACTGCTGCTAGGCTCACCACTACGGCTACAAGCATACTAGCTATTATTAAGAAATTGCTATTGCTTATATATTTGTTCCTTCTTTTAAAGAATTTATAAACAGGGTACTTCAGCAAGAACCGAATGTATTTAATTTGCTGACTCATCTAACAAACATAATGAAAATATCTAAATGGATTAGCGCCTTCCGACTGAGAACTTTATTCCTCTCTTTATCGTGTATATGGGCAGGTTTACTTTGTGCTGAAATTTCGTTTCAAAATAATTATACCATTGCGCTCTTCACTTTTTTAACTGCGCTCTTTCTTCAAATTTTATCAAACCTTGCCAACGATTACGGAGATAGCATTCACGGTGCCGATCATGCCGGAAGAAAAGGTCCGCAAAGAGCAGTGCAATCTGGTGCTATTTCTAAAGAGACCATGAAAAAAGCGCTCCTCCTATTTTCTGCCTTAGCATTTTTAAGCGGCTGCGCTTTATTGGTAGCCTCCAAAGATATTATTGGCACAAATGGCGCAATAGGCTTATTTGTTGTAGGTGTTTTAGCCATTGCAGCAGCTATTTTTTACACCAATGGTAAAAAACCATATGGCTATATGGGATTAGGAGATTTAAGCGTATTTATTTTCTTTGGGTGGGTGGCCGTGCTTGGTTCGCAATACTTGCAAACAGCCGAAATTACAGAAGAGGCCATGCTACTTTCTATATGCTATGGCTTGCTTTCGGTTGGCGTTTTAAACCTCAACAACATGCGCGATATTGAATCCGATAAAGTGGCGGGTAAACACAGTATTCCAGTACGCCTAGGTTTGAAAAACGCAAAATTATACCACAGTGTTTTGCTCATTATTGCTGCGGCATGTTTGTATAATTTTCAATTGAAAGTTGGCATTTCTTTGCCATACCGTTTGGCATGTATGGCACTTATCATTTGGAATTTATTAAAAGCACAAAAAGCCAAAGACCATGCAAGTTTTGACCCATTGCTCAAATGGCTTTCTCTAAGCACCCTTGTAATTACATTTCTTTGTCAAATTAGTTTATGAACCACCTCCATTATGGCTATGTAAAAAGAGCCCTGCAATTTTCTTTTGAAGCCATTACAAGTAGAGGTGCCCTTAAAGAGCACAAGGCTTATTTAATTTATGTAAAACACCCAAGTAATCCTGGTGCTACAGGTTGGGGAGAAGCCTCTCCATTAAAGGGCCTCAGCATAGACGATGTGCCGGATTTTGAAGACCAATTGAAGGGATTTCTTAGCTATTTAAATGAAGGAAATTCCCCTCATCAAATAGATATGGGCGGGTTTCCATCTATCCGCTTTGCGCTAGAAACTGCGCAACTCGATTTAATAAATGGCGGCAGAAGAACCTTGTTTGAAAATACTTTTTCTAAAGGCACGCCTATTCCAATAAATGGTTTGGTTTGGATGAGTAGCATCGAAAATATGTTGGATCAAGCCGTAAAAAAAGCACAAGAAGGTTTTACATGCATTAAGTTTAAAGTTGGGGCAAACGACCACGACCAAGAATGTAAATTATTAGAAAATTTTAGAAGACATTTTGATGAAAACAAAGTAGAAATTAGACTTGATGCCAATGGCGCTTTTAGTGCTGCAGATGCACTCCATTTAATGAAGGATTTTAATCAATTTCACGTTCATTCTATTGAGCAACCTATAGCCCCAAAACAAGGCGAAGTGCTAGAAGAGATTTGCGCCAAAAGCAGCATAGATATTGCCCTCGACGAAGAATTAATTGGGCTCGATCCGGAAGTGGATGGACCAAAATTATTAAAGAATTTAAAGGCAAAATACCTTATTCTAAAACCAACTCTTTTGGGGGGCATGAGCGCCAGTGCCAAATGGATTAGAAAAGCAGATGAACACCATATGCAATGGTGGGCAACCTCTGCATTAGAATCTAATATTGGATTAAACGCCATTGCCCAATGGACCGCCATACAAAAAACCAAATTGCCTCAAGGCTTAGGAACCGGAAATTTATATACCAATAATTTTGATTCACCATTGGTGGCAGAAAAAGGAACATTGTATTATATTGCACAAAAAGCTTGGCAATTACCCCCTCTTAACCAAGCAGAATAGAAATGGAAAAACAAAAAGAGATTGTTAGAGGTTTATTATGGCTGGTACTCCTGCTAGGAGTCTTTAGCTTTATCTGGGGTTTGGCATCTGCCAGCCAAATGCCTTATCTCTTGTATTTTCTTTCCATTGGTGCGAGCGCTGCTGCCATTAAACTAAATAAAGACAAGCATTCGGACACAAATACCGCAGGAGTAAGCCAAGAGCCATTGCTGCAAAATAAGCCTGCTGTAAAAGCGCCAATCTTGCCCGAACCCATTTCAAATACAGAGAACTTAGAATTGTTGCTAAGCGCAACCCATGAAATTATTTTTGAAATGGATGAGAACGACCTCTGCAAAAAAGTATGGAAAGAAGCAGATAGATTTCTAGAATTTCCAGATGTGTATTACCAAGAAAAAAGCGTTTACGAACTTTTTGACAAGCCCTATAATATTCAATTAACAGGCTTATTTCAAGAAGTTAAAACAGATGGACTTGCGCGCGAATTAGAATTTACCATCCTCCAAAATAATGAAGACAAAACTTATTTGGCCAAGCTGAAAAGAATTCAAAATCAAGCAAGGGTAAGGGTTTCAATTGTTTTGGAAGACATAAGCAAACGAAAGCAAATAGACCTTCAACAGCAACAACAAAGCAGTTTCTTAAACAACTTAATTGCACATTTGCCAATTGGTGTGTTTGTAAAAAATGTAAAAGATGATTTGCGTTATACCCTTTGGAATAAAGAATTAGAAAATTTGTTTTTATTAACAGAACAAGAGGTTTTAGGACGAAGAGACGAGGATGTATTTAAAGATGCCGGTGAAATAGAATCATACATAGCCACCGATCAACTTGTTTTAAGAGACAAAGAACCCTTAATGATTCAAAAATTAAGTATTCAGGCTGGCGAAAGACAAATTTTTGCAAGAACTTTTAAAATTCCTATTTTAAATTCAAATGGCGAAATTGACTCTATTTTAGGGATACTCGAAAACATTACAGATGTAGTTAATTCTCAACAGGAACTAGAAGCTGCAGAGAAGCGCTGGAATTATGCCTTATCGGGCAGCAGGGATGCTGTATGGGATGTTAATTTGCTAACAGATGAATCTTTCTTTTCTGCTATTTTCAATGAAATGTTGGGCTATGAAGAAAACGATAAAATAGCCGACAAATGGGAGTTTTTAGTTCATCCAGAAGATTTAGTTAGGGCGTGGAATTTATTTGTGGATCACCTTGAAGGAAAATCAGCTTTCTATGAATGCGAATACCGCCTCAGAAACAAAAAAGGAGAATATATTTGGGTATTGGATAGGGGTAAAGTAGCAGAATTTGATGCCGAAGGAAACCCTACACGTGTAATTGGAACCTACAGCAATATTGATTACCGCAAAAAATTAGAAAGCGAATATATCATTGCTTTGCAAAAGGCAGAAGATGCTTCTAAAGCCAAAAGCCTTTTCTTATCTACCATGAGCCATGAGATAAGAACACCCATGAATGGGGTAATTGGAATTATCAATATTCTTATCAATGAAAATGCACACGCAGAGCAAAAAGACAACTTAG
>CAIYNF010000193.1 GCA_903927505.1 uncultured Bacteroidota bacterium | reverse complement strand
AAGGCCGCAAAAGTACCTTTTAATGGCGGGAAAGGCAAACCCTGAGAGGAGGGTGATAGAAATTTAGATTAAACAGGCAAATTTCAAAGAAAAGTAAATCATATTTACAATCTAAATTTTATCAAAAAACCCAGCTAATTTCTCCAACCAATGGTTGGAGTTTTAGATTATCCTTATACTCAAGATACAGTTGCCTCATATACCAAAGATTTTGCATAGAAAAACCCTTTGCTCCTGGAAACTCGTTTTGTAAATCTTCAGATAGAGACGCAACAATGGATTTTCCCCAACCATATTTATTTTGTTTGTCAACTATCATTTTACCCAAATCCCAATACAATTTCAATAATGTTTTATTTACATGTCTTAAGGTTTCAATTCGTGCCAAATGAATTTTTTTCTTAATTTCTAATAGAAAAAAATCATATGGATTTTTATTAATTTTACTCATGTGGTAAAATTAATTAATACCAGAATGCGATTGCTTTTGAAATATTGTTTTTATAAAGAAAAATCCAAGAAATAGGATGCCCTAAAAAGCCTCCCCTAAACTGACAAAAAAGCCCTTAGAGCCTTTGAGGCCAAAACCGTAATCGATAGACAAATTGGTGCCCGATTGTTTATTTACTTTGATACGCAAACCTAAGCCAGCCGCAGGGGCAATTACTTTATCTGTATGTGAAGGCGAACCCGTAAAATATTGCACATTGCTAAAAATAGTACCACCTAACAAACCACTGCGCAATAATTTAAAGCGGTATTCTGTTTCAAAATAAAACATATCCTTTCCCCTAAAACGGCCTTGTATATAGCCTCTTCCAGTATTAAAATTATCGTCCCAACCGGTGCTGGGCAACAACAAATAACCCGGCGAACCTTCCATGGTAAACCAATTGTATGTCCACAACGCCAGAACATTTTTTGCCCTGCCGGGTAAGGTAAAGTATTTTCTAATTTCCAATAAGCCTGTGCGCCAATTGTTATTGCCACCCAAAAATTTACTGCTACTGCGCAATAAAAAAGAAGCATAAATTCCCCTGCTTGGGTTTATTAATCTTGGCCTATTATCATACGTAACTTTCGCAATCCAACTGGAAGAAATTTCTTCCGGATCTAGCGTAAATGGCATAGGTTCTGGATTTCCCTTATGCTGGGTATTGTCTCTTTCTCGCACATTCCAAAAGCGGTCGAAATAATAGCCTAAACCAGCATAGAAATTAGGTAAAAGTTTGCGCTCCACTGATTCATGAAACTTTACATACAAATATTCTATCCCATAACCTTTAGTGCTTAAGGCATTATCACCTAAGCCAAAAGTAAGCGAAGGATATTTTAAGTAACGGTTATCTGAAACAATATGGTACTTGTTATGCGGTGTCCAAATACTGGCAATTAAAGGCAAAATTATTTGGTGGTATTGCGTATACATGGCACAAGTAAAAATACTAGAGGCTTTGGTAGTGGCAGGCGATTGGGTATGAAAAACAATATTTCCTGCTAGCAAGCCCGCAAAGCCTGTTTGCAAGGCATATCCAGCTGCAGGTACAATGGCAATATGCGTATGCGAACCACTGCTTGCAGAATCGCGTTGGGCCATTTGTTTTTGGTTGTATTTCAAACGTAAAAACACATCCGTTAAATCTCTTTCCGATGGCGCCGCTTGAATAATGGAATCTGGTGATTCATTGCTTTGAATAATGGCATTCCCTTGCGCAAAAACATGCTGCAATAATAAGATTGCCAAAATTATAAGAAATGAAATAGCCTTTCTATGCATTTTTAATCACACTGTTCTTTATGGCAAACCTTTGCCTGTAAAAAGAATGCGCAATTATAAAGCAATAAATGATACAATTTGATTGAAGTATTAGAACTTAACTTATTTTAGTAGCCTTTTAAAGACACCTCTACTTTGCCATTCGATCCATATACCTATAATTTGCCCGTTGCAGAGATTATTCCAAGACTCTGCCAACAACTCCAAGAACACAATACAATAATTGTTCAAGCACCTCCTGGCGCAGGAAAGAGCACCCTTTTGCCCTTAGCACTCCTACAAGAAACTTGGCTAAAAGGACAGAAAATAATTATGCTCGAACCAAGGCGATTGGCTGCAAGAAGCATTGCGCATAGAATGGCATCCATGCGTGGTGAAGCGCCCGGTGAAAGCGTAGGATACCGCATACGGTTTGAAAACAGAATTGGTGCAAACACCAAAATTGAAGTGGTAACGGAAGGAATTCTTACGCGTATGCTGCAAAGCGATAATGCGCTTGAAGGTGTGGGCATGGTAATTTTTGATGAGTTTCATGAACGTAGTATACATGCAGATGTAGCCATGGCATTGTGCAGGGAAGCACAACAAGTATTGCGCCCAGATTTACGCATGTTGGTAATGAGCGCTACCCTCAATATGCCGCAATTAAGTGCTTTGTTAACCGCTCCCATTATTACCAGCGAAGGGAAATTATTTGCGGTGGATATTCATTATGTGGGCGGACAAGATGAGCGCCTTTTGCCAGAAACTACCGCAAGGGTTATTATAGATGCAACACGCAACAATGAGGGTGATGTTTTGGCCTTTTTCCCTGGCGAAGGAGAAATTAGAAAAACGGCAGAAATATTAAAAAGAGAACTCAATGGTTTTGCCATTCATCCGCTCTTTGGCGTATTGCCGCAAAGCGAACAATATGCGGCCATTATGCCCAATAAAAGTGGCAAAAGAAAAATTGTTTTGGCCACCTCCATTGCAGAAACAAGTTTAACCATTGAAGGTGTAAAAATTGTAGTAGATACTGGCTATAGTAAAATGCAACGTTTTGATCCAAAAAGCGGATTGAGCAGACTAGAAACAGTACAAATTTCAAAAGATTCTGCAGATCAACGTGCAGGAAGAGCGGGAAGGTTAAGTGCTGGCGTTTGCCACCGCATGTGGACCAAAGCCACGCACGATAGGTTAGCAGAACACCGAATTCCAGAAATTATGGAAGCAGATTTGGCAAGTTTGGTTTTAGATTTGGCCCAATGGGGTATCATTAATTTTTCGCAACTGAGTTGGCTCAGCCCGCCACCAAAAGCGCATGTTTCGCAAGCAAGCGATGTATTGCACCAAATTGGAGCATTGGAAAATGGAAAAATTACCGCACACGGAAAACAAATTCACCAATTGGCCTGTCATCCGCGCATTGCGCACATGCTTTTGTTGGCGCAAGAAGACCACAGCATTCAATTGGCAACAGATGTGGCTGCCGTTTTAGAAGAGCGCGACCCACTGCCAAGAGAAGCAGGTATAGATATCAATTTACGGGTAGAAGCTTTAAGACGCGCTAGAAAAAATAATGCATTAGGCAAAGGTTTCAACAGAATAGAAAAGGTAGCAGAATCTTATAGAAGATTGTTAAATGTGGAGGCCAATAATGGTCCGGTTGACCCTTTTGAAACCGGCTTGCTCATTGCCCATGCTTACCCTGAAAGAATATCTTGCGCCAGACCCGGAAATAATGCGCAATTTCAATTGGCTAATGGCAAATATGCCATGGCCGGACATAAAGACGATTTGGCCCATGAACCATGGTTAGCAGTAGCTCACATGGATACACGTGATGGTTTAGGAAAAATATTTTTAGCCTCGCCTCTTAATCCAAAAGATTTACGTGCGCTGGTAAAAGAAAAAGAAATTATCACTTGGGATACGCGCAAAGGTGGACTCATTGCCACCAAAGATTTGCGCATTGGAAGTATTGTTTTACAATCTAAACCTTTACCACAGCCCAACCCCATTCATTTAGCCGATGCTATTTCCGAAGCCTTGAAAACAGAGGGTGAATCCTTATTGGATTTCAATGAAGACATGCAGCAATTGCAATACAGAATTTTAAGCCTGCGTAAATGGAATAACAACAACCATTGGCCAGATGTAAGTACCAGCACTTTGCTGCTTCAAAACAAAGATTGGCTCGGACCGTTTTTAAACAATATTAAAAAACCTGAAGAGCTAAAAAAACTGGATTTGAGTATGGCACTTCTGCAATCTTTGGAATGGGAACAACAAGAAACGCTGAAAAATTTAGCACCTGCAAAGATTCAAGTACCTAGTGGTTCGGCCATTGCCTTGCAGTATTTTGAAAATGGGGAAACGCCCGTTTTAGCAGTTCGTTTACAAGAAGTTTTTGGCATGAGCGATACGCCAAAAATTAACAACAACAAAACTTCATTGGTCATGCACTTGCTTTCGCCAGGATTTAAACCCGTGCAAGTTACCTCTGATTTGCGAAGTTTTTGGGACAATACCTACCATGAAGTAAAGAAAGAATTGAAACGCAGGTATCCCAAACACAGTTGGCCAGGGGACCCTTGGGAGGCTGTTCCTGTAGCCAAAGGCCGACCAAGAAAATAAGAATAAGGTTATTTTACCAGGTTAATTTTCTGGTTCAAAGTGCTTCCATTTTCAGTTTGCAAACGCAAGAAATAAATGCCCGCCGCTTCATCTGTTAAATCAAATGTTGCTTGCCCATTGATCATTTTTTGGAAGATAATTTGACCTGTCATATTGCTAATTTCCAACTGCACCAATTGGTTCGAACCAAGCTCAATATTGAACACACCCTCACTTGGATTTGGATAGATTTGTACCGCACTGGCAACTAACTCTTCTTGGCCTGTTGGTTGTTTTACAAATACATGGAAGCTTGCTGTATCGCCCTTGCAACCGCCGCCATTGCTTTCTTGTACTTGTACATTT
>CAIYNF010000192.1 GCA_903927505.1 uncultured Bacteroidota bacterium | reverse complement strand
CCAATTGCATACGTAATGTTTTTTTCTTGGGCTTGGGTCGAACCAAAACCAAAAAATATACTAAAAATTACGCATGCAATTTTTGCTTTGCTCATTTTTCTTTCCTACGCATCCAGTAATATACCGGCACGCCTAATAAAACAATAAGTAAACCTGGATAGCTGTAATTTGGTTTATAAATGAGTAGGCTCACACAAATAATACTTGCCATAATAATATAAACAGCGGGCACAATTGGATAAGCAAAAACTTTGTAAGGCCTATTTAAGTTTGGCTGTTTATGACGCAAAACAAAAACACCCGCCACCGTTAATATATAAAATAACAAAACTGCAAAAACTACATAATCCAACAAATCGCCATAAGAACCACTGAGTGTTAGGATGCTTGTCCAAACCGCCTGCATTACCAATGCTTTTTGGGGAGATTCGTTTTTGTTTAATTGCGCGGCAGAAGATAAAAAATACCCATCCTTGGCCATGGCATAATACACACGCGCCCCACTTAAAGTTAAACCATTTAAACAACCAAAGGTTGAAATCATAATGAGAATAGCCATAAGGTATGCGCCCGTTTCACCAAAAACAGTACTCATTAATAATGTTCCTACCCTATCAAATTCTGCATGCGTAATTTGATCTGCCGAAAGTGCTTTTACATAAATAAGGTTACAAGAAATATATAACAAGGTAACAGCGCCTGTTCCCAATAAAAGTGAACGCGGCAAATTCTTTTCTGGCTTGTCTATCTCACCCGCAGTAAAAGTAATATTGTTCCAAGCATCACTCGAAAAAATAGAACCTACCAAGGCTGCAGAAAACAAACCAATGCCAATACCTTGAAAAGACAGCTTGCTCCAATCCCACGACCATTGAGAAGTTTCGGCATTTGCTACAAAATATACACCCGCTAAAATCACAAACAACAAGGCAATTATTTTGCTAATAGTAAATAGGTTTTGTATAAAGGCACCTTTTTTAACTTCTCTAAAATTACTTATAGTTAATGTCCATAAAACAACTATTCCCAATAGTTGAACCGTTGTAAATTTAAACGCTCCTATTTCCAATAAGATATTTTTCTCTGAAATAACTGGAAAGAGCAATCCAGAAAATTTTGCAAAGGCTACTGCAACAGCTGCAATGGTTCCAGTTTGAATTACCGTAAATAATGTCCAGCCATATAAGAAGCCATACATTTTGCCATAAGCCTCTTTTAAATAAATATACTGACCACCTGCTTTGGGCATGGCGGCACCCAATTCTGCATAGCTTAACGCGGCAAACAAAGTAAGCACCCCCGTTACAATCCAAGCCAATAATAAATTTTCTACACTGCCCAAATCGCGCAACATCCCTGCAGAAACTATAAACACCCCAGAGCCAATCATACTCCCAATTACCAGCATGGTACTATCGAGTAGGTTTAATTTTTTATTCATAAACTTAATTTTCTTTAATAATTGCGTCTACTAAAGGCAACCAATTTTCGTTCGCTTCAATTAAAATTCCCTTTACACCTGCCGCTTCTCCACAAACAATATCACGTTCTTTATCGCCAATAAAATAACTTTGTTTTGGGTCGATCCCATGCTTGCTAATGGCTTTTTCAACCAATAAAGATTCAGGCTTTCTGCACAGGCAATTTCCAGTTTGCGGATGATGTGGGCAAAAATACATATCGGCAAAAACCACCCCAGAGCCTTCCATTTCTTTGGCCAAATAATGGTGCATTTTTTCCATTTCGCTTTTAGGATATTCTTTTTTGGCAATGCCTCCTTGGTTGGTAATAATAATTAATTCATACCCCGCTTCGCTCAATAATTTCAATCCATGGCGCACATGAGGTAAAATTTCAAAATCTTCAAAACGCTTGATATAATCGCCTACCTCCTTGTTTATAACGCCGTCGCGGTCTAAAAAGAATGCTTTTTTCCCTTCCTTCATATCTGCTAATAAAGCATTTATTCTTCAAATTTTGAATATTTGCTTACGAAAACTTAAGTTTGAATACTTTGTCGAAGAAAATTGTCATTATACCAACCTACAACGAACGCGAAAATATCGAGGAGATTATTCGCGCCGTTTTTTCATTACACCAAAGTTTTGATATTCTTATTGTTGATGATAGTTCACCAGACGGAACAGGAGATATTATCAAAAACCTCCAAGCTCACGAATACAAACTAAACCTCCATTTGCTTGAACGCAAAGTAAAAAATGGTTTAGGTACTGCCTATATCGACGGATTTAAATGGTGCTTGGAGGCAGGTTATGATTACATTTTTGAGATGGATGCAGATTTTTCGCATAATCCAAACGACCTACCCAAAATATACGAAGCCCTTTGCGAAGGTGCAGATGTGGCAATTGGCTCGCGCTACAAAACTGGTGTAAACGTAGTAAATTGGCCTATGGCGAGGGTAATGATGAGTTATTTTGCTTCCACCTATGTGCGCTTTATCACCGGCATGAAAATTCATGATACCACCGCTGGTTTTGTTGGCTACCATAGAAATGTGCTTTCCCATATTCGCCTCGATGAAATTAAATTCCGTGGTTATGCTTTTCAAATTGAAATGAAATTTACCGCCTGGAAACACGGCTTTCAAATAGAAGAAGTTCCCATTATTTTTACGGATCGAACCAAAGGCGAATCAAAAATTAGCAAAGGAATTATCCAAGAAGCAATAATTGGGGTAATTAGCATGAAATTAAAAAGCTATTTCAAGCGCTACGAAAAGCGCAATTAAGAGCTAAAAACGAGGCGCTTTTCGTAATTTTACGCAATTACAAGTCCTTTTCATTCCTTATCTTCGCAACCATGAATTTACCCATAATAGCTCCCTCTGTATTGTCGGCAGATTTTGCCAATTTAGGCAGAGACATAGAAATGATCAATAACAGTGAAGCCGATTGGTTTCACATTGATGTAATGGATGGCGTTTTTGTGCCAAACATTTCATTTGGTTTTCCTGTAATGAAAGCCATCCAAAAACAAGCAAAGAAAACCATGGATGTGCATTTAATGATTGTGCAACCAGAACGCTACATAAAAGATTTCAAAGCTGCAGGCGCAGCTATTCTTTCGGTTCATTACGAAGCCTCAACCCATTTACACCGCACCATTCACGCCATTAAAGAAGAAGGCATGCAAGCCGGCGTGGCCATTAACCCGCATACACCTGTTCATTTGTTAAAAGACATTATTAAGGATATAGACTTGGTTTGTATGATGAGTGTAAATCCTGGCTTTGGCGGACAAAAATTTATTGAACAAACTTATACCAAATGTGCCGACTTAAAAGAAATGATTCTTGCAGCAGGCTCCAACTGTTTAATAGAAATTGATGGTGGTGTAAACGAGCAAACCGGACCAAAACTCCTAGCCGCTGGTGCAGATGTATTGGTTGCGGGCAACTTTGTTTTTGCGGCTTCCAACCCAACTGCAACCATTGCCCAATTAAAAAGCATGGTGCCTTATACTAGCAAACAGGCTTAAACGTTATTGGTAAGTTGATGCCATTTAAGCCAAAATTCATTTTCATAGTATTGCTTTTACTAGCCTTGCTGCCAAATTTCAGCATGGCTCAAAAAACTGCAACCCTGTTTGGAACCATCACAGATTCTATTGGCCATGAAATTGCAGATGTAAATATTTTGGTGCCGAACCAAAAGAGCATGGCCGTAAGTGATGAAAACGGAAATTATTCTATCCAGGTGCCAGAAGGTATTCCGCTTGAATTGGTTTTTTCTTTTGTAGGGATGCAAGCCCAGAAAACAAACATCGAGGCTTTATTTCCTGGCGAAAAAAGAAAATTAAATATTCAAATGGCTGGCCTCTCTCTCAAAACTTTTGTATTAATGGGGGAGAAAGAAAGAGAAAAAGTTTCCATGTATACCATTGATCCTAAAAAGGCTGAAGGCATTGTGAATGTAAGTGGAAGCTTTGAGCAAATTTTAAAAACTCTTCCGGGCGTTTCTTCCAATACAGAATTAAGTTCCCAATACAATGTGCGTGGAGGTAATTACGATGAAAATTTAATTTATGTAAACGACATTGAAATTTACCGTCCGTTTTTACCCCGCAGCGGCCAACAAGAAGGTTTGAGTTTTATTCATACAGAATTGGTTCAAAACGTAAAATTCTCTGCAGGCGGATTTGAAGCGCGTTACGGCGATAAAATGAGCAGCGTGCTCGATATTAAATACAAAGACCCAAAGAAATTTGCATCCTCCGTAAATGCCGGATTAATGGGCGTACAATCACATGTGGAAGGCGCAAGTAAGAACTTACGTTTTACCTATTTAATTGGCGCAAGGTACTGGAGCAATAAATATGTTTTGGGCACAATGGATGTAAAAGGTGATTACCAACCTACCTTTTATGATGTGCAAACTTTATTAAATTTTCACTTAAGAGAAAATTTAACGCTGAGCTTTTTAGGTAGCTATGCACAAAACAGGTATTACTTTATTCCTCAAAATAGGGAAACAACTTTTGGTACGGTTAATAGGGCTTATCGCTTAAATATTTATTTTGATGGTTCTGATTTAATGGAATACAAAACAGCCACAGGTGCTGCCACTATTAGCTTTAAACCTACTCCATTTACACAATTAAAACTCATTGCCTCTAGTTTTTATTCCAACGAAAACGAAATTTTTACAGTAGAAGGTGCTTACCGCATGAGTGATATTGAAACCGATATGGGTTCGGACAATTTTGCGCAAGCAAGAAATTTAAAGGGCGTTGGCTACTTTATTAATAATGCCAGAAATACTGTTATTGCCAATGTAAATAATATTGGCCACAGGGGCTACCATAGCACCAGAAAAAACAATTTGCAATGGGGATCCTTTTTTCAAACGGAGAAAATTCAAGATAAAATTCACGAATGGTATTACGATGATTCTGCTGGATTCTCTAGACCTCCTATAGACAGTAATGGGAATTTTAATTTGAGTAATTATTTAGATACACGTTTAAATATTCAAAGTTACCGTTTCAATGGGTATGTGCAAAATGGACAAACCATCAACAAAGATTACAACGCCATTTTAACCTATGGCATAAGAGCAAACTATTGGAGCTTCAACCAACAAACTGTAATCAGTCCGCGTTTTCAATTTGGGTTCGAACCGAACCGAAAACACAACCGCTTGGTGAAAGATAAACTAATTGATGGCGATAAAAGAAAAGATTGGATGATACGTGCTGCATACGGCTGGTATTACCAAGCACCTTTCTATAGAGAGCTAAGAGATTTTACGGGTACATTAAACCCAAACATCAAAGCGCAAAGAGCTATTCATTATGTACTTGGTGGCGATGTAAATTTTATTGCATGGAACCGTCCATTTAAATTTGTAACGGAAGCTTATTTTAAGCAACTAGATAACCTCATTCCTTATGAAATAGACAATGTGCGCATTCGTTATTTTGCCAATAACAACAGCAGCGGATATGCCTCAGGAATTGATTTTAGAATTAATGGCGAATTTGTAAAAGGTGCCGAAAGCTGGGCAAGCTTAAGCTTTATGAAAACGGAAGAAAAAATTACCGATGTTAAAGATGCCTCGGGTAATTTAATTACACCCCACTATATTCCCAGACCAACAGATCAGCGCCTAACATTTGCCATTTACTTTCAAGATTATTTGAGAGGAAATCCGAAAATTAGAATGAACTTTAATTTGGTTTATGGCAGCGGAATGCCATTTGGCGTGCCAGACCACAACCGCTACAATGATGTTTACCGCATGCCAAGCTACCGCAGGGTTGATATAGGCTTAAACCGTGTTCTAATTGCAGAAGATTCAAAAGAAAGAGATAATTTTTGGAGAAAGAAAATCAAATCGGCTTGGATAGGTTTAGAAGTATTTAACTTATTGGGCGTAAACAATACCATAAGCTATATTTGGATTGAAGACGTAAGTGCCAACAGGTATGCTGTTCCCAATTACCTAACCAATAGAAGAATTAACCTTCGCTTACTTGTTAAGTTTTAATGATACCCCAACAAATGAGTAAGGATTCTGCAGCAAAAATATTTGACTGGCGTTTATTGGTTAAAATCTTCTCCTTGGCGCTCCCCTACCAAAGAAAATTTTATACCGCAGTTTTTCTCACCTTGTCAATGGCCATTCTTGGACCACTAAGGCCAGCACTCATCCAACACGCACTTGATACCTATGTGCCTGCCAATGATAGTTTGGGCTTGCTCAATTTTTGCCTCCTTATATTTGCATTGCTTTTTATTCAATCTATCATGCAATGGTGGAGTACCATTTTAGCAAATTTCCTTGGGCAACAAATCATATATGATTTAAGAAATAAAGTATACAAACATTTGTTTTCGCTGCGCCTCAACTTCTTCGACAAAACCCCCGTAGGCACCTTGGTTACAAGAAGTATTTCAGATATTGAAACCATAAGCGAAGTATTTAGTGAAGGCATGATTAACATAGCAGGTGATATTCTGCAAATCATTTTTCTGCTCCTCCTCATGTTTGGCACCAACGTAAAACTATCATTGGTTTGCTTGTCTGTTTTGCCATTTTTGTTTTACAGCGGCTACCTGTTTAAAGAAAAAATCAAAGAGAGTTTTGAGGATGTTAGAAATCAGGTTGCTATTCTCAATACATACGTGCAAGAGCATTTGAGCGGCATGCAAATAGTGCAATTATTCAATAGAGAAGACAGAGAACTGGAGAGTTTTAAAGAAATAAATGCACGCCATAGAGATGCCAATATTAAGAGTGTTTTTTACTACTCTGTGTTCTTTCCGGTGGTAGAAGTATTAACCGCTATTTCAATTGGCTTATTGGTTTGGTATGGTTCTAAAGGAATTATTGCAGAAGAAATTACATTGGGTACCATGGTATCCTTTATCATGTATATCAATTTATTTTTTAGACCCATTAGAACTTTAGCAGATAGGTTCAATAATTTGCAAATGGGCATGATAGCCGCAGAAAGAATTTTTGTTTTAATTGAGGATGAAACGCCCAAAGAAACAGAAGGGCAATTAGTGCTGAACCAAACCGAAGGAAATATTGAATTTAAAAATATTTACTTTTCTTATAATGCTGATCAGCCTGTTTTAAAAAACATCAACTTTACCGTTAAAAAAGGCCAAACCATTGCCCTGGTTGGCGCTACAGGCGCAGGCAAATCAAGCATCATCAATTTATTAAGTAGATTTTATCCAACAGAAAAAGGCCAGATCTTAATTGATGGAACCGAAATTGAGCAATATACTTTGGCAAGTTTGCGGAGTAAAATTAGTGTGGTAATGCAAGATGTATTTTTGTTTACGGGTAGCATTTTAGAAAACATACAATTGTATAACAACACCATCAGTGAAGAAACAATTATAGCCTGCGCCAAACAATTGGGTGCACATGATTTTATCAGCAAAATGCCCAACGGCTACCACCAAAAAGTAACAGAGCGCGGTTCGAGCCTATCTGTAGGGCAACGACAATTAATATCCTTTGTAAGAGCAATGGTAATTAATCCTGCTATTTTAATCTTAGATGAGGCAACCTCATCTATTGACCATGATACGGAAGAAATAATTCAACATGCCATTTTAAAAATGCGCGAAGGCAGAAGCAGCATTGTTATTGCCCATAGATTGAGCACCATAGCCAATGCCGACGAAATTTTGGTAGTAGACAAAGGTGAAATTGTAGAAAGAGGTACCCACCAAAGTTTATTGGAAAACAGTGGCTATTATAAAAACCTGTATGAGCACCAATTTGCTATGCAATAAGGTCTTCTTGGCAAAAAAGTAATAAAAAATCTTGGCATTTTATGCCATTCAATAAAATTCTTATATTCGCAACAACAAGACTTATACCATGAAATTAAACGGAAAAACAGTACTCGTAACAGGCGCATCTCGCGGAATTGGAAAAGGAATAGCTCAAAAATTGGCCAAAGAAGGTGCCAATATCGCCTTCACCTATGTGAGCTCGGTAGAAAAAGCAAATGCTTTTGAAGCAGAATTAATTGCAAGTGGTGTAAAAGCAAAAGGCTACCAAAGCAATGCCGCAGATTTTTCTGAAGCAGAAAAATTGGTAGATGAAATTGTAAAAGAATTTGGCTCGCTAGACGTATTGGTTAACAATGCTGGTATTACCAAAGATACTTTGTTAATGCGCATGAGCGAACAACAATGGGATGATGTGTTAGATACCAATTTAAAATCTGCCTTTGCTATGACCAAAGCAGCCATGAAGCCAATGATGAAAGCAAAAGCAGGTTCTATCATAAATATAACTTCTATTGTGGGAATTGTTGGCGGTGCAGGACAAGCAAATTATGCAGCTTCTAAAGCGGGTATGATTGGTTTAACAAAATCTGTTGCCAAAGAAATAGGTTCAAGAAACATCAGATGCAATGCCATTGCCCCTGGTTTTATTGAAACAGAGATGACAGAAGTGCTAGGTGATGATATAAAACAAGAATGGATTAAAACCATTCCATTGAAACGTGGCGGTAAACCAGAAGATGTAGCCAATTGCGTATTGTTTCTAGCTTGCGACGATTCTGCTTACATTAGCGGTCAAACCATCAACGTTTGTGGTGGTATGGTGATGTAACAAACACATGCACTTTACTTTTGCGTATCCCCTTTTTGGCATCTTAGCTGGTTTCTTATTAGCCAGCTTAAGCGCTTATTTTCTTTATAAAACAAACCCTCTTAAACTGTCCAAACCTTGGATGGTTTATAGTGTAATGGCTATTCGTTTTCTTACAATCTTTACTGTTTGTTTTCTATTATTAGGTCCCATGTTCAAATGGGTATCTCAAAGAAAAGAAAAGCCCATTTTAGCAATTGCAATCGATAATAGTTCATCTATGTTGCAAGCAAGTGATTCTAGTTTTATTAGAAATAATTTAAGGAAAGAAATAACCAAACTAAGCGAAGCACTTAATGAACAATACAGCATAGAAACCTATGCCATTGGCACGAGTGCAGAAAAAAACAAAGAAATTACCTTTACAGAAAAGAGCACCAATTTATCAGATGCTTTGCTTCAAATAAGCAACGATCATTATAATTTAAACCACAGCGCTACCCTCCTAATTAGCGATGGTATTTATAATGAAGGAAGTAATCCTGCCTACGCCTTAAACAAAGGCGCAGCACCTGTATTTACAATTGTCGCAGGCGATAGCACCCAACACAAAGATGCACTCATTGGAAAAGCAAGATACAATCCAAGCATTTTTGTAGGCAACGATTTTGAAATTCAAATAGATTGTAAAGCATTTTATTGTAACAATGAAAACCTGCAATTTACATTAAGCGAAGGCAATGAGACTTTACAAAAAGGCACTATTATAGTTAAAGGAAACAATTACTTTGGAACACAAAAATTCTTACTCTCCAATGCCAAAGAAGGAATTCATACCTATCAAATAAAAATTAATTCTTTACAAAAGGAAGTTAACCTGGTAAATAACAAAATTACCATTCAGGTAAACGTGTTAAAATCAAAACAAAAAATTGTACTGCTTTACCAAACGCCACACCCAGATATAAGTGCAATTACCAGGACTTTGGAGGCAAATACCAATTACGAACTACAAAGCTATTTATATACAGATTACAAAGACGAAGGCATTAATGATGCCAGCCTTTTTATCCTACACCAATTACCTGGCAACAATGGAGAGGCGAATAAGCTGGTAGAAACTTTGCAACAAAAGAACATGCCGCTGGTTTATATTTTGGGCAAGCAAACAGGCCTCAATTATTTAAACAATCAAGGTACGCTAAGGATAATTGGACCAAACCAAAATTACAATGAGGCACAAGCCTGGGTGAACCAACAATTTAGTTTGTTTCAATTGGATGAAAACGCAATAAGCAATATCCAAAAATTTTCGCCCCTCATTACCCCATTTGGCAACTACCAAATTCCAGGCAATGCCAATACCCTTTTGTACCAACAAATAGGCTATGTAAAAACCAATACACCACTCCTTTTCTTTAGCAATAGCAAAGGAACAAACGAAGTATACCTATGCGGAGAAGGCTTCTGGCGTTGGCGTTTACAAGATTTTTTATTGAACCAAAATACCCATGTTTCAGAAACAATTCTGAACAAAATTGTTCAATGGGCAAGCGGCAAAAGTGATAGAACTAAATTTAGGGTCGAACCAAACAAAAAAATTATTGATGAAAATGAGTCCCTCACGTATACTGCTGAATTATACAACGACTTATTTGAAATGATTAACAAAGATGAAATTTCTTTGGTGCTTAAAAATAATACTGGAAAAGTTTTTCCTTATCAATTTAGCAAGTCACAAAATGCTTATCAATTAAATATAGGAACTTTGGATGCAGGCGAATACACCTATGAAGCCAGTGTGAATGGGCAATCTAGTTATGGCAAAAGAACAGGAAAAATTCACATCAAAGAATTACAAACAGAAGCGCTAGAAACACGCGCCAATCCTGTAAATTTAAGAGCCATTGCCTCAGAAACAGGAGGGCAATTTTTTCAAATGAATCAATTTGAAATTGTAAAAAACGCATTGTTAAAAAGTGATTTTAACAAAACAGTTGTATACAAAGAAGAAGAGTTGATAGATTTAATTAAACAAAAATGGCTTTTTGCTTGTATCATTTTATTCCTTAGTACAGAATGGTTTATTAGAAAATGGAATGGGTTTATTTAATCTTTTTGTCTTTTAAGTAATCACCTACCAAACTTTCTAATTGCACTATACGATTTTGCCAAGAATTCTTTGAAGCAAATTGCACACGCTCGTTTAATTTTTGCATGGGATCTTCCCGAAGCGCTAATTGTATTTTTTCTACAAATTCCTCATTCGTATTCACCAAGTAAACATAAGGCGCAAATTCCTGCATATCCTCGCTAAAACTAGTGCTTACACATGGTAACCCTGCTGCTAAATATTCATTTACTTTTAAGGGATAAATTCCCGCAGTTAATTCATTTAACTTATTTGGAATAATTCCCACTTGCGCATACTTTAAAAATGCTGGTAATTCTTCCATTTTTTTAGGACCAATAAAATGTAAATTTTCAATAGTGTTCAATCCAAATTTTTCTAAATCTAAGGCCTCATAGGTTCCCACAAAAACGATTTCACAATTTTTAAAATTCTTGCAAATTTTAATTATCAAATCTGAATCTAGCCGCAAATCACTGTAATGACCCGTGTATAAGATAACAGGATTTTTGAATTCCAGAAATTCAATTGGCCTATCTAAATCTTTGTATTTAGCATTTTCAAACAAGTTAAAGTCAACACCATTTGCTATCAAATTCACCTTTCGCTTACTTTTTACACTGTGCCTTTCGCAAAGTTTGCTTGAAGTAGCAATTGCAATATCACTTACACAAATGGCCAATTCTTCTGCAACTTGTCCGTGCTTGGCTATATAGGCCTCTCCACTCATTTCATCAAACGATTGGTAAATATTTAACAAGGGTTGATACTTGAATTTTTTTGAAATGCTGGGAACCAAAACAGGCAAAAACGAATTCAAATAAACATATTGCTTTACGTTATACCTTTTAATAGTTTTTAAAATTGCGCAATTAATAATATAATTATTGTACCGGTTCAAAAAATCAAAAAACTTACCCTGGGGCAAAAAATTAATTGGCAGGGTGAGGCCAGGAATTACTTGAACAATGGAAACATCGCCAAATTTTTGGATTCGAAAAGAACCTATTCCAAAAAGCAAGGCAAGTATTTTTTTTCTAAAACTTGCTGAATATAAAACAGCAAATAAATCTTTGAAACTATAGGGCCTATCTATATAAAACACCCTATGCGTATTGGCTAATTCCTTTGCAAATGCTTTGGTAACTGAAGATAGCGCATTATCTGAACGCGATAGACCAAGAACTACAACATCATATGAAGTTTTCATTTCAACGCTCATTTCTTGTAAATTGCGCTATCAATTGATTCAACAAATTAACCCTATATGGCCAATTATTCTTTTCTGCTAATTTAATTCTATTTTCAAGCCTTTGGGCATTGTTTTCCTGAATGGCCAAATCAATATTGCTTAAAAAATCTTCGTAGTTGCTTGAAAGATAAACATTGTTGGCAAATGGCTCCAAATCCTCACTAAATAGCGTGCTTACAACTGGTTTTCCCATTGCCAAATATTCATTGAGCTTTAAGGGATACACACTTTTGTTTAAGTCATTGCACAAATATGGAATAATACAAACATGCGCACATTTTATATAGGCTGGAATGGCCTCATACCTCCTATTTCCTAAAATAATTAAATTGGGTATTTCCTCTAATTTATATTTAATTAAATCTTCTTCTTCATAGGCTCCAACCAGCACAACTAAGTAATTTGGGTAGTTTTCACAAACCAAGCGAAGTAAATTATAATCAACCCGATTGGAACTTAAGTAACCACAAAACATAATCACTTTTGTTGAACCAATATTGTATAAATCATAGGGAGCAGCAATATCCTTCAATCTTATACTTTCCCAAACAGTATACTCTACCCCATTTGGGAAATAATAAATATTTTCAACCTTGCTAATTAATTCTCGCCATTGGTTTTTAGAATTTACCAAAACTAAATCCGCATTTTTTAATGCTTTCTCTTGGGCTTGCACACCATGTCTTTGCATGTATGGCGAAAATTTTATATCATGTAAAACGGTATAAATATTCAATACATTTTTAGCAGACCTTAAAGATAAGTTTGGAAGTATTATTGGGTTAAATAAATTCAAATACACAAATTCCCTTATCTCAAACTCCTTTACCATCCTGTTCATACAAGCCTTTACAACCCAATTATTAATTACATTTAAGGCATTATAAAAAAAACCCTTGTGCAAGAAATTTATGGGAATAGTTAATCCAGGAGTTGCAACAATAAAATTAGAAAAACCTGTTTCAACATTCATAAAGGGCGACCTGCGCAAAAGGATTGTTTTAATCCTACTTCGCATTGTAAGATCCGCATGGTCTATAAATAAATCCTTAATTGAAAATGGTCTATTCACAAAAAACACACGGCAACTTTTACTCAACTCTTTCACCAAAGCAATAGACGCCTCTGCCATAGGCTGATCCCAACGAAATGAAGAAAAAACAATAATGTCCTTTCCTATACTCATGCGCCTTCCGTCATCCCTTTATTAAAACAATGTCTACAGCGCGCCTCATAGGTGTCTTTTTCACCTAACATAATCAAGTTGCCATGATCTACCTTTCTATAGGAATGCGTTGCCAAATCGCCACAAACCATACATATTGCATGTACCTTAGTTACATATTCTGCCACCGCCATAATTTTGGGCATAGGGCCAAATGGCTTTCCTAAATAATCCATATCTAAACCAGCAACTATTACGCGCAGTCCTTGCTCAGCCAATTTCTCTGCCACATACAATAATTCTTCATCAAAAAATTGCGCCTCATCTATCCCTATTACGGTTGCCTCCTTGGCCATCAATAATATATTCAGTGAACTACTTACAGGTGTGGCTTCAATTGCATTGGAATTATGCGAAACCACTTGTGTCTCATCATAGCGCACATCTACATCTGGCTTAAAAATCTCCACCTTTTGGTTGGCAATTTTAGCCCTGTTAATCCTGCGTATCAACTCCTCTGTTTTACCAGAAAACATTGAGCCGCAAATAACTTCAATCCATCCTTTCCGCTGCTGCAGATTATATCTTGGTTCAATAAACATGCTTTCTTCGAGTGTTTCTTATTCTATGCTAATCCGCCTACTAATATCTTAAAATGTTAATTAAAGTTAGCTAAGAATATTAAAATTTGTGAAAATAAAATCGCAAGTTATGAATTCCCTGCAGTTAGTAAGTAAAATTAAGGCAAAAGCTGATGACCTCAACAAAAATATTTCAGAGGTTCTAAACTCAAATCACGCTTTTAGTGATATAGACAAAGACCTACTTAAGAAACAATGCCTAGATTTATACGAAATGCTTATGAAGCTTAAATCTGATGCTGCAATTTTGGAAGAAAGAAATACCGCTAAGCCTTCGGTTCCCAATTATAATACTGCCGCTACAAATACACTTATTGACGAACCTAAAACGCTTGAAATTATTAAGGTAGAAGATATATTGAACCAGGATGCGCCCGTTTTGGTAAATAATTTTCAAGAGGTAATAGAATATGCCTCTCAAAATGATGTTCCTTTAGATGATTTGTTTCAACAAGTAGAAATACAGGAAGAAGAATTTATACCCGAATCCGTTAATTTTCAAATAATCACCAACCAGGTAAATGAAGCAACGGATAGTACTAAACAAAATATAGAACACCTCCCAGGTGGCGATGTAAACATAGGAAAAGCAGTAGAAAATAAAAGAATTCAATATACCGTAATGCCGGCTATGGACGAACCAAAGCCTGTTGAACTCAACGCATCCTTTAAAGAAAAAGAACCAACCTTTAACGATAAAATTGCCCAAAACAACCCTCCTGTTGTCATCCCTCTTGCAGATAAAACAATTGACGCTCCCATTGATACTATCAAATCTGCTATTAATCTCAACAAGAAAATTGCAATTGTAAATGAGTTATTCAAAGAAAATGTAGTGGAATACGCAAAGGCAATTGAAAAATTAAACGGGGCAAATGGCTTAAATGATGCCCTTCAAATATTTAGTGCACTAAACGTACAATTTCAATGGGACCAAAACCATGAATTGGTGCGCGAATTAGAAAGCCTTGTTAAAAGGCGGTTTGCCTAGTCTATTTTCTTCTCAAAAATCTCTATCAATAACTCGTCCAAGCGCTTTATATCACTTGGCAGATTAAGATCGGCAGCATCCCATTTCCATTCTTGCAATTCTATGCCATTGCGCAAGCGTATAAAATGCGTTTCTTGTCCAATGGTATACATAGAGCTATTGCTCTGTTTCAATTGATCCACCATCGAATAAATAAACTGGGCATCTTTTAATTTAACCTTTTTGTATTCAGTATACCTGCTTGTAATGGTGCTCTTCTGAAACAACTGACCATTATCGGCCAAAATATACGTATTGGTTCCTCCCGTCTTTTGGTTCATGTAGCCAAATTCTATGCGCTGTGCAGGTATGCTTTCACGAGAATACTTTTTAGTATTACAAGCAATTAAAAATAAACCAAACAACAAAAGCCCAATGTTTTTATAACACAATTTCATAGCATTTCTTTTTTTGAACCTAACAAAGATAATACCAAATCAAGATAAAAATTTGTTCCCTAATTAAAATTAAGTTTCGGTTCGAACCAAAAAAAATCCCGCCTTCCAATTGGAAAGCGGGATTTCTCTGTAGTATTTGCAAACTAGTTGCGCAATAGGGTTATTGAACCCCTTACGGTTTGCTCTGCTTGTGTTCTCAATTTATACCTGAACACAAAGTAGTAAGTTCCTTCAGGATTTTCAGCACCCGTATTATTGGTCTGTCCATTCCACATTACCTTAGGATCGGTACTTTCAAATACCTGACCGCCCCAACGGTTCCAGATTTTCAAGTCGTACATTTCCTCACCTTTGATTTTAATATTAAACATATCGTTCTGCCCATCTCCATTTGGAGTGAAAACGTTTGGAATATCAATATCAATGATAAATGTATTGGTTACAGTTTTACATGCGGAGTCGTAGCAATTGTCTAATCCAGCCGTCATTGCCCAAACACACACATTAAATGTTCCTGTGTCATTTTTAAAATCAATGATTTTTAAGTTAAAGTTTGGATCAGTATTACTTGGAACAAATAACTCAGACCTTAAACTACCATCTGGGTTATAAATTCTCCACCAGTAGCTATTGGCCACAGCACTGTCACTCTTATTCCAAACATTGTAACGTGGCAATCCAATACTATCAATACTTAAGTCTGCCTTGGCTTTTAATGCCGTTACCGTTACTGTATCTCTAGATTCACAAGGAGGCGTATTTGGAATAAAGCGTGTTGAATGCATTACCAAATTATAAACTCCTGGCTTGTAGAATAAATACCTAAATACAGAATCCTTATCGTAGTTAGTTTTATAGGCAGTATCTGCAATAGCCGTATAATCTTGGTTATACGCATACATTCTAAACTTGGTAATGGTATCCATATCAGAAGTGTTTTTTACTGTAAACACTTCACCCACGCACACTTTGTCTTTACTTGTTTCCAAACCTACCAAATATGGATTCTTCACATAAATCTTAATTGCCTTCTCAAATCCTCCTACAGTATCTGGCAAGATAATAGGCGGACAAGTAGACAATACTGGAGGGTTTTTATCATAACCTACTGCAGAAATATAATACACACCTTCCACATCATAAGTAATAGAGATGGTATCAGGATTAGAAGTAGAAATGGTATTGTAACCGCCATCTGGTCTACCAGAACGAATCAAAGTAGATGCTGTTGCCGCAATATTACCAGAGTCGTTAGGATAACTTACCAAACGAATGGTATAAGGAACACAACCCAAAGTATCACTCAATAATTTAATTCTAGGACGTGGTCCAGAAATATAAATATCTTGTCTAGAAGTATCAAAACAACCTTGGTTGGTTTCAATTACCTGCTGTACCCTGTACCAACCATTTTTACGGTATGGATAGAATGGATCTGTTAAGGTAGAACGGTAATCGTCTTTGCCATAACCATAATCTCCAAACCACCACCTGCGCTCTTTAATTTGATCGCAAGCATAGCCGCTAGTTGCATAACAACCATCAATAATATAAGATGAGTCGTGGAAAATTGTAGGATCACTACAAGCAAATATGCGTTGGCTCTTGAAGTAAGAAACAGGCTTCACCACATCTAAGAACATAGAACAAGTATCAAAGTATCCAACGGTATCTCTACTAATCATAGACACCTTAAATCTACCTGGTAAATCAAATTTATGCGAAGGATTTTTACCAGTTGCATCAATTACACCATCCGATTCAAAATCCCAATAAATACGTTCGTAGAAATTGGTATCTATTTTAATACAGAAGTTGTAATTATTTGGAGCTGTTCCAGACATTAAGAATTGCCATCCGGTAGGACAACTACTTTGAATAGTTGAAACATATTTGGTCACATTTGGATAGGTCTTGATACTATCAATTGGATAGTTAATCATACCCGCACCATGCATGTCTAAGAAACGTAACAACGGCTCTTCACCTGCTGGAATGTTCAAAGGACGTGATGGGTTGTACTGACCTTGTGATTTAGGGAACCAATAGCGTATTGAATCTATAAAGTTCACAGTTTGACCCACACACAATACACCATCAGAGAAATCATTGCCTTCTTTCATATAGAAAGTATCCATTACACCAATTACAATTTGACGCTCAGTAGAGTTCAAACAAATAGTGGTAGTTTTCATACGGTGACTCACCTCTGTAATTTCATTTTTCTTTAGGCTCGAACCAGGACCAGCAGGCATTTCATATGAAGACATGAAATACTGATGTTGCACAGGTAGAATAAAGAAAGCTGTATCAATAAAGATATTAGTAGGTGTTATAGATTGTGGCGGCAATTGGTGCGTTGCATCATTACATTGCCAAATGGTATCGTAGCGTGTTGTGAAGAATGTGTGCACTCCTACCTGGTAAGGAATTTTTGAACTCAAAATAGTCCAAGGGAAAGTAGAAGTTTCAAACTCGTAACGGATACGGTTTACAGGAAAAGTATTCTTTTCAAAGTACGACAATTGACTAGGATTGCTCGGATTCAAAGCTACAAAGGTATCTACCTTGTTAGTTATAAATGAATCTACAGTAACAATACCATCACCCCAAACCCACTCGTCTGTTAATACAAAATCTTGTTGTTTAGCATAAGGTACAAATTCAATAATATCTCCTTTTCCAAACAAACGGCTCCAAGGCTCACGGTATGAAGGATTTGGTGTATACAATTGCGTTGGCGGTGGCGCAGGATTTGCTTGAACAAAGTTGCTACACGTATCAAAAGTATAATCTTGACTTGGCAACCTGCTTGGGTTTCCGTATGCTGCATAACCGCCTACTTTTCTATAAGTATACTCCGTAGCCAATTTAATAAAGTGGAAGAAGTTATGGTACCAAACGGTTTGCGACAAACATTGGTATGATCCAGAACCATTACCTACTTGTATACCAATGGTTACATATCCATTTGGATTTTGAGGAGAGTGGGTATAAGACCAAGGAATATCTGTACTTGGCTGGTAGTGTGTAAAGTTAACTGCACCACTTGCACCTGTCCAAGGACCAGGAGGCAATGGGAAGAAATTAGGAATGGTATAAAATGCTGGCCAGGTATTTCCTCCACCTGTAACATTAGAGGTAAAGCCGCTACTTGCCGACATTCCTTGCCAATCTACCCATCCGTCTAACTGACAAGCAGTACCATCATGTCTATCTGCAAATGAATCGTAGTTTAATAAGATAACCGTTCTTTGTCCGCAATCTGGATAGGTTCCTGGATTACCCGCACTTGCATCAAATACAATTTGTGGGTTACCACCTTTTTCTCCATCATACAAACCAGGGCAAATTCTACCGTTCTGTCCAACACCATAAGCATCGGCACCAGCAAGTGGCAATTGAACTGTTCCTTCGCCACCGCAATCGTAATAGTCTACAAAGAACTCATCATCGCGAACCATAATGTATTTAGAACTTCCATCCTGCAAAACATCATATTGCTTGTAATTATAAATCAAAACATCTTTCAAACGTTTTACTTGGCAAGTAGCATTGGTTAAGCCGCCTGCAATAGTTACTACATCATTGAGGGCATAACCCTTACCGCCATTGCTAACTTGCACTTCTGTTACAATACCCGCATTTGCTTTGATATGAACCAACATGCCTGTTCCAGAACCACCTGTTACAGGAACATTATTGGTGGTAACATTACCAGTACCCGCATTAGTAATATATAAACTATCTACTATAGGATAAATTGATGGGCTCGGACCAGCATAATTAAAAGTATCACTGGTATGAATTACAGCATGACCTATAGTAGTATCTGTTTTTTGTTGGATAATAATATTGCCACCCACCATGTTGATACGTGTAAATGTTTTATACGCATCATCAGATTGGTTATTGAAACTGTCTTTTTCATACAATTTAACCGTATAACAAGCTTCAACACTACGTTTAAAGAAGTATTCATACAATGTCATTTGAGAACCCGGAAGTTTCATATTTCCGCGGTACAAGGCCCTATTGGTTCCATCAGGTAATAAGCCAGACAATGGTGGTACCAATAATCCGTTTGTATCCACCCTCGTTCCAGGAGGAATGGCTAATGATGTCAATCCTTTTGCACTGGCAAATGGGTCAGGAATCATGGACGCTAAAGTAATTGGCCTATTTGGATTGATATCCGCAGGCCACATTCCTAATAATGTATCAATCCTTGATGGTGTTACACCTGCAGAATAAGCTGGCTGACCCCATACACTTGGATAACCCAAAGCACCAGCATCTAATGGATGCACGCGGAACCTTGGTTGCCCAGCACCGCCAATTGGTTTAGCTAAATCATTAGTCCAATTTACAGAATCGTATGGTGGGAAATCTTTTCCATGATAGAACCACCTGTAAATATCTGCCCATTTTTGGTATTGGTGAATTGGCAAAGTATCATGTGAGAAAGCACAGTTTACACGACCAGGATAAATAACACCTTTGTACATAAAACGACCAAGTGTTCTATTAAACATATCATTGGCAGTTGTATAGGGCTCTCTGCCGCCGTTAAACATACTTGGATTTGGCAATGAATAAGAAGTACAACGTGGCGCATAATTATCAGCAAAATCCCACCTTATATATAAGTTATTAGATTGGTAGGCATTGGTAGCATTGGTAAACTCCACAGGAAAACTAGGCGCGCATTGGTTTTTCAATGCAGGATTCATCTTCACGTTCTTTGGTGGATCTTCTACCTGAACCAAGGGGCCCATAATATTTACACCATAACCTTGTAATTGGTTTCTGCGTTTTTTGTAACTTGCTTTTGCAGGATCATCATTGAACCATTTCCAATAAGAAACAATACTATCACGCGGAATACCATTGGCACCCATAATCCATCTGTATTGTGCCATACTATCTGTTACCTTAAAGAAGTAACCATTGATGGTATTGATACCAGGATTTAAAACAGGCGGTGGTGCATATTGTGTGTCACTCTGTCTGGCCGTGTCTATGCGCGACCAAAAGTTAATTGTTCTTAATGGTTGTCCTGGACAAGCAACATATAGTTTAGGAAAATAATGCCCCATACCTTGGTAACGGTAACAAGGGGTAACCTCATTTAATTTTTTATCCGAACCTGGTGGGTTGGCATTTGGATCAGAAAAATCCCATAAAATTTGAATAGGTGTATTTATTCCTTGCAATGGATAATTGTTGTACAAACAAACACCCGCAGTGTTTAAGTTCATTAAACAAACACTATCTGCAATGGTATCATTGTTTACACTTCTTCTACTTCTAATATCATAGCGTAAAACAATGTTCTCTGGCAATTGACTTCCTGTGAAAGAATAGTCAAATGTATCGGCGCAATTGTAGCGTTTGTGACGAACAATCAAACGCGGATTAAATACACCATTCTTAGTGTATTTGTAGGTAAACAAACTCCAACGCGGATCATTACCTGTTAATGGATTGGCAGAATTATAAACACTGTCGTCTCCATATTCCCATCTAAACCATAATAAATCTGATTGAGAAACAGGCGTATTATTTACGAAAATATAAGGTGTAGTATCACATTTTGGAATACCACTCACAGAGAAATTTGGATTAATATTGGGAGCAACAAATGCATACTGATAGGCTTTGGTTTCACAACCTCCAATATCTGTAGTTGTTAGCGTAACGTTGAACCTACGGTTACCCTGCCCAAAATGATGACATTTAATGGTACCATTGGAAATCATGTTACTATCACCATCACCATAAGCAAATATCAACAAGTTTAATGGCAAGCTAGGATAAGGACCAGGAACAGTTAAATCTTTAAAACAATATTCATTGTATTTAAAGCACTGTGAATCCAAACTCATCAATTGAAAATTGGCTTGTGGCTTGTTGTATACTGTATCCCAATAAGATGTGATTACAGGACTGCGGTTGCTAAATCTAGCAGTTACCGTAATATTGTAAACGCCAGCTGCAGAATATTGGTAGGTTCTGGTATTTGATACCGGCTTACCAATATTATTGATACTAGAATCTCCATTACCCCAATCAAAACGGTAAGAGGTTACATCATTCACGTTTACCCCTGTAAGGTAGGCATCAATTTGCATGGGATTACCCAAACAAATCACACGTGGCTGCACATCTAGCGTTAAAGATTGTGAAAAAGCACTTGCGGCACCCAGCCAACAAACTGCAATTAAAACTAGTCTGGTAAATAATCGTTTCATCATATATATTTATTACTTTTTTTTTCTTCAGATAATTTTGCTAACCTACATTTTATTCCCCAAAAATCCAACTCCTATCGGTAGAGGCTCAAAAAGCCGTTTTTGGTTTTAATTTTTTCAGAATTATTTGCTTGGTAATCAATCACAAAAGCATAAGTCCCTGCCTCGCATTCAAAGCCATTTTTTTGGTTTAAGCCATTCCAAAACTGCCCATATTGCTCCGTTTCAAATACCAAACGACCACTTGCATCCATAATTTTCAAATGAAAATAAACCGGGTTTTCCAGCCTAATTTCCCAAGTATCATTTTTACCATCTCCGTCCGGACTGAATGCATTTCCAAATTCTGGCGCAACAGTAGAAGTTGAATTTTCATCTGTTTTTTCTACTTTGTTATGCTGTATGATGCGAATTGGAATAGGCAACTTTTCAGGCGCTTTGTTTTCTTTGGGTTGAACCAAATTTGAACTTTGCGTTTCATTGTTTGGGCTAACTATTACAGGTGCCGCATGGGCATTTGTTATTGTTTGAACTTGCGGCTCTCTTAATTTTTGAATAGGCGTATTTTGATTTGAACTTGTATTTTTTTGCGCTTGCTTTTCGCTTACATTCTCAATCGTTAATTTTTGTTCACTTTCTTTTGTTCCAGGTATTTCTTGAACCGATTCTTTTTGCGCAATTTGAGGCGCATCTTTTTTAGTGCTTGCTACATAAACAATTGCCGAAACAAAACCCAATCCAAGCACCACTCCCAACTTAATACCCCAACTTGCTTTTTGTATGGCCTGAAAAACTGAATTTACTGAAACACCTGTTGCTATTGGGCTTGGCAATTGCT
>CAIYNF010000191.1 GCA_903927505.1 uncultured Bacteroidota bacterium | reverse complement strand
GACATTGGATCTGTAGCACTTGGATCTACATTTCCGTTTAACAATTCCCAAGAACGATCGCCCATTAATAAACCTGCTCTTCCGGTAGCGCCATTAACAACTGAAGGGCTCGCATATCTACCACCTACATCATCCAAATAATTGGTGTTTGTAAATCTTACACCCGTCTCAAATCCTAGAAAAAAATCGTCGCCAATTTTCTGTCTAAAACCTAAGCCAATTGGCAAGCAAAATGCGGTAAGGGGATATTTTTTAGTATCGTTATAAGTGGTTGAACCTTGACCAATTGTTGCCAAAGGCTGCAATTCAATTACTTTGCCATTGAAAGTTGATTTAGGGTTAAAGTTAAAAATCCCCAATCCAACAAACACGTAGGGTACAAATGGGCGAGCCGCATAAGAATTCAAGTTATTGGGTAAAAAATTGTATTCCGCATGAACAGAAAACTCGTAAACATCTGAATAAAAATTCAAGTTACGGTACTTGTTAAACTCAAAGTTTTCTGTAATTGCCTGCTTTAAAACATAAGATCTTTTTTCACTGACGAAGTTTTTGTCGTCGCCAGAAACCCTGCCATAGCCAAAGCAACCGCTTACAGCAAATTTTGGCGAAAAATTATATCTACCGAAAACGGAACCCGACATATGGGTCTCTTTCATGAGTATAGATTCATTACTTAAATCACCAGAATAATTGGAGGCTCCTAATAGAAGTCCAATTTCTACCTGTTGTGCTTGGGCCATCAATCCTAAAAAGATTGAACAGCATAATAATACGTGGCGTTTCAACTTGTCCATAATAGCAAAAATACTGAAAAATAGGAAACCGACAACTTTAACGGCAGCTATTCTGAAAATGATACAAAATTTATGGCTTTTTTAGGTAATTTTTTCTATTTACCTGAGCCGAAAGGCCTTTAATTCCTGAAATTTCGGTTATCATAGCCCCACATTAATTTTTCTCGCAGGGTTTGTAAATAGTCATCACCGTTCATTCTAACCAAATTTAAGCAGAAATCGGCCTTTTTTATGGCTAATTGCGTTTTATTATCAATGCTTTCCGAACGAGAATCGAGGGTAGCTAAAAAGGTGCTGCCGCGCCCCTCCACCTCAAATGAAATAACATTTTGATCGGAAATAATCATTGGACGCACATTTAAATTGTGCGGGGCAATTGGGGTAATTACAAAGCTCTGGGATGCTGGATAAAGAATTGGTCCTCCGCAACTTAGATTATAGCCAGTAGACCCTGTTGGGGTCGAAATAATTAAACCATCACTCCAATAGGAGTTTAAAAACTCCCCATTGATATAGGTATGAATAGTAATCATGCTAGAGCTATCTTTTTTATGAATTACAAAATCATTGAGGGCGTATTTTACACCACCAAACATATTTTTGTCTGAAGATAATTCAAGCAATGTTCTTTTATCAATTGAATAATGCCCCTTTTCTAACTCATCTAACAAATTCACTGCATCATCAGCAGCAACACTGGCTAAAAAGCCTAAACGACCAGTATTGATGCCCACCACAGGCACAGGTGCGTCTTTCAATATTTCAACACAACTCAAAATGGTACCATCGCCACCAATACTAATCAAAAAATCATATTGGGTTGCTTCAAAATCTCCACCATCACCAAAAGTTTTTAGGCCAATAGGCAAATGCAAGCCATTCCTTAAGCAATCATCATAATACTTACGATAAATACAAAACGAAATTTTTCTTTCAATTAAGGCATCAAAAAAATGCTGAATTTCAACAAACTTTTCATCCTTAAAATACTTACCGTAAATGGCTAATTTCATTTTTAGGTGTTTAAATATTTTACCAACCAATTATACCTGTCGTCTAATGAATTATTAGGATCTGTAGGCGAATTGGTATAAACAATTTTATAGGAGAACCTTTCCAAACTGGCAATAACATGCGTGAGGTATTGCTTATTTAATTTAATTGAAACCAGGAGTGTATTGTTTTCATCCTTTAAATTTTCAATCATCAAATGAATTATTTTGGCGTCATTGCTTTCACAAATTCTTGAAATTTCCGCCAATGAATAATGTATTGCCGAAACTTCAATTACCAAAACAGATCCCTCTTGCACTAAGGCAGAATGGGCAAAAGCATAATTGCTTAAATCTTTTGCACAAACAATTCCTATGTATTGTTGGTCTGAACCAAGCACGGCCAAAGTATTTAATTCATATTGATTCATTTGTTTCATTAAATCAAACAAATGAGTAAATTCATTCACCACAAAAGAATCAATATGAAGGTCCATTATTTGATCTATGCGTTTGTCGTCATTATCTAATAAATTTGCCTTTCGAACCAAACCCAATACTTTCCCGCTCTCTACAATAGGCAATTCTTTTACCAACCAATCTTCCATAAATAGCAAAGCAGATTCTGCAGAATCAGATTTCTTTAAAGGAAAGATTTCGTTAGAAACAAATTGCTTTGCAAACATCTTAGGCAGGGATATGTTTTTTGTAAAATTGGTCGGCCAAAATATTAAATTCTATAGGCTGCTCCATCATGGGTGCATGCCCACATTTATCTATATAATGTTTTTCTGAATTGGGAAACAATTCATGAAACTCGTCACAAACCTCTGGAGGTGTAATGGTATCTTGAATTCCCCAAATTAAGCAAACAGGCATTTTAAAGTTTGGAATATCCTTGCGCATATTATGCCTAATGGCAGATTTTGCCATGGTTAATATTCTCAAAAGTTTGCCTTTATCTTGAATGGTTTCATATACTTCATCTACCAATTCGTCTGTAGTAGAAGCAGGATCATAAAAAGTTAAGCTAATTCTATCGCGTAAGTATTGTTTATCACCTTTACGTGGATAGCTGGCACCAAAAGCATTTTCATACAAGCCCGAGCTGCCAGTTAATAAAAGCGTTTCAACCTTAATTGGATATTTTTTAATGTACACCAAAGCAACATGGCCGCCTAAAGAGTTGCCCAAAATATGTACTTTTTGAAAGCCCTTAAACTCAATAAAATCATGAATAAAATTTGCCAAGCCTTCAACACTGAGCTTTAAAATATTCATTTCAAATATGGGCATAATAGGAATTACCACTCGGTGGTTCTTGCTAAAGTGCTTTAATACATCGTTCCAGTTGCTTAACGCACCAAATAATCCATGCAAAAGAAGAAGCACCTCACCTTCACCTTGATCGATGTAATTGTATTTCCCCTCTTTGTGAATTTGATAATCCATTCAATATAATCTTAGTCAAATATAGGCAAATTTAATTTTGAGCAATTTTTTTCGCCATTTCTATAAAGTTTTTTATCATTTGTAGGCCATGCGCTGTTTCGCAACTCTCTGGGTGAAACTGTAATCCCCAAATAGGCAAACCTACATGAACAAAGCCCATTAACTCATCACCACTGTAACATATAGCTTCCAAATTAGCAGGTAAGTTTTTGAGAATTAGCGAGTGGTACCTGCTTGCCAAGAATTTTTCTGGAACGCCCTCAAACAAAGAATTCCCTAAATGTTTATGCAAATCAACCTTTCCATGCCTCGGTATTTGAGCCTTTTCAAGTAGCGCACCAAAATGCAATCCCAGGGCCTGATGCCCCAAACAAACACCTAAAATTGGTATTTTACCAATAAAGTCAGGCAAAACCTGCATCAAAAAACCTGCTTCAATTGGAGTTTCTGGTCCAGGTGAAATTACCAAAGCGTCAAAACTATTTGGATTCACTTTTAATAGAAGGGGTTCATCATTTCTACAAACCACACATTCAAGGTCGCATTGTTGGAGATAATCAGCCAGCATATAAGTAAATGAATCATAATTATCTATTAACAATACCCTCATTTTACCAATTTATTATAAGCAGCTAAAACATCTTCTACAGTAATATCATTAATAGAATAGGGTGAACCATATTTTGTTGTTTGAATGGCATTTTCTTTATTTTCCAATAAGGCATAAAACCCCATTGGATATAGCGTTACCAAATTTTTACAGGTATTTTCTGGGTAAGGAGCAAACCTACCATAATGCCTGCCACTTAACAAACAAATACATGCCGTATCTGTTGCGGCCGCAATATGAAAAGCACTCGAATCATTGGTAATTAAACATTTTGAATTAGCAATAAATTGAACGAGTGCAGG
The DNA here is from genome assembly GCA_903927505.1 of uncultured Bacteroidota bacterium. Classification (GTDB taxonomy): domain Bacteria; phylum Bacteroidota; class Bacteroidia; order UKL13-3; family UKL13-3; genus B1. The sequence goes on along the minus strand of CAIYNF010000191.1, from coordinate 20,236 downwards.
TAGGTCTGTTTTTCCGCATTCATTAAACACTCCGGCTATTCCATTTGTTGCTTCAATTATTTCAAGGCCTAACTGAAAATCGGATTTTGCCCCGCATATATAAATAGGTAAGTCATAACTTTTCCTGTATTCAATTATCCACGCGCCAAAGTTTTGGGTCGACCATTGCTTTATTTTTTCACCGGCACCGGGGAACAAAACAATATAATTCTGCGCAACACGAGGAGGCAAAATAATTTGAGGCTTTTGGATATCTAACTTTGCGTTCAATACTTTTTCAAAAAATACTTTGTTTCTATTGAACTCAAAAATAGGCTTTGAATTTTCTGTTATTAATTGCGTAAACCAAGTATCAGAAATGGCTTTCAACAAACCAATATCATTGGCACTATCGCCTTTCGAACCAATTCTATTGGGAGCCGCACTTGCACGCACTATACTATCTCCCCAAAGAAACTCTCTGCTAAAATTTGCTTGAAAAGCTGTTTCAAAGCCTTTGGAGTGGATCGAACCTAAAATTTCTTTGCGGTATAATTGGTCAGTTGCCAATCTTTTTTTATTGATCCAAATAAATTCATCTACCCAACCTGCATCTAAATGCAGGGCAAGGTCTTTCCAAATTTCATTTCCAACAAGGGTAATTTGGTGGTTTTTAAACCTATTTGATAAACGAACTTCTTGTAAAAAATTTCTAAAGAAAATATAATCCCCAATTGCTTCAACCTTTACTAATAGCAAGGTATTGGTTCGAACCGAAACCTTATTACGCAATAAAAAACTATCGCGAAAAGCGCATACAATGCAGTTGTAAAAATGTCTAAATCTGAGTAAACGACGCCAATTCATTCCCCTCAAAGAAAATGAATTTATATGAACTAGTCCACTATTAATGACAATCTTTCAAATCAGATTGCTCAACATTAATCTTTGGACTCAAATAAGGGATGCCTAAATTTAGGCCGCGAACAATAAATAAAACAGCTATTAATACAGCAAATACCGGACTTAATCTATTTATTTTACCCCTCACTTTAATAGATAAAAACTGACCAATAATAGAAACACCGTACATAAGTGGCAGGGTACCTAACCCAAATAAAAGCATAAACACAACACCTTCTAATGCATTTTGCGTAGCACTTGCGCCAAGTACGGCAATGTATACAAAACCACAAGGGAGCATGCCATTAAGCATACCAATGGCTAATAAGGCAAACAAAGATTTAGATTGAAAAAGCTTTTGGACAAAATTTGAAGATAACATTGAAAACGGATTGAAGGAAAATGAACCAATTTTCAAATAATTGAAAAGCACAATAAATAGAATTAGCAAGCCAATAAAAATACTTAAGCTTTGCTGAAAGCCAGCCAATTTTATGCCTAATCCAAAGCTACCAAATACAAAACCTAAAAAAGCATAGCTAATAATTCTACCTGCGTTGTAAAGCAAGCGCCCTATAAAAAATTTAAGCCCCTCCTGTTTTTTCCCAGGCAAGGCAAAGGCAATGGGCCCGCACATGCCGGCACAATGAAAACTACCAATTAAACCAGTTAGAAAGGCTGTTAGAAAAAGCATTAGCGCTCAAACTCTTTTTCTATTTTGTATTCTTTTTCACCAAGCTTCCATGTCAATACCGCTTTCCATTTCCCCGCAGCTAAATCTTCTACAGAATGCATCAATTGCTTACCTGAAAGAATTTGTGTTTTAATTTTTTGATCCATTTTAGGATTAGAAGGACGATAGTATTGAATAATTGCCTCTGAAATATCTCCAGGAGAAGACTTTTCAATTATTATAACTTTAGAAAATTTATTGGGTTCCATTTGAGCTTCACCAAAAGACAAAGTAATGCTCGTATCTGAAGCAGCATTATTATCAATTTCCTTTTGGTAGTTCAATCCTTTTTCATAGTAGTTTTCCTCTACTAAAGGCACATCTTGACGCGATATAACAATTACCATAGACACTACAAAAACCATAAAACACGCGGCAAAAAATACCAATTTTGTTCCCCAATTAATCTTCATGCTTTTCTCCTTTTTCTTTTAATTCTTCCTTTTCTTTTGAATAAACAGGACCATTAAACTTAGATTTCATTTCTTCTATCAATGTTCCATTACTCCATACTTCAATGGTTACAGGGGTTGAAATTTTAGTAATACTGGCCCCATCCAACAGTAAGAAGAATGAACTTTCACCAACACTTTCCTTGTCTACTACAATATCCTTTCCATCAATAAATTTAATTTCTCCTTTTGGTTCTATTAATTTCAATTGAATTGGCAATTTATCAAAAGTTTTGTTAACAAACTCAATACTATATAAATTACTAATTTTACCATTCTCTTGGGTTTGGTATAACATGCCAGGGGTTCTGAGCATGGTTGTTTCAACCAATTTACGGGTAATTAATAGATATAAGAAAACACCAAACAAGGCCGCCAACACAACACCGTATGCGCCATTTCTCAAGTTCAATCCTATTTTTTTACCTTCAATAATATTATTTACTGAGGCAAAACGAACCAAGCCTTTGGGCTGTTCAATTTTTTCCATTACCTCGTCACAAGCATCAATACAGGCGGTACAATTGATACATTCTAATTGTGTACCATTTCTAATATCTATACCAGTTGGGCAAACACTCACACATAATTTACAATCAATACAAGATCCTCTTGGCGCTTCTTCTTCCCCTTTTTTTACCTTACCTCTTGGTTCGCCGCGCACATGATCATAGGCTACTACCATAGAGTTTTTATCTAGCATCAATCCTTGCAAACGACCATAAGGGCAAATAAACACACAAACCAATTCTCTTAAGTGAGCAAATACCATATAGAAAACAGAAGTAAAAATGAGCAGAGATGCAAATTTACCCAAGTGATCCATTGGGCCATCTACCACCAATAATTTCAACTCTTCTATTCCAATAATATAACCAAGAAATGTATTTGCAATTAAAAACGATAACAAGAAAAAGATAATGTGTTTAAATGTTCTTTTGAAAATCTTTTCAGTATTCCATTCTTGATCCATCAATCTTTTTTGTTGCTGGTAATCTCCATCTATTAAATATTCAACCTTGCGAAACAACATCTCTAAAAAGATAGTTTGCGGACAAGCCCAACCGCACCATACACGACCAAATAGCACCGTAAAAAGCACTATAAACAATACAAAAGAAAGCATGAGCAAAGCAAACAGGTTAAGGTCTTGCGGCCAAAACACCATTCCCAAAATAATAAACTTGCGCTCTAATACATTTAACAGCAAAAGCGGATGTCCTTTAAATTTTAGAAAAGGCCCAACAAACATCATTGCCATAAAAAACCAACTTAACCAAGTGCGGTAATTGTAAAAACGCCCTTTCGGTTTTTTAGGAAAAATCCAAAGTCTTTTTCCTTCTTTATCTACGTTTGACAATTCATCGCGGAAATGTTCATCGGCTAATGGATGTGCGCTTTTCATGCTCTATTATCATTAAAAAAAAGAAGCTTAACAGCTAGTAAAATTACAACTGTTAAACTTCTTTTCGTGTAAAAAAATCGAAATATTCCTAGTGTTATTTACTGCTTGTAGTATCTTTTGCTATAATAGTAGAATCACCTGGAGCAACAGTACCTGCTTCAGTGAATAAATCACCTTGAGGCTCTTTAGCTTTAGCAGGAGTAGTACCTTGTAGTGATCTAACATAGGAAGCCAAGGCTTGAATTTGCTTGCCACTAAAAGTGTTTTGCCACGAAATCATACCTTTTGCAGGCACACCGTATTTAATGGTTTTGAAAATAGACTTAACATCACCACCATGAATCCAATATTTATCTGTAAGGTTCGGACCTACCATACCACCGCCATCTGCAAGGTGACAAACAGCGCATTTATCAATGAAAATCAAACCTGCCTCAGCAATCGTTTTTTTGTCTGTTACTTGCGTTACATTATTTTCATCAATCAAGTTGCCCGTTTTCTTCAAATAAGCATCAACAGCTATTTTAGATTCGTCTACTGCAATAGTATATTCATCTGTTTGCAACTTGCCAATTTTAAATACGTGGTAATTTAAAATGTATAAAATTGCCACACCAATGCTTATATAAAAAATGAAATTGTACCAAGGTGGGGTTGGGTTATCTAATTCTGAAATGCCATCAAAATCTTCATCCAAAATTAATTCTGCTTCTGATTTTTCAGATTTTAAAGCGGCAAATTTTTCCCACCAACTAATTTGCTCTTTCCCTTCATTTGCAGCGCGCAATTTTTGAATGGCAGCACTTAATGAACCTAACAAGAAAATCACAAACAAAAGCAGAACAGCGTTAACTGCAATTAGGACGCCAGTAAGGCCAATTCCCGAATCTGCACCTGCTGCATCAGCTGTTTGAGCTGATATAGTGCCAGCCATTAATAGCATAGCCGACAATGTAAATAATTTATTCTTCATGATATTATTATTTTATTATTCTAATGGTTTTTGCTCCATGTCTTTGATGTAACTTTTATCGGCTTTAAAAACCCATACCAATACGCCCAAAAAGAATGTCATAAATACAATCAATGAGAATATGAGGTATCCCGAATGAAATACACCAGTAAGATTTTGGATATGTTGTTTAAACATGGATGAATTATTTACTAGCGGTGTGACTTAATTTAATATCAGTACCAAGTCTTTGCAAGTAGGCAATTAAAGCCACCAATTCTTTATTGGCCGCAATTGGATAACCTTCTTTATTTAAGCCATCAGCAATTTTAGTGGCTTGTGCCAATAAATCAGCTTCTGCTTGCGTTTCGTACCCTTTTTCATAAGGTACACCTAAAGTACGCATGGCATTAATCTTATCTGCTGTATTAGAAGTATTCAAATCATTTTCTAATAACCAAGGATAAGCAGGCATAATAGAACCTGGCGACATTTGGCGCGGATCAATCATGTGGTTATAATGCCAACTGTTTGGATATTTACCTCCCACACGCATCAAATCTGGACCAGTACGTTTAGAGCCCCATAAGAATGGATGGTCATAAACATATTCACCAGCCTTTGAGTATTCTCCATAACGTTCGGTTTCACTGCGGAAAGGACGAATCATTTGTGAGTGACAACTAACGCAACCTTCACGGATATAAATATCTCTACCTTGTAATTCAAGCGGTGTATATGGTTTTACGCTGCTAATGGTTGCAATATTAGATTTAATGGTAAGCATTGGAATAATTTCAACCATACCACCAATTAAAATGGTTACAACAGTTAAAACCATAAAAGTAACTGGTTTGCGTTCAAACGCTTTATGCCAGAATGAATGTGATCCATGTGCTACATAATTTTTCTCTAATGCTGGTGCAGATGCTGCTTCATTGGCAATTAATTTACCACTTGCAGCAGTTTTTATTAAGTTGTAAATCATAATAAACAAACCACTTAAAAACATGGTACCACCTATAGAACGCATTATATGCATAGGAATAACTTGCAATGTTGTTTCAAGGAAGTTTGGATATTTCAACATACCTTCTGGTAAGAACTCTTTCCACATCATGCCTTGGGTAAATCCACTCCAATACATTGGAATAGCATAGAACAAAATACCTAAAGTTGAAATCCAGAAATGAGTATTTGCCAAAGATTTTGAATACAATTTGGTGCCATAAATTTTTGGAACTATCCAGTAGAACATACCAAATGTCATTAAGCCATTCCAACCCAAAGCACCCGTATGCACATGCGCTACGATCCAATCTGTAAAATGCGCAATGGCATTTACGTTTTTCAAACTCAACATTGGACCTTCAAAAGTAGCCATACCATAAGCGGTAACACCTACAGCAAAGAATTTCAATACAGGTTCATCACGTACCTTATCCCAAGCACCTCTCAAGGTTAATAAACCATTGATCATACCACCCCAAGATGGCGCAATCAACATAATAGAGAAAACAACACCTAATGACTGCGCCCAATCTGGCAAAGCAGAATACAATAAATGGTGAGGACCAGCCCAAATGTATAAGAAGATTAATGTCCAGAAGTGAACAATAGATAATTTATAAGAATAAACTGGGCGATTTACTGCTTTAGGTAAATAATAATACATCATACCTAAATAAGGGGTGGTTAAGAAAAACGCAACCGCATTATGTCCATACCACCACTGCACCAAGGCATCTTGTACACCTGCATATAACATATAGCTTTTGGTAAAGCTTATTGGCAATTCAAATGAATTTACAATATGCAAGACAGCTACCGTAATAAATGTTGCCAAATAGAACCAAATAGCAACATACATATGACGTTCGCGACGTTTGATAATAGTACCAATCATATTGATACCAAAAACTACCCAAACCAATGCAATTGCAATATCAATTGGCCATTCTAATTCTGCATATTCTTTGCTAGTTGTTAATCCAAGAGGTAAAGTAATTGCAGCAGCTAAAATAATTAATTGCCAACCCCAGAAATGAATATTACTTAATACATCACTAAATAATCTGGCCTTGCATAAGCGTTGTAAGGAATAATAAATTCCTGCAAAAATTGCATTTCCAACAAAGGCGAAAATTACTGCATTGGTATGCAATGGTCTTAATCGGCCAAATGATGTAAATGGTAAGTTAAGGTTTAATGCTGGATAGTAAAGTTGGATCGCAATGACCAACCCTACCAACATACCCACCACGCCAAAAATAACTGAGGCAATGATGAAGTTCCGGACGATCCGGTTGTCGTAGTTGAAATTTTCCACTTGCATAGGTTCTATTTTTAGATTTAATGCACCAAAAATACTGACCGCAAGCAGACATAAACATGACATTCATTACGAGGGATACTGATTTTTATCAGTTTTTTCAGGAAGCCTTTGAAAACCTATTTCTCTTCCGCCTCCTCCTTAACAGGCTTGTCGTCAAAGAGAATGCGCACAGATGGCGTATAATCATCCTCCATTTGTCCGTTTCTAACAGACCAAATAAAGGCTATGAGAAACCCAATTGCCATTAACATGCTGCAACCAATTAGCAAAAACATAATTTTCATACGGCAATAGTAATTTAAAATAATCGGTTCTTTTTGGCAAATAAATAAGTTGAAACAGTAGTAAATAAAATAACACTGATACTACTTATAGGCATTAAAATGGCGGCAATTATTGGCGATAATAATCCCTGTACTGCGAAACTCAAACCAAAAATATTGTACAACAATGATATCACAAAACTCATATGAATAACATTCAAAGTACGCTTGGCATAATTAAAATAATTGCTCAGCTTTTCAAAACCAGTAGCATCCATAATTACATCACTACCTGGAGAAAAATGCGCTGTATTTTCTGTTACAGAAATGCCCAAATCTGCCACCTTTAATGCACCCGCATCATTTAATCCATCTCCAATCATTGCAACCTTTGCGCCACTTTCGCGTAATTGATGGATATATAACATTTTCTCCGAGGGGCTCATGTTAAACAACATTTGCGCACTTTTAGGAAACACCTTAGACAAACGCTCACGTTCAGAATCATTATCGCCACTCAATAAACTCAATTGGTAATTGCTACCTAAATGCGCAACTAAATCAGATAAACCTTCTCTATAGGCATGGGTAATTTCAAAATATCCAAGGCATTTATTTGCAATACTTATATATACACGTGTGGCCAAAACATCAACAACGCTTTTTTGGTTTATTTGAAGGTAATTGGCCGAACCAATTTTTATGGCAATTGAATCTATTGTTGCGCTAATCCCTTTACCTGAAAGCTCTTGGTAATTTTCAATTAGTAATTTAGGCTGTTTGCTATCTGGCAAAAATCCAGCAATTTTCCTACTCAATGGATGTACGGAGTTTCCACAAACAGACTTCAAATAATCACTTTGAATCTCGTTCATAGCTTCCCCATAATAACTAATATTAGATTCGGCAGCCTGGGTAATGGTTCCTGTTTTATCAAAAACCAAGTGATCAACATTGGCCATTTTCTCAACAATATCAGGTGATTTTAAATAGAACTTACTTCTACCCAACATCCTTAAACTATTACCCAAAGCAAATGGCGAGGACAAAGCCAAAGCGCACGGACAAGCAATAATTAATACAGCAGTAAATGCATTTAAACTTCGGCTTGGGTCGAACCAAAACCAAAAAGCCGCCGAAGCAAAGGCAATAATTAAAAGCGCAAAGGTGAAATACCTGCTTACAATAGATTGAAAACTTTGAATACTGCTTTGTTGGTCTTTGGCAAAATGTTCGCTGTTCCATAATTGGGTGAGGTAACTTTGAGAAACTGTTTTGCAAACCTCCATTTCTATGGCGCTGCCAACCTGCCGGCCACCTGCATAAATAACTTCCCCTAAAACTTTTTCAATAGGATCATTTTCTCCTGTTACAAAACTAAAATCAATTTGGGCCGAACCCTTTAATAGAATTGAATCTGCAGGAATAATTTCATTGTTACGAATAATAATTCTATCGCCAATTTTTAATTGCGTAACAGGTAATGTAGTTTCTTTTGAATCTTGCAAAACAGAAACTGCAACAGGGAAATACGACTTATAATCACGCTCAAAAGAAAGGGTATCGATAGTGCGTTGTTGCACCCATTTACCAAGCAAAAGAAAGAAAACGAGACCAGCCAGAGTGTCAAAAAAACCAATGCCAGAATGGGTAATAACCTCATAAGAACTGCGGGTAAACATTACTAATATTCCTAAGGCTAATGGAAAATCTATGTTAATTAGTCCCTTGCGCAAACTTTTATAAGCAGAAATAAAATAATCTTGCGCCGAATATAAAAATACAGGAAGCGCTAAGCCCATATTTAAGAAGCCAAATAATTTAGAAAGATAGACAGATGAAAAACTATCTAAGCCAAAATACTCAGGAAAGCTTATGAGCATTATATTTCCAAAGCCAAAACCTGCTACACCTAATTGATATAACAAACGGTTTGAGTTTTGCTGTTTCTTTTTACCTTCTAAATCGTTTAAATTCAAGGAGGGTTCATAGCCCAAACCACTTAACAATTCAACCAATTGTCGAAGACTACAGCTATTATGGTCAAAGGTAACGCTCAGTTGTTTGCGCAAAAAATCTACACGAGAATTCTTTACCCCTTTATGAAGCTTGTAAAGATTTTCCAGCAACCAAATGCAACTGCTACAATGCATAGTTGGCATATGAAAAGTAATCTTGGAAATTTTGTCATCACGGTATTGAAGTAATTGCTTTTGTATTTGATCATCATCGAGAAAATTAAACTTAACTTTTGATACAGGATTTTTTAAACTCAATCCAGGGGAATCTGCTAGTTCGTAATAATCGCAGAGGTTATTTTTGGACAATAATTCATAAACACCTTTACATCCAACACAACAAAATTCTTTGTTGGCAAAGGAAATTACCGATTTAGGCAGGCTATCACCACAATGAAAACAGGTGGTTTGTATGAGTTGCATTTCCTTCACCATCCTAACCTAAAAATATGGAACGCTGACCGTTCATGAAAAAGGAATGTTCTTTATTAAAAATCATATCTTCTAAAATATCATTTCTGTTTACACCCGTAACCAATAAAAACGAGTTTAAGCCTACTAATAAATCCAACAATTCGGTATAATAATTTTCTGGATATACCCTATTGATTGAAAAATGTAATTTGTAGTTTTTTAAATAATCAATGATACCTTTTTCGTTGGCAGAACTATGCGCTGTAACTACTACATTTAAAATTAAATTATTATTTAACATTTGATCACCCATGAGGTACATAAACAACTTTATGGCATCAAAGGAACGCTTACTCCCATCATATATTAGGACAATATTTTGAAAAGAAATTTGCTCGCAAGACAGCAACAAAATTGGACATTTTGTGTTGCGCATTAACGCTTCAATAGAATCAAATGAGTTTTTATTGATATTGGCTTTTTTGAATATGTCTTTACCAATTAAAAACAAGTCATTATAGAGACTTTCATTTACTAAATCTTCATTGGTTTCTTCCGAACCAATAAAAACTTTTGCTCTTAAATTTAACTCCTCACATTTTTTTACAAACCGTGAAATAAATTCACCACTGTTATTTAAATCCGTATGTAAGATTTTCTCTAAAATTTCGGTTCTTGTATACTGCGTATTCAAATGCTCCATAGAATCAAAAACATCATTTAGATTACCAGTACTGATTCCCTCTACAAAGGCTCCATTAAAGTGATCTTGCTGATTATGAAAGATTTTCATAGAGCAATCCAACAGACGTTCAGCATCTTCTGTTCCATCCATTAATATTAACATATTTCGTACCACGGCTATTCTTATTACTATTCTCAAAACTACTTTTGAAGAATAAAATAAAACATGACCTAACTCAAACAGACCTATGATTTAAGTCATATATTAAAGAGTATCAGAATCTGAGGTGTTTTGGAAAGGAGATAAATTGCTTTGTTTACTTAAAAAATCACAGGTATAATCATAGCCCCTTTTATAAATTTCTTTAGCAGAAGATAATTTCAAAAGATGAAATCCAGCTAACTCGGGTGGCTCAATAAATAGATCACATGCGCCAATTAAATTCAGCATATTTGCACGTAAACCAATATGAATAATTCTATCGATGTAATTTCTAGTCCCTAAATATTTTGGTTCAGGATGCAATGGATTTACATGAATTCCAATAATATTTTTGCATTTACCCATTAATGGCTGAACAGGCAAATTGTTCATTAAGCCTCCATCTACATAATGGTGCCCATTAATTAATTGAGGTTTAATTAGAAATGGAAAAGCGATGCTTGCAATTAAGGGATCTAAAATATTACCCTGACTAAAATAAACAGTTTCGGCAAGGTCTATATCTGTACAAGCTATAACCATGGGCTTTTTTAGCTCTTCAAAATTTTTAGCCCTCAGCGCCTTTTGTAAAACTTTACGGATACCATCAGGGCGCATTAAACCCATTTTAAAACCACGAAAACTTAAAAGATTGTATAGGTCTAAATCCAGAAATATCTCCATCATTTCTTCAGGAGAATAGCCATCTGCATAAAGTACGCCCGCAATAGCACCTGCACTGGCGCCAGAAATGAGCTGCGGAGAAATATTAAATTCTTCTAATGCTTTTATTACACCAACATGTGCAAAGCCCCTAACGCCACCACCTGAAAAAACAATACCAGTTTGAAATGGTAAAGTTTGCATTAAACTGAAGCGTGTGAAATTCTTTCTAAGGCAGTTTTATTGAGGATTCTAATTTTCTTACCCTCCATGTCAATCAATTTATCTGTTTTAAATTCCGACAACAAACGAATGACTGTTTCAGTTGCTGTTCCAACAATATTTGCAATATCTTCTCTTGGCAAAGTAACAGAAATTAAATTGTCATCCGTATTCGCATCATCCTGAAAAGTTTTTTGTAAAAACAACAAGGTTTCTGCTAAACGTTCACGAACACTCTTTTGAGCTAAACTTTGGATACGCTCATCTGCTATGCCTAAATCATGGCAAAGCGACTTTAACATGTGTTTATTTATTTGCGAGTTTTTTTCTAAAAGTTCCATGAAAACCAATTTTGGAATAAAGCAACAAACTGTATCTTCAATACAGGTAGCAGTGGCCACCAAAGGCTCATCGGCAATTAATGCACGGTAACCCAAAAACTCCCCTTCGCGCGCAAACCTGATAATTTGTTCTTTTCCATCTTTGTTTGATCGGGTAAGTTTTATAGCTCCCTTGCTCAAACAATAAATACCCAAGGGAATATTATCTTCATAGAAAATAGACTGTCCTTTTTTATAATGACTGCAAGATTTTGCTGCGCTTACAATATCAGCTTCATCATCGCTGCAATAAGATAAAAAGGAAACCGATTTTGAATCACAATGTTTACATTCCAAATAAATCTTCTGCATAATAATAAGTCTGTAGTGTAGGTGAAAAACAAGTTCAAATTAAGAACATTTGGCCCACAAATCAAACAAAACAGCCTGTTCTTTGTTAAGCAGCTCCATTTTTTTAATTGTACAGCTCACAAATCCCTTTTCATCCTGCACTTTGTCAATACACAATCCAATGTAATTCAAATACTTATCAATATAATCATCCCATTTCCCCTTGCCATCAATTAAGTCCGAAAAATATTGATCGAATGACAAGCCAGAAACTTCTTCCAACAAACTTTTATAGCTAGCCTTGCTATATCCCTGCTGCTTTTTGTAGCTTTCGAGGTATAATCTTCGTAAAACTTCATCCAATCTAAATTTGCCATTTGTAGCCATTAAAATTTGAATATCTGCTATCAATGCCGCAATTAATCCCTCCATGTAAATTGAAACTTTTCTTCCTTTTACCCCGGGCACATAACCATCTAGCCAAGTATCAAAACTAGATTCGGCAATTGAGTAATTCCAGCGACCTTCATTATTGAAATGTTTGTCAAAATCTGCAGAAAAACTTTTTGCTAAATCTTCAAAACTCCAAACGCCACTTCTAAACAACATTAAATCGCCATAATAGGTTGTTATACCTTCATACACATAACCTAGCTGACTGTAATTTTCTTTCGTAAAATCATAAGGCAACAATTCTTCTGGACGCATTCTTTTGATGTTCCACAAATGAAATAATTCATGCGAACTGATGGCTAAAAAATCATTGTAAAAAGCAGGAGAATCAGCCTCCTTTGCAGGGCCCATTGCTATCACCGTTGAATCTGCGTGCTCTACGCCATGCCTAAATTTATCTGGAAGCAACAAGTATAAAAAATGGTAATCACTAATTGGAAATTCTTCAAAAATAGCAACTTGTGCTTCTGCATATTTTCTTGTGTCGGCCTCCAATTTTGCTATATCCGATAATTGGCCCCCATGAAACCAAAAATGAATTTTTGATGTATTCAAATCAAATTCGTGATGGTATAAACTAGGTGAAGCAAAAAACGGACTATCTGCTATAGCATCAAAATTGGGGGCAGTTAAAATTTTATTTTTGCATTCTAATTGACAAGCAATTTCCCACTCATTTGGCACGTCAATTTCAACAGTAATTGGTTCGCCCATTTTACCAGTTACATACATCAAACAATTAACAGGATTGAGGTACAATAAATCCTCACTCACGTAGCAAGCACCTGCATCTGGCTGGTTTGCATAGTATTCATATTCAATTACACATTGCTTAATTCCCTCACTTTCTATTGCCCATAAATCCTTCGTTATTTTTTGAAAATTAAGCAATTTCCCTTCTTCATCCTTCACCTCAAAACAACGGATATTTTTAGCAAAATTTCCCAACTCATAGCGACCTGGACGCCAAGAAGGCAATTGTAATTGAATATTTTCTAGTTTTTCGTTTTGGATCGAAACTTGAAATTTAACAAAATGTTCGCTCGGGTTTGAAATGCAGACTTTGTAGTTCATATTTGTGCAAATATGAACATTGCTTATATAGTTTCCATTATTTCTGTTTTACTTTTATTGGTTTTTGCCGTTTTATCTTTTATAAAAGCAAATAACCTGAGGTTTCAACTCATATACATTGTAGTTGCCTGTTTTAACATTGGCGTTTTAACCAGCGTTATTTTAATCAATTATTCTAGTCAAAGCGCCTTAATATGGCCTGCCTTATTGCTATTTCAGGTAATAAATAAAGTTCGCGAAATTTATAAAGAGCTATAAATTTTACTTACATCTCTCCTTCTACACCCATTCCAAAAAGTGCAAAATCATATTTTACAGGATCTTTTGGGTCGAAACTTTTTAGATTATTCGTTAATTCAATAGCAGCTGTCCAATCATCTTGAGTTCTTTGTAGCAAGCCCAATTTACGGGCTACCCTTCCAGAATGAACATCTAAAGGACATATCAATTGCGCAGGTTTAATCTTATTCCAGATGCCAAAATCTACGCCCGAGGCATTACTTCTTACCATCCATCTTAAATACATGTTTAAACGCTTGCAAGCAGAACCACTTGTAGGGCTGGCAATATGTTTTTCGGTTCGAACCGGCGCATCTGCTAAGGAAAAAAAATAAGCACGAAAATAAATTAAACCATTTTCAACATTGACATCTTTTTTTAAAACATCCTTTGAAAATGCATCTTCCAAACTATCGTACCTCCTATAATGCTGTTTTAAAAAGGCAATAAAATACAAAAGATCAGTATCATTAAATGTCCTATGACTAAAGCCAAGCATGCGCTTTAAGTCGGATTCTTGGTGCTGTAAAATAAATTGATGGGGCGCATTGTCCATTCGTGCCAATAAATCCTTGCATTTATTGATAATAGTAATTCTTTGACCCCAGGCAAAAACAGCCGCAAACAAGCCTGCAATCTCAATATCTGCGTTTTGTGAATACAAATGCGGAATGGAAATTGGATCGTTTTCAATAAAACCCAACTGCTGGTATTGTTTTACCTTTCTATCCAGAATTTTATAAATGGTTTGCCCTTTCAAATTTTCTACCTTTATATTTGTCCAAATTAAGTCAAACAATCCATGAATCTAAAAAAATCTATGATGTATGGTGCCATCTGCGCAGCAATTGGTATTGCTGCCTTCACTAGCGATAAAAAGCCAGACCAGAAAAACAAAAAAACAACATTTGAAGTCACTTGCGATGAATTTGCAGATTTACAAGTGCTGCGCTACCAAATTCCGGGCTTTGAAACCCTAACGCCAAAACAAAAAGAATTGGCTTATTATTTATTCGAAGCCGCTAATTGTGGTCGTGATATTTTTTACGACCAACGCTACAAGCACAATTTAACCATTAGAAGAACCATTGAAAATATTCTTAACACCTACAAAGGTGAAAAAACCTCTCAAGATTGGAAAGCATTTGAAACCTACGCAAAACGCGTGTTTTTTTCAAATGGAATTCACCACCATTATTCAAATATCAAGTTTGTACCAACTTGTAGCTATCAATATTTTCAAAGTTTGGTGATGGGTTCAGACACTAAAAAATTGCCTTTAAATGGCAGATCCATTGAACAATTTTTAATAGAAATGAAACCAATTATGTTTAGTCCAAGCTATGATGCTAAATTGGTAAATTTGGCTTCAGGAATAGACAATGTAGCTGCTTCAGCAAACAATTTCTATGAAGGCGTAACACAAAAAGAAGTAGAAGAATACTACAATGCAAGAGTAAACAACGCAGACCAACAACCCATTTCTTGGGGATTAAACTCTAAAATGGTAAAAGAAAATGGCATTGTAGCAGAAAAAATTTGGAAGATGGATGGCATGTATGGGGCAGCAATTTCTAAAATTGTATTCTGGTTAGAAAAAGCCATTACAGTAGCAGAAAACGACAAGCAAAAAAGAGCTTTAGAATTACTGGTTGATTATTATAAAACTGGCGATTTAAAAATCTGGGATGAATACAATATTGCTTGGGTAAACGACACCGAAAGTAGGTTAGATGTTGTAAACGGTTTTATTGAAGTGTATGATGATGCCATTGGCAAAAGAGCTTCGTTTGAATCTATTGTAAGCATAAAAGACATGGAAGCAACTAAGCGTATTTCCGCTATTGCCTTGCAAGCACAATGGTTTGAAGACCACTCTCCAATTTCTGCAGAACATAAAAAAGCATCCGTTAAAGGTATTACAGCAAAAGTGATTACGGTAATTCAAGAGGCAGGCGCCAGTGAACATTCTACACCTATTGGTATCAATTTACCAAATGCAAATTGGATCAGACAACAACATGGTTCTAAATCTGTTTCATTAGGAAATGTTGTTCATTCCTACAATGTTGTTGGTGCTAAAAGTCCAATGATGAAAGAGTTTACTTTGAGCCAAGAAGAAATAGAACGCAATGCAAAATATGGCGCTTTGGCAAGTGATTTACATACCGATATGCATGAGGTTATTGGTCATGCTTCTGGCAAAATTAACCCTGGCATTGGCGATCCTGATCAAACATTAAAAAACTATGCAAGTACACTAGAAGAAGCACGCGCAGATTTAGTTGCCTTGTATTATATCTACGACCCAAAATTGGTTGAAATGGGCGTTATGCCAAGCATTGAGGTTGGTAAAACAGAATATGATGGCTATATCAGAAATGGCTTAATTACCCAATTAACACGTTTGCAATTAGGAGAGAACTTAGAAGAAGCACACATGCGCAACCGCCAATTAAATGCCTCATGGGTATATGAAAAAGGTAAAGCAGAGAATGTAATTGAAATGTTTAAAAAGGACGGAAAAACCTATGTTAAAATTAATAATTACGAAAAACTACGCGAACTGTTTGGACAATTATTGAAAGAAATTCAGCGGATAAAATCGGAAGGTGATTACGCCGCAGCAACTGCCTTGGTAGAAGGTTACGGTGTAAAAGTTGACCAAGATCTTTTAAAAGAAGTGAAGGATCGTTTTGAGAAACTGCATGTTGCCGCTTATAAAGGTTTTATACAACCTAAATTAGTGCCAATAATGAAAGAAGGTAAAATTGTAGATGTAAAAGTAGAATATCCAAATGATTGGTTGAAGGACCAATTAGAAAGAGGTAAAAATTACGGTTACTTACCAAATATTAATTAGTATAAAAAATCCGGAGCAGGCCTCCGGATTTTTTTTGTTTATTTTTATTCCATAGCTTTGAATTACTATAAAAATTATGAAAAAATTATTTGTCGCATTTGCACTTGTATTTAGTTCTTGTCTTGCCTTTTCCCAAGAACTTGAATTTGGCTTAAAAGCAGGACTAAGCTCAGACAAAATTAGTTTGTCTAATATCAGCCAATTTGAGGCAAAAGTAGACCCAAATACCACCTTGAATTTTGGCGCATTTGGGCGTTTTAAAATAATGGTAATTGGTTTATATGTGCAACCCGAAATTATTGTAAACAGAAGAGCTAGCAACTTTACTGTAATAGATTTAGTTGGTGGAAGTTCTTATGTTTTTAGCCATTCTGCAAACTATGTGGATATGCCAGTTTTAGTAGGCTTTAAAATGCTGAAATTATTTAGAATTTATGCCGGACCAAATTTTCAATTTCTTACCAGTCAAAAAACAGATTTACCAATAAATAATCCTAATTTTCAAGCTAGCCAATTGAAAAAGAAAACAACCGGTATTCAATTTGGCGTAGGTTTAGATCTTGCCAAATTGCGCATTGACGCCAAATATGAACTAAATGCCGCATCAATGGGTTCCCCGTTTACCTATAAAACCATTTCTCCTAGCAGTACAAGTGGTATGCTTATGTTACAAGTTGGATTTAAAATGTTTGGTTTATTCTAAAATGAACGCCGAAATACTGCGCGAACATTGTATTCAAAAAAGAGAAGTCACAGAATCCTTTCCATTTGATTCAGATACACTGGTTTTTAAAGTGGCAGGAAAAATATTTTGTTTGATTGGGCTCAACAATCCTGTTTGTTGCAACCTCAAATGCGACCCAGAAAAAGCCATTGAATTAAGGGCAACTTATACTGCTGTAATTCCCGGTTGGCATATGTCTAAAACAAATTGGAATACCATTTATTTCAACCAAGATATGAAGGACAAAGAAATCATAGAATGGGTTGACCACAGTTACCAAATGGTAATTAATGGTCTTACAAAGAAATTACGAAAAGAATTGGGTCTTTAAGATTAAGGTGCTATTGTTTTGTTTTTAATTAAACTCCTATTATAGGTTTGTATTATTGCCTTGGTTAGCATTTCCAAGCTATCTATTTTACCAGCAAAATTTTGCAATTTTAAGAGGTTATGCTGCAAACGAGAATCATTTGCCACATTGTAAAATCCAAGCGCGTTTTGCCCATCAAATTGATATACATATGGCCATTGTACCAATTGATAATAATTATCGTGGTATTGAAGCGCAAGGCCCTTAAAATTGCTTGGTTCGGCATAAGTACCGAAACAAAAAAAGGGCTTTGTATAGCCTACTTCTTTTAATACCATTGGCAACACATCCACATGCGAAACTGTTTGTGTATTTTCAGAATTAATGGGATGTTCAGGTCTAAAAACAATCAAAGGCAATTCAAATTTTCCTTGCGCACTTTGGTAATAGGCCTTCTCATTTTCTGCGCTGTGGTCGGCAGTAATTATAAAGCGTGTATGCGCATACCAAGCCTGTGTTTTAGCATACTTAAAAAATTGCCTCAAAGCATCATCCACATAGCCAATGGTAGGGTGAATTGGCATGGTGCCTTTTTTATATGAATTTATTTTGTGAGCAGGCAATTTATAAGGATGGTGGGAACTTAAAGTAAAAACTGAACTAAAAAATGGCTCCTTTTTCTGCGTTAATTCCTTTCCAAAATAGTGCAAATAAGGCATATCATATATGCCCCAATGACCATCACCATCCTCAGGTTTAGGATATTCATTCTTTCCAAAATAAGCACCACCTTTGCTGGTAGCAATAAAATTATCAAAACTCATGGTGCCATTTCTACCCCCATGGTAAAAACTGGCATCGTAACCCATTTCTTGCAAATAAGCGCCAATACCTTTTAGGTTATTTCCTTGGTAAAAACTTCCCAAATAGGGCATTGCCATCCAGCTAGGCATTGAAGATAAAATGGATGGAATTCCTTCAATTGATTTTTTACCATTTGAATAAGCATGTAAAAACACTTCACTGTGCCCCATGAGCGAATCCAAAAAAGGAGTATACCCTTTGCCATGGTTGTAATAGCCCACATATTCCTTACCTAAACTTTCAACAATAATTAGAACAATGTTTTTAGGCTTTACAGACAAAGAATCAAATCCATATTGTTGTATCGGTTCGAACCAATTCAGTTCATTTCCACCTTCAAAATAATTCTTCTCTTTTAAACCCGCCTGCTGGGTACTTATAATCATATTAAAAGGTGTATTTACCACCAGGGGAATGAATTCTGCCCGCGTTTGTCGGGCCGCATCAAATGGGTTTAAAGGCAATAAATTAAAACCACCACGGGCGCCAATAAATGATAATGCAAGCATAGAAACTCTCCAAAAAACACCTAAAAAAACACCTTCCTTTTGCTCTATTACAATTAAAGACAAGGCATATAAATAAGTTTTTTTATAATAAAAGTAACTTACGAACAAGAGTGTAAGTAAGGCAATAATTAGGTGCCAATAATCCCCTAAATAATTGTAAAATACCCCATCCAATTCATTAATCATACCCAACACATCTATTCCGCTACGTCTTCCTGCTATTGGGAAATAACCGGTATCTAGCAAATTAAAAAAGCAAATAACAAATTGCATCAACATAAATAATGCAAATAATACTTTTTGGATTTTTGAGGTGTAAAAATACCTGCCTGGCAATAAATGAATGACAATAAAAAGTAGGTTTAAATAAACACAGGCAGAAATATCATACAAAACGCCAAAATAAAATGCATTGGCAATTTCACCAATTGAAAATGAATAAAAATAAGGATTCAAAACAAAAAACAAGAGCCGACAAAGGCTTGAAACAACAAGTGCAATAGAAAACCTCTTGATTAATAGCTGAAATTGCTTGTTCATGACCCGCAAAATAGAATATTTTTTTTATATCGCTTTTTTCAAATGTATTTCTTTACTTGCCATGCAAACATGGTTATCTATCAAAACATATCACTTAAACCTTTTAACACCTTTGGCATTGATGTTAAAGCCGCACAATTTGTGGAGGTTAAGACGGTAGAAGAAGTACAAGTTTTGTGCACTACATTCAACCTTTTTGAAAGAAAAAAATTAGTGATTGGTGGCGGAAGTAATATTTTACTCACCCAAGACTTTGATGGCATGGTTATTAAAATGAATCTGAAAGGCATGGATGCCATTAAGGAAGACCAAAACCATGTATGGGTAAAAGCCATGTGCGGCGAGCTTTGGCACGATTTTGTGCAATATTGCGTAGGTAAAAATTTGAGTGGCATTGAAAATCTCTCTTTAATTCCAGGCTGCGTAGGTGCAGCTCCAATGCAAAACATTGGCGCCTATGGGGTAGAAATTAAAGATACTTTTGAAGAATTGTTTGCTATAGAAATAGAAAGTGGCAAATTGGTGAAATTTACCAATGCGGAATGTAAATTTGGCTATAGAGAAAGTGTTTTTAAACACGATCAAAAAAACAAATTCATCATAGTTGCGGTTACTTTTAAATTGTCTAAAAACCCTAAGCCCAATACCAGCTATGGCGCTATACAAGATGTTTTAAAACAAAAAGGTATAAACCAACCCAGCATAAAAGATGTAAGCGAGGTTG
>CAIYNF010000190.1 GCA_903927505.1 uncultured Bacteroidota bacterium | reverse complement strand
CCCGACTTTAATCAGCCAGTAGTTGTAATCAAAACAGTTTATCCAGGTGCTGAACCCAACGAAGTAGAAACATCGGTTTCACGAAAAATAGAAGATGCCTTATCCAACTTGGAGGGTGTAGATTACTTGGTTACGAAATCATTGCCCAATGCTTCTATCATCATAGCCAATCTAAAATATGGGACGGATTTAGATAAAACAATGCAAGATGCTCAACGCTATATTGACAATATCCGCAAAGATTTACCGCAAGATATTTTAAGTCCTGTGATGAGTAAAGTTTCGCCAAATGATTTGCCAATAATGTCTATAAGTGCAACAAGTAATTTATCTCCTACCGAGTTCTATCAAAAAATGAAAGATGATTATCTGCCGCAAATTCAACAAATAAAAGGGGTGGCAGAGATTACCATTTTAGGAGGAGAAGAAAGAGAAATACAAGTAAAAGTAAATCAGGACAAACTGAAACTTTACAAAATTTCATTGTATCAGGTTGTTGAAGCAATTAAGCGTTCGGGCTTGGACTTGCCCGCAGGAAAAGTGCAAACAAATAAAGAGAGTAATTCCGTTCGCTTAACAGGAAAGTTTACAACCTTAGATGATATTAAAAATGTTCAGGTAGCAATGCCTGTTTTAGGCAGTCCTGTTTATGTAAAAGATGTTGCGAATGTTATTGATGGTATAAAAGAGACAACCTCAATCAGTCGTTACAATGGGAAAAACGGTATTGGTTTAATGTTGAAAAAACAAGGTGATGCAAACGCTGTTGATGTTTCAAAATTAGTTTGTGAAAAATTCAAATCCATTGAACAACAAAATGCGAGTTCAGGAGTAAAATTTATTATTGCAGACGATAGCACAGACAACACTATTGCCGCAGTTAATTCAGTTGTTTTTGATTTGATTTTGGCGGTAATATTGGTTTCATTGGTGATGCTTTTATTTCTAAGAAGTTTCAGAAACTCATTGATTGTAATAGTTGCCATTCCAACTTCTTTAGTTACAGCGTTTGCAGTAATGTGGCTTTTGGGTTACACCCTTAACCTAATGACCTTACTCGCAATGTCTTTAATCATAGGTATTTTAGTGGATGATGCTGTGGTAGTATTGGAAAATATTCAAAAACATTTAGACAGGGGAAAAGATAAACGAACTGCTGCAATGGACGGTCGTATGGAAATTGGCTTTGCTGCATTGTCAATTACATTAGTTGACGTAGTTGTTTTCTTGCCTATTCTTTTTTTACAAGTGTTTGTTGCCGATATGCTTAAACAATTTTCCGTAGTTGTAGTGACATCTACTCTTACAAGTTTATTGGTTGGTTTTACTCTTACACCTTGGTTGGCTTCACGTATTGGAAAGAAAGAAGATTTACAACCAACTAATTTTTTCAATCGTTTCTTGCTTTGGTTTGAGCATCAATTAGAAAATTTCACCAATTGGTATGGCAGACAATTAGAATGGGTTTTAAGCCATAAATTAATTTTCACAGGAATTGTTTTGTTACTTTTTGTAATGACTTTAGGCATTATGAAACAAGGTATTATTGGTAAAGAACTAATCTCAACAGGTGACCAAGGAAAATTTAGAATGGCATTAGAATTTGATAAATCTACTTCCATTCAGCACAATAACCTAATTGCTCAAAAAATTGAAACATACATTATTCAACAACCCGAAGTAGCAACGGTATTTAGCAACATTGGTGGACCAAGCACAGGCATTGGAAGTTTGGGTGTAGGTTCTGCAAACAAAACAGAGTTTACCATTCAATTAAAATCTAAAAAGGAACTTAAAAATGTGCCGACCGAAACATTTATGAAAAAACTTAGAGAAGACCTAAAGTCAAAATTTCCAAGTATAAATTATTCAATGGCAGCTTTAGGTTTAATACCACGTTCGGCTCCTATTGAAATTACATTGAGCGGAAGCAATTTAGATTTGGTGATGAAAACTGGTGATGAACTAAAAACGGTAATTGAAAAAATGCCCGGTGCGGATAATGTTCGCTTATCTGTTGAAGCGGGAAGTCCCGAATACAAAATAATTCCTGACAAAGATAAAATGCAACGATTAGGTTTAACAACGGCTTATGTTGGATTGAGCCTAAGAACAGCGTTTACAGGTAATGACGATGCAACACTAACCGAGAACGGAACAGAATATCCTGTGAGAATTTGGTTAGATGAATTTAGCCGACAAAACTTTGAGGATGTTCAACAACTTTCCATAATTAACCCTGCGGGGTTACCAGTAGAAGTTTCACAATTTGCAACTGTTGAGCAAGACAATTCTCCTTCCTTATTAGAAAGGAAAGACCGCCAACCAGCAGTTACACTTACATCAGACGCATTAGGAAGACCATCAGGAACTGTAGCAGACAATGTTGTAGCTTATCTAAAAGAAAATCCTCTACCAAAAGGAATACAAATGACTTGGGGTAGCGACATCAAAAGACAGAATGATAGTTTTGGAGCATTAGGTTCAGTATTGCTGATTTCGTTTTTGCTAATTTACCTGATTATGGTAGCACTTTATGACAATTTTGTTTATCCATTTGTAGTTTTGTTTTCTATTCCAGTAGCAGCAATTGGGGCATTTTTCGCACTGAATTTGTCGTTAAGCAATTTGAGTTTATTTGCCTTACTTGGTTTAATTATGCTAATGGGATTGGTGGTAAAAAATGCTATTCTAATTGTGGATTTCACCAATCAATTAAAAGCAGAAGGCAAACATTTCAAAGAAGCATTAATCATTGCAGGAAAAGGTCGTATGCGACCAATCCTAATGACAACGCTTTCAATGGTTGTTGGTATGCTTCCCATTGCAATGGCAACAGGAACAGCAGCAGAATGGAAAAATGGTCTTGCTTGGGTAATCATTGGTGGACTTCTTTCCTCATTAATTTTGACCGTGTTTTTAGTGCCGATGATCTATTATCTAGTTGACACAGCGAAAGAAAAAATAAATCGTAAAAAATAATTGAAATGAAAATAGCAATCATAACACTAATCGCATTTGCGTTTTCACTTACACTTTATTCATTTGCCAATCCCAATTCAGAAACTTATTCCTTAACCATAGAGGTAAAGAATTTACGGAAT
>CAIYNF010000189.1 GCA_903927505.1 uncultured Bacteroidota bacterium | reverse complement strand
TTAAATTGGTAATTCCCATGCTGGTTCCATCACCATTATAAATACATTTTGCAGCTGTATCATTTTCAAACCTAGAAGGGTTGTGTGCAAAATTAGAATCAGCAAGATAATTCAATGGATTTAATACCGGCATTGGAAATACCTGATTAAAAGTATCCTTGCGCATAAAAATCAAGACCGTATGGGTTGAATCTACATAACCTGTAGGTTTAGTCCATGTTAAAATTGAATTATTTTCTAATTTACCCGTAAACCTAGGATTTACTATTGCAGGAGGACCACCGGTTGGTGTTGTGCCATTAGCTAAAGTTGCTGCAGAATAAGCCGAATCAAAAACATTTACGCCCAAAACCATAATATAATAACGCGTTCCAGCTTTTAATCCAGATACATTAACGGTAGTTAAATCACCATTATAAATGCAACGCGCAGCAGTATCAAATTGGTAGCGCGTACTGGTACCATTAAAATTAGTATCTGCAAATATTAAATTAGGATTCATGTTATTAATTCCCGTTGTAATGGGAAGCAATTCCTTAATAAATACAACCTGGGTATGATTGATTGGATCATAGTTTGCTCCTTTCACCCAACTAACACGTGCAGAATAATTTGAAGTAGCTACAAAACTTGCTCCAAATGCAGCAGATGGCGCGGTTGAAAGCGTAGTAAAAGAGGTGGTGGTTGCAGCACTGTATAATGAATCTGATTCACTTACGGCAAATCCCAAAACAGTATAACGCGTAAGCGGTGTTAAACCTCCAACTGTTACAAATGTAGTATCCCCATTAAAAACACATTTTGCTGTATCAAATTGGTAGGGTGTTCCAGCGCCGGTAAAACTTGTATCAGCTATATATGTACTCGCATTTGCTGTTGGTGTTCCTGGCGCAATTGTAGCTCCCTTTTTTAGAAAAACTAAAATGGTATGCAAGCTACTGTTATAATTGGCAGGCTTTATAAAATTAATTTTAGCGCTTGTAGTGGTAATTGTGTTTACAAATAGAAATTGCAATTTACCCGGCATATTTAAGGTTGCTGTATTTAAATCATTCCAATTTTGAGCCATGCGAATACCATCTACTGCAAAATTTGGTGAAGTGGTTGCAGTTCCTTGTCTCAAGGCAAAACGCCCCACATCAGTGGCATCTTGAGATCCTTTACCATTTGTTGTTAACAAGGCAATTGGTTCGGAACTAGGAAAACCACTTGTAAAATGAAACAATGAAACTGAATCATTTGTTGCCAAGCCTGGGGCAAATGAATATTTAACAACTATTAACGCAACATTTCTAACAGGAAAAGAATCGGCTGAGTATACAGTGGTATCGGTTGATTTTGAAATTCCAATGCGGTAGAAACCTGCTGCAGAGGTTTTAATATAAACCCTTCCAAAATAGGTATTGGGGTTTATTGAACTCAATAAGCCTACACAATAATCTCCTGTGCGCGCAGTATCAATTCTAGCCATGAAGGATGCATAAACACTTCCACTTGATGTGATGCTGAGGGCCGGCTGGTATACATCCATCCCTGTAGCATTTACATAAGCTGCATTTCCAACATTTGACAAAACATAGCCAGTATACGCTAATCCAGGTGTAACTACATTGATAGGATTTTGTGGAGGAAAGCCACTTAATGTCCAACCATTTGCAGTAAGTGCCTGCCCGCTGGTATAATTAAAGTTTTCTGTGAGAAGTTGCTGGGCACTGATTTTATTTATGCCAATGATTACAACCAAAAGGAGGAAAATTTTTCTCATTTTTCTGATTTTATGAAAATGCAAGTTAATAAGTTGACTGACAAGTCAAAGCCTATTAAATAGATTTAATATAATATTTAGGCTATTTTAATGCAATTGCTTGTAAAAACGGGCCATTGCAAGAGTAATACCTGAATTATTTTACACAAATCTGATGTTAATTTGAATTTTACTTTCCAACAACATTATGTTAAGCCGTGTTTTTTACCCCAATTTAAATTAATTTGGCACACTATTTTAAATTATGCAATTCCAAAGCAGCAGAAAATATTAATGAAAAAAATATTTCTATACTTATTTTTACTTTCCCCTTTTGCCCTTTTGGCTCAAAACACAGCGCTTATTACTGGAAAGGTTTTAGATAAAAAAGACCAAAGTGAGCTCATTGGCGTTACTGTTTTAGTTAAAGGTACTTCCTTGGGAACAGCAACTGATGGCAATGGCCAATTCACCATTAGGGGTATTAAGCCCGGGGAATATTCTATTGAGCTCTCTTACATTGGCTATAAAAAAATCATTCAAACGGGTGTTAAATTAAAATCAGGAGAACAAAGAGATTTAGGAACTTTCCAAATGCAAGAAGCTACTGCAAATATTGATGAAGTAGTTGTACTTGGTAAAAAGCCTCTGATTGATATAGAAAAAGGGCAAAGCGTAAACACCATTAATCAAGAAAATATTGAATTAGCACCTGCTAGACAATTGCAAAAAATAATCAATACACAACCAGGTGTTATTCAATCTCCCGCTGGTGTAAGTATTAGAGGTAGCCGAACCTATGAAACAGGAACCTATATTGATGGTGTTTCTGTTACAGATCCAATGGCGGGTACGGGCTTTGGTTTAGATATTGGTGCAAATGCCATTGGAGAAATTGAAATTACAACAGGTGGTATTGGTGCAGAAATTGGTGATGCCACAGCAGGGGTAGTTAGTGCAAAAACAAAAACAGCAGGAAATAAATTTGATATAGGTATCAATTATAAAAGAGACAATTTTGGCTTCAACAAAAATTGGATCAGCTCTTGGAATAGCCAGTTAATTGAAATGAATATTGGTTCGCCCCTATTTAAAGAAAAATTAGGCGGTAGGTTAAAAGTAAATTTAGCCTTAAGAGCGGCCTTCACAGATGAATTTTATAAAAACCCAGCAAACCAAGTTAGCTCATCCTTATTAAGAGAGCAAGGATTAGGAGCTACTTCATTAACTCCTTTCCAAGACAACCGTTGGAGTGGATTTTTTAAAATAAGTTATGATTTCAAAAAGGGCAAAATGCTAACTGCAACCATGCTCAGAAGCATAACAGTTAACCAAGATGTAAACATGCTGCGCATATTTGGAAACGATGCTCCCTACCAACCAGGTTTTCAATATAATTTTAGTCAGCAAATGGACAATGCAAATTCATTTACGCATGAATCGTTTTTGCAAATGATTAATTTTAAACATTCCATTAATAAACGTTTAAGTTACAATGCAACCGTTTCTAGACTATTAGTAGAGCTTAGAGCAGATGCCAATGGCAGGGCATGGCGCCCAACCAATGTGGATCAAATATTCGACCCAAATTCTATTAATCAATTTCCAATTGGAATTTTTCAACCTACCGCAAATGATAGTGCTGTATATGTAAATCCACCTTCAGGATTTTACAATAACAATGGTATAGCCAGTTTATGGCACCACCATTATTTGGAGGAATATGTAGCCAAAGCAACCGGAAATTATTTCAGCAAAAACTCACTCAACAAACTCACTTTTGGCTTCGAAATGAAGTTCCAAGAAATGCTTTGGATAGACATTGTTCGCCCTTGGATTGGCGCTCCCATTCAATTAGCTGATGGCACTTATTCGCAAACATTCCGCTTAGGACAACAAAGTGATATTTGGAAAGTGAGTCCTAGAAGAGGTGGTTTTTTTGTGAGCGACCAAATTAAATACAAAGGATTAATTGCAACTGTTGGTGGCAGGTTTGAATATTGGGCACCAGGCAAATTCATTGATGAGTCGGTGGCCGATCCTAAATCACCCATCTTGGATGCCGTTAGGGAAGATTATTTAAAAAATTCTTTCCAAATTGGCGGACTAAGGTATAAATTCAGGTTCTTACCAAAAATTAATGCAACCTTTCCTATTGCAGAAAACAAAATGCTCTATTTCAACTATGGGCATACAACTATTTTACCTCATCCAAGTTTTATTTACCCTGGCTTAAATCCTTACTACCAAGATAGGTCTACCCTTTCTAAAGTTGGTAATCCAAACTTAAATCCTGAAGTAGATATTAGCTATGAATTGGGTTTAAAATTTCAAATTACCAGCAATGATGCCTTGAGTTTTGCAGCCTACTTTAAAGACAAATATGATTTTGTAACTACTACCTCAGTAATTATTAAAGACATAACGGGCAGAGAAGTTTCCAGAACCATGCGCATCAATTCCGATTATGCACGCACAAGAGGAGTAGAAATAAATTATATTAAACGTATCAAAAGTTTTTACCAAGGACAAGCGTCCTTTACCTATATGGTAAGCACAGGGCAATCTGCCTCAGCCAACCAAGCCTTAAAAGATATTTTGGCAACTGGAAGTGTAGAAGATACCAAAGAATATTACCTACCATGGGATTGTCCTTTTGATTTTAAAACCAATCACGTATTTAAAATAGACAAAAAAGGTGGCCTTTTTGGAAGACCTTGGCTCAATAATATGAGCTTCTATTTTGAAACTGTTTTTCGCTCTGGGGTGCGTTATACACCTTATGTTTTTGACAGAAACGACCCAAATACAGGACGACCAATTTACGTGGAAAACAACAATCCAAATGCCAAATGGAGCAAATTAGGAACACCTTGGTTTTGGGCAGATTTTACCTTTAGCAAATGGTGGAAAATTAAAACAAATATAGTTGGCCTTAATTTACAAGTGAGCAACCTTTTCAATAACAAAAATGCATCTATCATTAATCCTGTGACCGGTAAAGCATACAATTTAGGAGACAATGTGCCAGATACTTGGGTCGACCCAAGGTATTTAGACCCGCGCTTATCTGCCAATGGCCCTCCTCCTAGCAACCCTGCTCGTTATTTGGAACAAAGACATATTATGATTGGCATAAATGTTAAGTTTTAATGATTATTTCCAAATTGTTAAATAATTGACTCAGAAAACTTTACTTTTGAAATTACGAAGAACAAACAACAAACAAAATATATGAAAAAAATCCTTACTTTTTTACTTATTGGTGCGGCTTTAAGTAGTTCTGCCCAAACGCCCTTGATGGAGAACTTTACTTTTGGTGCAAGTTCAAATGATTCATTGGCAGCCCTAACCGTAAATAATGGTTGGTTAAATACTGCAACTATTACAACCAATGCAATTCGTGCAAATGGAACTGGCTTAAGTTATACTGGCTATGTTGGGTCTGGAATTGGCAATGCAGCAACATTAACAACTTCTGGTCAGGACGTTTACAAAACGGCCACACAAAGTTTCACAGCAGGCACTGTTTATGCATCTGCTTTAGTTAATTTTTCAGCAGCTCAAGCAACAGGTGATTACTTTTTTGGAATGATTGCAGATAATTCGGCAACTAATTTTGTTGGTAGAGTTTTTGCAAGGCTAAACGGTAGTTCAATCAACTTTGGATTGTCTAAAGGAAATGAAACCTATACAGCCAATTCTAATTACTCAACAACTAGTTTTTCTACAGCTACAACTTATTTAATAGTTTTAAAATACAAATATAGCACGGTTGGAACAGCCGATGATTCGGTAAGTTTATTTGTTTTCACTTCAGGAATACCAACCACTGAACCTGCAACGCCACTTGTTGGACCATTAGGTTCAACTGTTGTTGACGCCCCAAATATTGGCCGTATACTACTTAGACAGGGTACAGCAGCAAATGCACCTACCTTATCAATAGATGCAATAAGACTTTCAAACTCTTGGGCCAATGGTCCATTAGCAGTTAAAATCAATGCTTTTAAAGGTAATTTATTAGATGGCAAAGCATTATTAAACTGGAGTACTTCAACCGAAACAAACAACCATGGTTTTGAATTAGAAAGAAGTTACAATGGAAAAGACTTTGAAACAATTGGCTTTGTTAAAGGTGCAGGTAACAGCAACAAATTAAACAACTACCAATTTGTAGATGAAAATGTAAACGCTAATTTGGCTTACTACCGTTTGAAACAAATAGATTTTGATGGCAAGTTTGAATACATTGAAACCATCACTTTGCAAAACGATGAAATGATTGTAGAAGTTACTCCAAATCCTTTTGCAGAAGAAATCAATATTAATGCTGCGCAAGAAAATGAAAACATCATTGCATCAGTTGTAGATATGAATGGAACTATCATTATGAATGCAAGCAGCCAAGGCAAATTGCGCATAGATACACGCAATATGGCACAAGGTGTTTACTTTGTACGCGTAAACAATGGCGAAAAAGTAATTGTAAAAAGAATTATCAAAAACTAATTCCATTATTTTCAAAAAAAAAGCGTCTCAAATGCAGGTTGAGGCGCTTTTTTTTTGGCATCTTAACAATTTGTTTACCTTCGTACAATGATACATGCTCAAAACAAAAACGAAGCTTATTTTATTGAATTAGAAGACCGGTTCGGCGCCCATAATTACCACCCCATTCCGGTTGTAATTGAAAAAGGAGAAGGCATCTATTTATATGGCATAAATGGCAAAACCTATTTCGATTTTCTTTCTGCTTATAGCGCCGTAAATCAAGGGCATTGTCATCCAAGAATTATTAAAGCATTAATTGATCAAGCAAGCAAACTCACTTTAACCAGCAGAGCCTTTCACAACAACCTTTTAGGCGAATACGAAAAATACATATGTAATTATTTTGGATTCGAAAAAGTGCTACCTATGAACACCGGAGTTGAAGGTGGCGAAACAGCTATTAAATTGGCGCGCAGATGGGCATATACCGTAAAAGGAGTGGCAGATAACCAAGCACATATTTTGTTTGTGGAAGGCAATTTTTGGGGCAGAACCATGGCTGCCATTAGTTCTAGTAACGACCCAAGTTCTTTTACAGGATTTGGTCCTTTTATGCCAGGTTTTAGCTTAATTCCATATAACAATTTAGTGGCATTAGAAGAAGCATTCAAAGCCAATAAAAATATTGCAGCGTTTATGCTCGAACCTATTCAAGGTGAAGCAGGCGTAGTGGTTCCAGATGCTGGATATTTAAAAGGTGTGAGAGATTTATGCAGTCAATATAATGTATTGATGATTGCTGATGAGGTACAGACAGGCTTATGCAGAACTGGCAAAATGTTGGCATGCGATCATGAAAATGTAAAGCCCGATATTTTAATTTTAGGAAAAGCACTCTCAGGAGGAACAATGCCTGTTTCTGCCGTATTAAGTAGCAATGAAATTATGCTCACCATTAAACCTGGTGAACATGGCTCTACCTATGGCGGAAATCCAATGGCAGCTGCAGTAGCCATCGAATCATTGCAAGTTTTATTAGATGAAAACTTGGCAGATAATGCAGAAAACATGGGCGTAATTTTTAGAGAACGCATGAACGATTTAATGCAGAAATCTACACTTGTTACAGAAGTAAGAGGCAAAGGATTACTCAATGCTATTGTTATTGCACCTTTTGGAAATGGCAAAACAGCTTATGATGTATGCCTCATGTTAAAAGACAATGGCCTACTTGCCAAACAAACCCATGGAGATATTATTCGCTTTGCCCCGCCATTGGTTATCAATGCAGCGCAAATAAATGAGGCTTGTGATATTATTGAAAAAACCATTTTAAGTATAGGGGCCTAATTTTATGCTGATTAAGATCAGTATTTAGTGGCTTGAAGCAATTGTTTTTATGGATTATTACCTATTACTTTGTTCATCTTAGATAATTAAACAAATCCATAAAAAATGAAATCAGATATTGAAATTGCCCGCGAGGTTAAATTAGAACCCATTCAAGACATTGCCAATAAAATAAATATATCGGCAGACCAGGTTGAACACTATGGAAAATACAAAGCAAAAATTAGTGGTATCCCCTACGACGAAAAAATAAATAATTGCAATCTTATTTTAGTTACTGCTACTACTCCAAATAAAAGTGGTTCGGGAAAAACAACTACCAGTGTTGCATTGGCACAGGGTTTAAATAAAATTGGCAAAAGAGCAATTGTAGCTTTGCGCGAACCAAGCCTTGGGCCTGTATTTGGAATGAAAGGTGGCGCCGCAGGTGGTGGCTATTCTCAAGTACTTCCAATGGAAGACATTAATTTGCATTTTACGGGAGATTTTCATGCAATTACTTCTGCCAATAATACCTTAGCAGCACTTATAGACAATTACCAATACTTTAACAGAAGCGGAACAAAAGGATTGAAACAAATTCTTTGGAGAAGGGTGTTAGATGTTAATGATAGGTCATTGCGCTTTATGGTAAGCGGCTTAAATGGATCAAGTAATGGTGTGCCAACGGAAACAGGTTTTGATATTACGCCAGCAAGTGAAATTATGGCTATTTTTTGTTTGTCGACCTCATTAGATGATTTACGCGCAAGAATAGAAAAAATATTAATTGGGTATACCTACGACAATGCACCATTCTTTGTGAAAGATTTGGGTGTTGCTGGCGCTATTGTTACCTTATTAAAGGATGCTTTTCAACCAAATTTAGTACAAACCATTGAAGGTGGTGCGGCGTTTATACATGGTGGACCATTTGCAAATATTGCACATGGCTGTAACAGTATTATGGCTACAAAAGCTGCCATGCAATATGGCGAATATGCAGTTACTGAAGCAGGTTTTGGTAGCGACTTAGGCGGCGAAAAGTTTTTAAATATCAAATGCCGTGCCGCAGGAATTGCTCCTAAAGCAAGCGTATTGGTAACTACCACACAATCTATTAAACTACATGGCAAGGTTGATGAGAAACTCATTAAGCAACCAAATATGGATGGCTTAAAGGCGGGTATTAAAAATGTAGAACGCCATATTGAAAGCTTACAAAACTTTGGTCAAACTGTAATTCTTGCCTTAAATAAATTTGGTTTCGACACAGAAGAAGAAATTAATTTTATTGAAAATTGGTGCAAAGAAAAAGGCGCCCATTTTGCCATCAATGAAGGATTTGCAAAAGGCGGAGATGGTGCAGCAGCATTGGCAAGAAAAGTAGTTGAAATTGTAGAAACCAACCCATCAAAACCAATTATTCATACCTACGAAATTAACGATACTATTGAAGACAAGATCCACAAGATAGTTACCAAAGTATACAAAGGCAGCAGTGTTACTTATGGCAAGAATGCAAAAACAGCCATAAAAAAAATCAAAGAATTGGGCGGAGATTTATTACCCGTTTGTATAGCAAAAACACAATTTAGTTTTACAGACAATGCCGCATTGGTTGGTGCAGCCGAGGGCTTTAATATTCATATTGAAAACTTGGTATTGAACCATGGCGCGGGCTTTGTGGTAGCGGTTGCAGGCGAAATCATGCGCATGCCTGGCTTACCAAAAGAACCAGCAGCAAATATCATTGATGTAGTAAACGGAGAAATAGTTAACCTTAGCTAATTCTTTTATACAATTCCACTTTCAGAAGCATACTTAATAAGTCCAGCGGTGTTTTTAACATCCAACTTATTAAGTATGTTTTTTCGATGTGTATTTACCGTATATGTACTTATAAAAAGTATTTCTGCAATTTCTGCACTCGTTTTCTCTTTTGCCAATAAGGCAATTATTTCCAATTCACGTTTAGTGAGTGAAAATGATTTGGAAAAACCGTCCTTTTCTGGAACATCTGCAATTAATTTCAATTGCTTTCCAATATATACTTGCCCATTTACAATTGATTCCAAGGCCCTTAGCAACTCGGCTTTTCCAGCATTTTTTAACACATAAGCAGAGGCACCCGAATCGATAAATTCATTCAAAAACTGCCCCTCTGCATACATCGTTAAAATCATGATTTTGCAATCGGGGTATTGTTTCTTTATAATTTTGCAGGTTTCAAAACCATTGGGCTTGGGCATATTTACATCCAAAATGGCAATATCTATTTTATTCGTTTTAAATCGATCCAATACATCTTTGCCTGAAAGTGCCTCTGCTACAATTTCATATTCTGGATGGTTGGAGAATATCAACTTGATGCCATCAATAAACATCTGATGATCGTCTGCAATAAGAATTTGGTAGGGTTTATTCATAGGTGTTGAGAGGAATATTTATAATTACGGTTGTCCCCTTTCCGATGGTACTATCTATACTAATTTTGCCATTTAATGCCGCCGTGCGCGATTTGAGGTTGAACAAACCAATTCCTTCTTGTTCTATAGAAATATCAAATCCAACTCCTTCATCTGCAACTATTAGTGAAAGCGAATTTTCTCCACGCAATATTTGAATAGTTGCCTGTTTTGCTTTGGCATGCTTAATTACATTGTTAACTAATTCTAAAAGGATGCGGTAAATATTTAACTCGAGTTGTTTGTCAATAGCCCATTCCATATCAAAAACATCCAATACAAATTGGGTATTGCCATTGTCGTTTATTTTTCGAACCAAACCTTTGATGGTTGGAATCAGCCCAAATAATTCAATTTCAGCAGGCAACATATTATGGGAGATATTACGCAATTCGGTACATGCCATATCAATCATCTCAAGCACATTTTGATAGGCTAGTGTTTCCTGTATATTTAAATTTTTGGTGCTTAAATCAATGGATTCTGCGTTTAATCGCAAAGTAGACAAAAGGCTACCCATGCCATCATGCAGTTCTTGGGCAACACGTTTTCTTTCTTTTTCCTCACCATAAATAAGAGCCCTATTTACTTCGTTTTGTTTTTCAATTAATTCTCTACTTTTCTGATTTACCTTTTGCTCCAATTCACTATTTAAATTCTCCTTGTAGGTATTTAATTCTTCTAAGTGTTCAATCACTTGCATTTGAGCCAATTCTTTTTCTTCCTTAAAAATTCGCAAACGATCCAACAAAGCAAAACCCAATAAAATACACTTAAACATTTCACCATAAACCACCATATTATTGGTAAATACATTTTCATGAATGCCACCATAAGTTGCAAATAATATTGCCGAAATGCTAACAATAGCAGCAAAAAATGCTAAAATAAAAATACGCGCAGGAAGGTATTTTCTAATATAAAAAACCATGGCTATTAAAAACATTCCAAAATAGAATAATGGAATTATTTTATATAGAACCCATACACCCCAATAATAAGTATAGTCGGTTCCAAAGCACAGCAAAACAATAAATAAAACCAAAAACTGAAAAACCTGAATACTGCGCAATTGCCAAGTTTTAAAATTAATTTTCTTAATAAATTCAATAACAAATTCCAAACCAGCTATAATTGAAAAAGACATCAATATAGCAATGGAGCGATCGGCCCAGTAAGGAAAATTTGGCCATAACCTTGCACTGGCAACACCACTAATACCTAGTTGCATGAGGGTGTGCAAACCCATGTAAAAAGCAAAATAAAGAAATGCCCTATCCTTTATTAGATAGTACAAATAGAAAAACAACAAACTCAAGAGGGCAAGTATGCCATAATAAAAACCCAAATCAAGTTCCTTCTCAACGGCATGCGCTAAAAATACTTCTTCCTTGTATAAGGTTAGTGGAATATGAATTTTTCTGCCGCCTAAATCAAATTTCATAAACACTTGAACAGAATCATTTCCTTGCAATAAAATAGGGTAAATGGGGTTCCTATAGGATATAGGCCGAAACCAAAAGGGGTATGCATCACCGCAAATATTGGCCCGAACCAATTTGTTATCTGAAACTAAATAATACTCTATATGATTGATTAATGAATTATTCAATTCTAAAATGGTAGATTGAATTTGATGACTTTTATTGATGATTTTAAAAGAAATCCATAGGTCGTTCTCATAATCATTTTCTGTTAAAATAAGTAAGTTATCCCTACCTTCCTTCCATGGTAAATTAACTGTCTTCAGTAATTGATCAATGTGAAATAGCCCCTTGGAAGTACTAAAATAATTAAGGCCCTTCCCTATTTGATTTTTTGAAAAGGAGGAGTCGACATCAACCCGTGTTTCTTCAGCAAATAAAAATTTGCTGCAAAAAAACAGAAACAGAATTAAGTTACGCTTCATGGGGGGTAGTCCAAAAACTCAAAAAATTGAATGTTTACAAAT
This sequence comes from uncultured Bacteroidota bacterium, assembly GCA_903927505.1. Lineage (GTDB taxonomy): Bacteria > Bacteroidota > Bacteroidia > UKL13-3 > UKL13-3 > B1. The sequence goes on along the minus strand of CAIYNF010000189.1, from coordinate 6,171 downwards.
ATTGAAATACTAGGGCATTTGAAAAATACCTATAAATAGGTATTGTGATACTAATTGGAGCGCATTTAATCATAAAAACAACTATAATTAAATTGCTAACAAAATTTCGGTTTTAGCTTCCTAAATTTTGCGCTTTATCTTATCCTTCAACTAGAAATAGGATTCTGAAAGGCAATTATTTGTCTTCCCAAATATTGCATTGCTTTAATTTAACTTTCTCATTAAAGAAAATTTTACTTGATTCCTCAAAACTTTGGGTGAAATCGCTTACAAAAAACTGCTTGGCTTTCTTTGCCAATATCATTTTAGAAGGCTTTGTCAAATTCAATAAATGGTGCTTCTCTAAAACAGCTTTCACGTACTGTGCAACTATTTCACTGGTATCAATAACCTCCACAGATTTACCATAGAATTTTTGAATTTCATTTTTCACCAAAGGATAATGGGTACATCCTAAAATTAGTGCATCAATTTTATTTAGTTTAGATTTTGAGAGGTAACTATTGATAATAGTTTGAGAGATTTTATTGTTATAAAAGCCTTCTTCAATCATTGGCGCTAATAAAGGTGTAGCCAATTGCACCACATTTGCAATTGGATCGAGGCTGGCAATTCTCTTGGCATACACATTAGAGTTAATGGTACGTTTGGTGGCAATTACGCCTATTTTCTCACGGTAGTGATTTTTCACCACATAGGCAGCAGCTGGATCAATTACATTTACAATAAGGTCTTTCATCCCTGTGCTTTTCACCACAGATTTAAAACCGGCAGCAGAAGCGGTATTACAGGCAATCACAATCATTTTGCAGTTTTTTGTTTTTAAAAAATCTGCAATTTTTATCGAGTAGTTTTTAATTGCCTCCGCACTTTTTTCGCCATAAGGCATATGGGCTGTATCACCAAAATATATGAGTTGCTCGTTGGGCAATAATTTGGTAATTGCTCTGGCAACGGTTAATCCACCAATGCCAGAATCAAAAATACCTATAGGTTGCGAAGGTTTAAAATCTATACTCATCAGATAGCAAGGTAAAAAAAAAGGCCGATTCCACAACGGAATCGGCCTTTTTTTTATAAAATTATTATTACAAGATACCCAATTTGGTTTTCACTTTGGCTAACATATTGTCGCCATCTGGTTTGTATAAAAAGCCAGCAGCACTGCTATCAAAAACATAGCTGTACGCACCTTCTTTTGCAACAGCAGCAATGGCTGTTTTTGCTTTTTCAATAATTGGCTTTAGCAATTCAGACTCTCTCTTACGAATGTTTTCTTGAGCAGATTGTTGGAATTCTTGGATACGACCTTGCATGTCTTGCAATTCTTTTTGCTTTACTTCTTTAATTGCATCTGGCAAAGTTTTTTCGTTTTTTTGGTAATCAGCCACTTTCTTTTGAAACTCGTCGCTCATTTTCTTCAATTCATCTTCCAAAGATTTACCAAAAGCTTCCATATCTGTATTCGCTTTTTTGTATTCTGGCATCAATTGCATTAATTCTTGCAAATCTACGTAACCAATTTTCTGAGCTTTTGCGCTGCTTCCTGCTAACAACATTACTGCAAACAAAGCAACTAGGGATCTTAAAATGTTCTTCATTGTTATTTATTATTTATTAATTATTCGTTATCTAAAATCGTGCCAATTACCTTCCACTAGGTGTTTTTGGTGCTTCTGGCGCAGCACCCCTATTTTTTGTTACATTCACTCCAAGTTCAATGAGTACTTCATCGCTTTTATCATATTTAGCATTGCTGTACATCATAATCATCTCTCCACCTTTGGCAAATATAAAGTCTAGCGCACTTTGTTTTGCAATTTTTTGGCAGGCATCAAAAACTTTATCTTGAATAGGCTTCACCAATTCTTGTCTTTTCTTAAACAAATCGCCTTCAAATCCGAATTTCTTATTCATAAATTCCTTTAATTCAGACTCCTTCGCTTTTATGTCATTTTCCTTTTTCTTTTTTAACTCTTCGGTGAGTAAAATTTGCTCTGCTTGAAAATCCTTTTGCATGCGGTCAATTTCAGCTTTTTTTTCTTCGGCTTCCTTTTGCCAGGTTTCGGCAATTAAATCCAATTGTTTTTGTGCCGATTTGTATTCTGGCAACATGTCCAAAATATACTCCGTATCTACATAAGCAAACCTTTGGGCGTTTGCTGCGTTAAAACCCAATAAAATAAAGGCAATAACACCTACTATTAATTTCTTCATACCCTAAAATTAAAATTGTTGTCCCAATAAAAAGTGGAAATTTCCGCCATTCACACGCGATGCATTTGGATGGTTTGGAGGCAAATCAATACCCCATCCATAATCTAAACCAATCATACCAAACATTGGCAAGAATATACGCACACCCATACCATAAGAACGATTCACCTCAAATGGGTTAAATTTCTTTGGGTCGAGCCAAGTACCGCCAGCCTCTGCAAACACCAATGGGAATACTGTTGCTTGCGGATTTAATGAAATTGGATAACGCAATTCCATGGTATACCTGTTATAAATAGTGGCACCAGTTTGTTGGTAGGTTCCTGTATTTGGATTAATGATATAAGGTGTAAGTGAATTGTCTTGGTATCCGCGCAAGGCAACCAATTCGCGACCATCCAAGCTAAATCCAGTTAAACCAGAACCCCCTACCCAAAATCTCTCAAATGGGGTTACTCCTTTGTCTTGGTTAAACGCCCCAATATAACCAAAATTAATGCGGGTCATTATTACCAATGGGCGCTTATTACCGGCAACTTTTGTATACCAAGAGGCATCAAATTTCCATTTGTAAAACTCTAACCACTTGGTTTTTTGATTGGCATCCGAATTTTTATAATCTACCTTATCAAACCAAGAATAGGGTGGCGTAAACTGTAATGAAAGAGAAATATTTGAACCAGAACTTGGGTAAATTGGCACATTGGTTGAATTTCTTCCAAGAATAACTTTAAAACTCAAGTTATTAGATTTGCCTGCTGGGATATTTTGCCAATAAACATTACCCGCTATGTCTGGATCATTGTTATATAATTGATACCCCAATTGGTATTGCAATGTAAAGAAATCATCTGGCCATCTCAATCGCTTTCCAAGGCCTATCATAGCTCCTGTTGTATATAAACCAGAGCGCAACTCCCCTTGTTTTCCATTGGATTGAATAGAATGATAAACCGAAACAGTTAAGGCATTTGGACGTTTTCCTCCTAACCAAGGCTCCGTAAAACTCGCAGAGTAAGATTGGTAATAGGTGCCATTGGTTTGCGCTCTTAACGACAAACGCTGACCATCACCAGATGGAATAGGGGCCCAATTTTTAGCACTTAATGATTTACGGGCAGAAAAATTATTTAAGCTCAAACCCAAAGTACCAACCACAAAACCGGCACCCCAACCGCCACTTAATTCAATTTGGTCGTTTGGTCTCTCTTCAACTTTATATTCAATATCTACAGTACCTGTTACTGGGTTCGGAACAGGATTTACATTTAATGCCTCTGGATTAAAATAACCAATTTGAGAAAGTTCACGCAAAGAGCGCGTAATATCTGAACGGCTAAACAACATACCGGGCTTGGTTCTTAACTCGCGCAACACAACATGGTCGCTGGTTTTAGAATTTCCCTTAACCGTAATATTGTTAATATAGGCTTGTGTTCCTTCAGAAATCCTAATTTCCATATCAATTGAATCATGTTCAATTAAAACTTCAACCGGCTCTACTCTAAAAAACAAATAGCCGTCATCCATATATAATGTGCTCAAATCATTGCCATCTTGGCTCATGTTTAACCTTTGGTCTAATACAGATTGGTCATAAACATCACCGCGTTTGATGCGCAATACTTTAGTTAAATCATCTGACTTGTATTTAGAATTTCCAATGAAGCTGATGTTTCTAAAATAGTATTTCTTGCCTTCAAAGATGCTTACATTAATTCGAACGCCCTTTGCATCACGCCATATGGAATCTGAAACAATTTGAACATCTCTATATCCCAAACTCAAGTATATATCTATTACTTTTTGTTTGTCCTCCGAATATTTATCTTCAATATATTTAGATTTGGTAAAGAAGAAATATTTAGGCTTGGTATCTTTCATCACCTTTCTCAACTTAACTGTTTCAATGGTTGTATTACCAGAAAATGTTAAATCAGAAATCACAATTTTCTTACCTCTGTTTACATTAATTTTCAAACGAACGGTATTTCTCTTTAAGTCGTCCGGAATTTGTTCAAAAGTGGCATTGGCATCTAAGTATCCTTTCTCTATAAAGAATCTAGCTATTTCTCGATTGGTACTATTTAATACATTTTCAGTAATAATTTGACCGGCCTTAATGGTTAATCCTTCTCGCAATTCTTCTGCTTTACTTTTCTTCAAGCCTTTAATAGTAAAAGAAGACAAGCGTGGTTTTTCTTTTAAATAAATGTCGAACCAAATTTTATCATCTTCAATTTTCTTGACAGAAATTTTTACATCCTCAAACAATTTTTGTTTCCAAAGATTTGAAATTGCCTTTGAAATGTCTTCAGAGGGGATACGGATTTTCTGACCAATTTGCAATCCACTTAAAACAGACAAAACGCTCTTGTCGTAATATTCAGTTCCAATAATTTCTATTCCTGCAACAATATATTGTTTTGGATTGCTGTAGTTTAAATTATAATAACTACTAGGAAGTTTAACTGCAGCCGAGTCTTGTGCAAAGCCTTTTTCAGCCAAAACAACAAGTATTGCAACTACTATTAGAAATAATTTTTTGTTCATACTCAATTGCTTAATTGTTCGCTAATTTTCCCGAATCTGCGTTCACGGTTTTGGTAATCAAATATGGCTTGAAACAAATCCTCTTTGGTAAAATCGGGCCATAGCTTTTCTGTAAAATACAGTTCACTGTAGGCAATTTCCCATAATAAAAAATTACTAATTCTTTGCTCGCCACTTGTTCTAATCAATAATTCTGGATGTGGCATCCAATGTGTCGATAAATATTTATCAATCAATTTGTCATTTATATCCATTGGCGCTAATGCACCTGCAGCTGCGTCTGTAGCTATTTTTTGTATGGCCTGAACCATGTCCCATTTAGCACTGTAGCTTAAGGCCAAAACCAAATCCATACGGGTATTGTTTTTGGTTTCTTCCATTGTAAGTAACAATTGTTTTTGACACTTTTCAGGTAAGTCTTGGTGATTCCCAATAAACGATAAACGAATATTGTTTTTCATGAGTGTTGGCAATTCTTTGCGCATGGTATCAACTAATAACTCCATGAGCGCACGCACCTCCAATGCAGGCCGGTTCCAATTTTCTGTTGAAAAAGCATACAGTGTTAAATATTTTACACCTATTTCGGCACAAGCTTCCGTAATTGTTCTTACAGTAGAAACGCCTGTTTGATGTCCAAACATTCTAAACATACCTTTACCCTTTGCCCACCTTCCATTTCCATCCATAATGATGGCAATATGTTGAGGCATTTTTGCCGGATCTAACTTCTCCTTCAAACTCATTTTATTTTACGTATTCTCTGCCTATCCCCTGTGAATATAGCAAATTAAAAAAATCTAGGACACTTTCCCTTGGCTCTCAAGCGCATTGAAAAACCTACACTTAAATTCATATACCAATCATTATGTCCTGGATCACCTCTTTTATAACCCTGTTTAAATTGAGGGACCCCAAATTTTTCAATCGACCTATCAGTAAGGGTTGATCCAATTAGACCACCATCACTAAAGCGCGATTGAATATCTGGATAAACATTACTTACATCATCTAAATAATCGGTAAATGTTTTTCTAAAGCCCAATTGACTTTCAAAAGCAAAACGATTATTAAACATATATTTAATTCCAATTCCAAAGGGTATAGCCATTCCAAATGTTGAATAAGCTACATTCTCTGTTCTATAGTTCCTCAAATCATACCAAACGCCATTTAAATAGGCTTGTGGATTGTGCGTAAAAACGCCCATGCCAACAAAAACGTAGGAAGTAAAGTGCTCATGCAAAACATGCGTCCCAAATTTCAAATAATTAAACTCCAATAATAAAGCGGCTTCATTCATTTGATTTTTGAAACTCAAATTTCGCACCTGTGAATTTGCAAAATTTGCATCAGTACCCGTAAGGGTAAACTTATTTAATTCTGCACGTAAAGCCCAAG
>CAIYNF010000188.1 GCA_903927505.1 uncultured Bacteroidota bacterium | reverse complement strand
TGGTAAGCCGTTGGATCGGCCCAAATGGCGGGCATATCTGCCAGAGGAAAACCTATGCTTGCTAAGTATTCACGGTAGGTATAAATATGAAACAAACAGTTCATTTCCCTAAATTCGGTATGACTGCGTGTAAAATCAAATTGGTAATTGGTACTTCTAAAAACTGTTTGATTAGGAGATTCTAAATCACGAATTCTAACATATTTATTAGCCGCATAAAAAGTATCATTGCTCCATTGCAAGCTTACATTTTTAAGTTTGCGTTCGGCATTAATTTCTGTTACATCTGCCCCATTCATGTTTTTATACAAACCGCCGGCTCCGTAGGCTTTCTGGGCAGTTGTAAGTGGGTCTGGATTAAAAACTTTAGTTGGCACCAAGGTGTCTATGCGGTTAAATAAATCCAAAGGTCTTTGTTGCAGCATTTGGTTATTGGCATTGAAAACACTTTCTACCATTTCACCCAAAGCATTTGGTGCTTTACGCACAAGCACTTCTACCCATTGTTGGTTTACTTGTTTGTATGCACTGTAATCGCTCTTAGAAACAAGCGGATTGGCAATAACAGGTAAAAGTTCATAAATTGGTTTGAGGTTATTAAAAATACTCAAAACTGTGGTAGCATTGCTAATATTTACTTTGATATCTGCCTCATGTATGCGTATGCCTTGGTGTGTTTGAACAAACATAAAATGCCAACCCATAGGACCATTTTTTTGACTACTTAATTCAATGGCATTTTGATTGGTGGCTAACCAAGGATTTGCCTGCAAAACAGTATGATTTGCCAATGCCAAGGCTTCCATGGCAGGGTTATTAGCGCGGCTTTGGGTCGAACCAAATAGCAAATAAAAACTTGCAAATAAACCTACCAAAATGGCACGATTTGAGATGAATGTATGCTTAGATTGTTTAATCATTTTCTTACTTTATAAATATTACCCGAATTTCATAAGGCGTTTCAAAGCCAAACAATTGCAAGGCATTTTTCATTTTATCTAGAATTCCAGGGGCTATTTCAAAGGTAATACCTGGAAGCGAATCTTGTACATCTGGATAAAATTTTACCGAATTCTGTTTTCCAATTCTAATAATTTCATGCTGCTGGTCAAAAGAACAAGCTTGAAAATACACATGAAAAACTCTTTTCTCTGCTAAATTTTCTACCAACAAAGCATTGTGTGCCGCTTCGCCATAAGCTTGAATTAAGCCAGGCACACCCAATAATTTTCCGCCAAAGTAACGCACCACCGCCACCATTACATTGCACAATTTCTTTTCTAAAATACTGCGTAAAATTGGTTTTCCTGCAGAACCCGCCGGCTCTCTGTCGTCCGAACTTTTCTCTTCTTTTTCTGCCACGCCAATAACATAAGCCCAACAAATATGGGCGGCCGCATAATGTTCTTTTTTCAAAGCCTTCAGCTGTTCCTTTACTTCTTCCTCAGATGAAACTGGAAATGCATAAGCCAAAAACTTACTTCCCTTGTCTTTAAAATCACCCGTTAAAGTTTGGTCGATTGTAAAAAAACTATCTGGAAAAATCATGAGAAAGCGATGAGAACAATTGCAGCAATGGCTAATAAAATTCCAATGGTATTTTTTTGATTGAGCTTCTCTTTAAAAGCCAAAACGGCAATGGCTGTAGTTGCTGCAACAATACCAATATTATTAATTGGAAAAATAAAAGTAGCAGGAAAAGCACCCAAGGTTTTTACCAAAAAATACATGCTAAAATAATTGGGAATGCCCAATAAAATTCCCCATAAAACAGATTTGGCAAAAAATGGATTTCTATTTTTTAAGCTATCTATAACAAGTACAGTGGTACCTAAAACAAAAGCAGAAAAGAAAGCAGTTGTAACAATATCATCTGCGGTAAAGGGAGGAATAAACTTATCTTCTACAAAATTTAAAAGTGTATCAATGGCACCACTTCCCATAAAAACTAAAAGAGGCAAATACCAAAAATGAGCTAGTTCCGCTGGATCACTTTTTGATTTGCGACTGATAAAAAATACCGCAATCAATGAAACCAAAATACCAAAAATCTTTAATCCGTTGAGGGTTTCATGATACAGAAAAAAGGCCATTAAAACTGGCACCACCACTGATAATTTTGCCGCAACCATACTGGTGCTTACACTTATTTTTTGTGCAGTTAATGCAATGCTATAAAAAATAGCAATAAACAAACAACCTAAAATTGCGGCATACAAAAGCCAATCAGCTTGCCATAAACCAGCTTGCCATAATTTGGTTTCGGCAAAGAAAGAACCAATGATACTACAGGTTAAATAATTGACAATAATAGCCTGAAAGGTATGAACCTTTTTTATTTCAAAAATCTTGAAAAAGCTTACGGTAAAAGCAGAAAAAAATATACTGAGTAATAAATAAATCATTTGTTGATATACTGAATCATTTGCATTTCATCGAGCTGCAATTTTTGTTGAATAAAACCAGAAATAGCAGGCGCTGCAATGCCATTTGAAATACTGCGCGATGCATAAAAAATAATTGCTTCATCCCAGGCATTTTGCGCAATGATATGCCTTAACAATTGTCCGCCACCTTCTACAATCAAACTCTGAATTTGTTGGGCATATAATTTTTCTAAAAGCTGTTCGAACCAATTTTTACTAAAGTCAACTTTTAAGAAAATAGTATTTCCATTTGCATCCTCTTTTAGGCCATTCAATAAAAAAGTTTTTTGCGATTGGTCGTATATTTTTAAAGTTTGTGGCAAACGTAAATGTTGGTCTAAAACCACCCTAATGGGCGCATCTCCCTCCCAGGCCCTGGCATTGAGCGCAGGATTATCTGATAGCGCCGTATTGGTGGCTACCATAATGGCATCTTCTTGTGTGCGCCATTTATGCACCAACTTTTGCACTAAAAAACCAGTGATATGTCGTTCTTCTTCAAATTGCGCCGCACTCATTTTACTGCTATCTGGCGATAAAAATCCATTATTGGTTTGTGCCCATTTAAGAATCACATAAGGTCTTTTGTTTTGCATGTAACACAAAAATCTTTTGTTTAAAGCCAAACAGGCCTGTTCCAAAACACCTTCTGCTACTGCAATTCCCGCTGCTTGTAATATTTCAATCCCTTTTCCAGCAACAAGCGGATTTGGATCGCGCATTCCTATAACAACATATGGAATTTTATGTTCAATAATTAAATTGACACAAGGAGGTGTTTTACCAAAATGCGCACAAGGTTCTAGGTTTACATATAAGGTAGCCTCATTTAAAAGACTTTTATCTTTTACATTGTTAATGGCATTTACTTCTGCATGGGCCGAACCAAAAGCTTGGTGCCAGCCTTCTCCAATGATTTTACCATTGTGCACAAGCAGCGCTCCTACCATTGGATTTGGCGCAACCTTTCCTGCTCCTAATCGGGCAAGTTCGAGGCATCGGTTCATCCAAATTTCTGCTGCGTTCATGTTGGGCGAATTTACAAATAGACTGCTTAAAAAAAAGACATAAAAAAAACGCCAGCAAGCTGGCGTTTTTTTATGCGTGAAATAAAGCCTAGGCTTCTTTCATAAAATCATATTCGTAGCGATGTGGCGGAACAAAAGTTTCTTTGATAGTTCTCAAACTCACCCAACGCATTAAATTAATCATAGCACCTGCTTTGTCATTGGTGCCACTGGCACGCGCACCTCCAAAAGGTTGTTGCCCTACCACTGCTCCAGTGGGTTTGTCGTTGATATAAAAATTACCTGCTGCATTTCTCAATTTCCAAGTTGCCAAATCAATGGCATAACGGTCTTGCGCCAATACCGCACCTGTTAAGGCATATTCAGAGGTTGAATCCACAAGTTCTAATGCTGCTTCAAACTTATCGGCATCATATACATATACGGTAAGCACTGGTCCAAACAATTCCTCACACATGGTGGTATATTTTGGATCTTTGGTTACAATAATGGTTGGATCAATAAACCATCCTTTAGATTTATCGTAAGTGCCACCTGCAATAATTTCGCACGATGGATCTTGTTTGGCTTGTTCTATATATGCAGCCAATTTATCAAAAGATTTTTCATCAATTACCGCATTCACAAAATTGCGGAAATCTTCAACTGGCCCAACACGGAAACCAGCAATTTCTTTTACCAATTTAGTTTTCACTTCTTCCCATACATTGCCAGGCACATAAGCTCTTGAAGCCGCAGAACATTTCTGTCCTTGGTATTCAAAGGCACCCCGCAACATAGCTGTAACCAATGTATCTATATGCACAGATGAATGTGCAATGATAAAATCTTTGCCACCAGTTTCACCTACTATTCTTGGATAGGTTTTAAATTTATGGATATTGTTTCCAATGGTTTTCCAAATACTTTGAAAAACTCCGGTTGAACCTGTAAAGTGTATACCTGCAAAATCTGCATGGTTAAAAATAACCTCTGCTGCGACCGGACCACTTGGGTAAATTAAATTGATAACACCAGCCGGCACACCAGCTTCATTGAAAATTTCCATTAAAACATTGGCAGCATATACTTGCGTATTACTTGGTTTCCAAACCACTACATTCCCCATCATGGCAGCAGAAGCAGGCAAATTACCTGCAATGGCAGTAAAATTAAATGGGGTCAATGCGTAAATAAAACCTTCTAAGGGTCTGTATTCAATTCTGTTCCAAATACCTTTTGCAGATTGTGGTTGTTCTGCATAAATTTCGCTCATAAACGACACATTGAAACGCAAGAAATCAATGAATTCGCAAGCGCTATCAATTTCTGCTTGGTAAGCATTTTTGCTTTGACCCAACATGGTGGCAGCATTTAATTTTGCACGGTAAGGGCCCGCAATTAACTCTGCAGCTTTTAAGAAAATAGCAGCTCTTTGCTCCCAATTCAATGCTTCCCATTTTGACTTAGCGGCAAGTGCAGCAGTAATGGCTTGTTTTACATGATTGGCATCACTCACATGAAAGGTTCCCAATACATGTTGGTGATCGTGTGGCGGACGCATTTCCATGGTATTCCCACTTCTTACTTCTGCACCACCTATATACATAGGAACATCTATTTGTTTACTTCTGGCATCTTGCAATGCATCTTTAAGGGCAATGCGTTCGGCGCTACCTGGCGCATAATTAAGTACGGGTTCATTAACCGGCACTGGTACTTTAAAAAAACCGTTCATGGTATAAAATTATAAGGTTTTGAATTGGGTGACAAAGATAGGAAGATTTTAGATATCACTTTTAGGAATGATTTAAAACAATGGAAAGGGCTTCTCCCCCAACAGGATGTTTAAAATGCAATTCACTGCTTTGAAGGGCAATGCTCCCATCTCTATTGGCGGCACTTGCACCATATTTTAAATCGCCCACAATTGGGCAACCAATGGCGCTCAATTGGGCCCTAATTTGGTGCTTGCGACCAGTTAATAATTCTATGCGCAACAAGCTCAATTTCCCATCCTTTTTTAGCAATTGGTATTTGAGTTGGGCTTTATCTGCATTTTTTACTTCAGAAGTAAAGGCTTTGGTAAAATTTTTATGCTCGTCTCTGCGGAGCCAGTGTGTAATTAGGTCTTCCTTTTCAGGCAAATTATTTTCGACCCAAGCCATGTAAAATTTTTGAACCTCGCGTTTTTGAAACAATTCATTCATGCGCACCAGGGCTTTGCTGGTTCGGGCAAAAAGCACCAAACCCGCAACGGGCATATCCAAACGGTGAATTACCCCTAAGAATACAGCCCCTTCTTTTTGGTATTTTTCTTTGAGATAGTCTTTTACTTCTTCCTCCAAGGAAACAGGTTTACCGGGTTCGGGCTGAACCGTTTGCCCAGATTTTTTACTTACCGCAATCAGGTGATTGTCTTCAAAAAGAACTTTTAACATAGAAAAACCTGGCTTAATATTGCTCTTTGTCGTTAGGAAAATCTACCGATTTCACATCTGCCACATACTGTTCTACAGCCCCTTTAATTTCGTCGTATAAATTGAGGTACCGACGTAAAAACTTAGGAGAAAAATCTTTATTGATGCCCAACATATCATGGCTTACCAATACTTGTCCGTCTACATCAGGACCAGCACCAATGCCAATTACAGGAATTTTTACCATTTCGGCAACTTGTTTTGCCAACTTAGATGGAATTTTTTCGAGCACGATAGAAAAACAACCAGCCTCCTCCAATAATTTGGCATCGTGTAATAATTTTTTTGCTTCTTCGTCTTCTCTGGCGCGCACCTCGTAGGTGCCAAATTTATAGATACTTTGAGGTGTTAATCCCAAATGCCCCATTACAGGAATACCCGCAGTTAAAATACGTTTCACAGAATCAACTACTTCCTCTCCACCTTCTAATTTTACAGCATGTGCCTCCGCCTCTTTCATAATGCGGATGGCAGAGTTTAAGGCTTCTTTGGAATTTCCTTGGTACGAACCAAAAGGAAGATCAACAACTACCAATGACCTTTCTACCGCACGAATAACCGCTGCAGCATGGGTAATCATTATATCAAGCGTAATAGGCAATGTAGTTTCATGCCCATGCATTACATTGGAGGCCGAATCGCCCACCAATAAAACATCAATTTTTGCGGCATCAAATATCTTAGCCATGCTATAGTCGTAGGCTGTTAGCATGCTAATCTTCTCTCCCCTCATTTTCATTTCAATGAGGGTATGCGTGGTTACTTTTTTTACTTCTTTATAAGTGCTCATGGCAAGTAATTTGAAAATCAAAGGTAGAGATAAAACCCAAAATCAAATTGCTTCTGCCAAGTATTTTTGAAGTCAAGAAAAATTAAGCTTACTTTGCAAACGATGAATTTTAAAAAGTTACTCGGCATCATGGTGTTAGCTCTCCTTTTGGGCTGCAAAAACGATATTGATATCAATGCCCCATATAAGGACGTGGCCATTGTTTATGGATTTTTGGATCAAAACGCACCCGTCCAATACATCAGAATTCAGAAACTTTACCAAAATGCCAGCACCACTTCTACCCAAGAAGGCGCGCAGGTAGCAGACTCGCTGTATTTTGATTCTTTGGTGGTAAATATTATTAATATCAACAAAGCAATTCCAGACACCTTTCATTGCTACCGTGTAGATACTATTCCCAAAGATTCTGGCTTTTTTACGAAAGACAGAAACACTTTTTATGCCACCAGCATTCCTAATAACAATACAGCCAGTGAAATTTATGTGTTAGATATTTATTACCCAAAAAAGAAGGCGCATTTTAGCGCAAAAACAGTGTTGGTAAAGAATGCAACCATTGAGCCGCGTAAATTGGTTTTAAAATATAACGACCCTAAATTCCCTAACCACACATTCGCTTTTAAATTTAACTCAGGCAAAAATGCCTACTTGTACGACTTAGGCATTAGGTATACCTACAAAGAAATGGATGCCAACGACACCAGTAGTTTTACCATTAAATATGTAGACTATAATGTAGTAAGAAGCATTGCCTACCTGCCAGAAAACGCCTATACACAAAGTGTAAGCAGCAAAGCATTTATTGAAAATTTAAAAGCAGCAATTCCAATGAATGCAGCCAAAATAAGAAGAACCTTGAGTGTTACCTTCAGAACTTATGGCGGTTCTCAAGAATTTCAAACCATGCTCGATTTAAATAAACCAGATTTAACCGTGGTTCAGAAAAACCCTTTGTACAGCAATATTGAGCCTACCCAATTGGGTATTGGTATTTTTAGCAGCAGAAATTATGTAGAGCGCTTAATGGAAATAGACCCAAGCGCCTTGCTCCTACTCTCAAAAGAACTGCCTAATTTTATCTATTAACTGACAGTAAATTCTGCCATTGGGTCAGAATAATTTGAATTTTCTTAAAAAATCTGCCACAATTTAGCCTAAACTGACAAGTTTTAGGATTGGCATTTTGATTGCTAAATTGAAGCAAAGAAGAAAATTAATTTATATGAGCAAAATAATAGGAATCGATTTAGGAACAACCAACTCTTGCGTTTCTGTAATGGAAGGCAATGAGGCAGTTGTAATTGCCAACAGCGAAGGACGTAGAACTACTCCTTCCATTGTGGCCTTTTTAAAAGATGGCGAAAGAAAAATCGGAGATCCCGCAAAAAGACAGGCGGTAACCAATCCAATTAACACCATCTACTCTATCAAACGTTTTATGGGGCATACTTACTCTGAGGTTGCTGAGGAAACTACCCGCGTACCCTACAAGGTTGAAAAAGGTGACAACAACACCCCACGCGTAAACATTGACGGCAGAATGTACACTGCCCAAGAAATTTCTGCTATGGTTCTTCAAAAAATGAAGAAAACAGCTGAAGATTATTTGGGAACAGAAGTAAAAGAAGCCGTTATTACCGTACCTGCTTATTTTAACGATGCACAACGCCAAGCAACCAAAGAAGCTGGTGAAATTGCTGGTTTAACTGTTCGCAGAATTATTAACGAACCAACCGCAGCAGCGCTTGCTTATGGCGTTGACAAAAAAGGAAAAGACATGAAAATTGTTGTTTTCGATTGCGGTGGTGGTACACATGACGTATCTATCCTTGAATTAGGTGATGGCGTATTTGAAGTAAAAGCAACAGATGGTGATACCCACTTAGGTGGTGACGATTTTGACAATGCAATTATTGGCTGGATGGCTGATGAATTTAAAACAGAAGAAGGCATTGATTTGCGTCTCGATCCAATGGCTTTGCAACGTTTGAAAGAAGCTGCAGAAAAAGCGAAAATTGAATTATCTAGCTCTGCACAAACAGAAATTAACTTGCCTTATGTAACTGCTACTGCTAGCGGTCCTAAGCACTTGGTAAAAACTTTAACCCGTGCAAAATTTGAGCAATTGGTTGATAGCTTAATCAAGCGTACCATTGAGCCTTGTAAGAGTGCCATGAAAAACGCAGGTTTGAGTAACAGCGATATTGATGAAGTTATTTTAGTTGGTGGTTCAACCCGTATTCCTGCTATCCAAGCAGCTGTGGAAGCTTTCTTTGGCAAAGCGCCTTCTAAAGGTGTAAACCCAGATGAAGTAGTAGCAATTGGTGCAGCTATTCAAGGTGGTGTTTTAACTGGTGAAGTAAAAGATGTATTGTTATTAGATGTTACCCCATTAAGCCTTGGTATTGAAACCATGGGAGGTGTAATGACTAAATTAATTGAAGCAAACACTACCATTCCTAGCAAGCGTAGTGAGGTATTCTCAACTGCATCAGACAACCAACCAAGTGTTGAAATTCACGTATTGCAAGGTGAGCGCCCAATGGCTAACCAAAACAGGTCGATTGGCCGTTTCCATTTAAGTGATATTCCACCAGCACCGCGCGGTGTTCCTCAAGTAGAAGTTACTTTTGATATTGATGCTAACGGTATTTTGCATGTAAGCGCAAAAGACAAAGGAACTGGAAAAGAACAAAAAATTAGAATTGAAGCCAGCTCTGGCCTAAGCGATGCCGACATTGAAAGAATGAAACGCGAAGCAGAAGTCAATGCAGATGAGGATAAAAAAGCCAAGGAAGAAGTTGAAAAAATAAACCAAGCAGATAGCTTAATTTTCCAAACTGAAAAACAAATCAAAGAATATGGAGATAAAATTCCAGCCGATAAAAAATCAAAAATTGAAAGCGGCTTAGAAGATTTGAAAAAAGCACATACAGAGAAAAACCTTGCTGCCATTGATGCTGCAATGGAAACTTTAAATGCTGCTTGGCAAGAAGCCAGTCAGGATATTTACAGCGCACAACAAGCGCAAGGCGGACAACCAGAGGGTGGCGCTAATCCTGAAGAAGGCGGAAAGCAAGATGGCAACAACGTAGAAGACGTAGAATTTGAAGAAGTAAAATAATTGCTTTTTAAACTTATAAAACAGCCAATACATTTGTATTGGCTGTTTTTGTTTTATACCCCTATGTTTGCAATATGAAAAATATTTTTATCCTTGTTTTTCTTCTCTTCGGTTCGAACCAAGGAATGACACAAAAAGTAAATCCTAAAACTACTTTTATTCCAAAACCAACAGGTTTTATTTATGTGCCCTCCAATAATTTATACGCCAGCTTACCGGCATTTTATGTAATGAAAGAGCCCGTAAAAACAAGCGAATACAAAGATTTTATTCTTTGGCTCATTGCACAAAAAAGAATGAGTGATGCTAATTTTTGCATGGCCTCCATTCCTAAAACTATTAACCCAAAAGCGAAATACATTTTATTAGCCAGCCCCAAAGCAATTGAACTATATGCAGAATACATGGCAATAAAATTGAGTAACGCCAAAGTGCAAGTAAAATGCCATTTGGTATCAACGCAGGCATGGACACAAATGAAAGGCCCTGGCGAAGGAAAAACGGTGAAGAACCCCTATGGAATTCTTTTTGTAAAAGGCATGCACGAATGGGAATTAAATGAAAGTGGAATTGCAGAAACCTATACAGATGCTGCTGGAAACAAAAGTTCAGGATTTAGATTAGTACTTTCTTATATTTTAAGATAAACATGATTAAACATATTGTATTTTGGAAGCTCCATGAGCAAGCCAACGGATTAAATAAAGCAGAAAATGCAGCTGCTATTAAAGAAAAATTAGAAGGTTTAATGGGACAAATTGAGGGCCTTTTAAAAATTGAAGTAGGTATCGATTTTCTAGCCTCTGCAGAATCTGCCGACCTTTGTTTATACAGCGAATTTGAAAGCAAAGGTGCATTGGATTTTTACCAATCACATCCTTTGCACAAGGCCATCATGCCCTTTATTGGGGAGGCCCGCAGCGAAAGACGCGTAGTTGATTATGAAGCATAAATAAAAAAGGCTGAACCAAATGGTTCAGCCTTTTTTATTTTAGTTGATCACTATTTTTCGATAAGTAATTTCACTACCCAACTCAAACTTGATCAGGTAAACACCTTGCGCTAATCCTGTCAAAGATATTGGCTTGGCATTTTCTACTGCAGCTGCAAATACCGATTTTCCATTTTCATCTAACAAGGTAATACTTGCATTCTTATTGCCTTGCCATTCTAGTGTAATGGCATTGCTTACCGGATTAGGATACATGGTAAATAAATCATTATTACCTGCATTTTGCATACCTGTAGCTACAATATTGAGGGTAATAGAATCTGAATTGTTGCAATTATTTCCATCTACAATACTTAAAACAACCTTATAGGAACCGGCGCTCGTATAAGTATGCAGCTGCGTTCTGCCTGTATTGGCATTGCTATTGCCATCGCCGTATGTCCACGA
>CAIYNF010000187.1 GCA_903927505.1 uncultured Bacteroidota bacterium | reverse complement strand
TTTTAATTCCTCTATGTGTGATTGGTAGGCGCTTAAATATTGTTCCTTTACAGCATTAGGATGTAGTTTTAATTCTTCTCCTGTTTCACTGTCTTTGAAAATATAAGGTCTGTGACCAAAATCAAATTCGTGCTCGTTGAATTTATCATGCACGTCGAATAAAATAACCTCGTGCTTGTTGTAACGTAAATGTTGCAATGCCTCATAGATTGAATCATTGCCGCTTTGAAACATATCGCTGAAAATAATGACCAGCGACCTTTTGTGTAAACCTTCTGCCAAATGATGCAGGGTTTGACTGATATTACTGGTTTTTTTTTGAACCTTTTCTTGCAAGGTTTGTTCGAGCTTGCTATATAATAGCTTTTGGTGTGTTAAGCC
Organism: uncultured Bacteroidota bacterium; assembly: GCA_903927505.1. Lineage (GTDB taxonomy): Bacteria > Bacteroidota > Bacteroidia > UKL13-3 > UKL13-3 > B1. Next base: position 28,050 of record CAIYNF010000187.1, on the reverse strand, counting down.
TAATTTGGATGGACTGTGAAACCAAAGTGTTTCATTAAAAAGGGAGAGGCCAGACGCATCTCTTTGTCTTTTCATTAATTGAATGAGAGAGGCTGCAGCAATTACGCTGAATCTGATTTTATTTAATCCCTTTTCTGGATAATACATTGAACTCGAAGTGTCTATTACTATTTGACACCTTAAGTTTGTTTCTTCTTCAAATCGTTTGATAAACAATTTATCGGTTCGGGCAAATAATTTCCAGTCTATATTACGTGTACTTTCACCTGTATTGTATTGTCTATGCTCTGCAAATTCAACAGAGAAGCCATGGTACGGACTTTTATGTAAACCCGTTAAAAAGCCTTCCACCACTTGCTTGGCAAGTAGTTCTAAGTTTGAAATTTGGAGTAAATCGCTTTCTTTTAAATGTTCTGCCATAAACAAAAAAACAGTCGGCTCAATAAAGAACCGACTGTTAAAAATAAGGTTTTTTAGCTGTTATTATGCCAATTGAGCATTTAATTTACCTGCCAAAACATGCTTAGGCACTGCACCAACTTGTTTGTCTACCACTTTGCCATCTTTGAAAAACAACAAAGCGGGGATACTCATGATACCAAATTCTGTAGCAACTCTTGGGTTATTGTCTACATCCAATTTGCCAATTACTGCTTTGCCTTCGTATTCTTTAGCTAATTCTTCTACTACTGGACCAACCATGCGGCAAGGGCCACACCATTCTGCCCAAAAATCTACCAATACGGGTTTGTCTGATTTTAGCACCACTTCCTCGAAGTTGCTATCTGTTATTTCTATTGCCATATATTTTTATTCTTTGTTTCTATTTGTTTGCAAGATAAATGCCATCTATTGGATGTGCAACATTTTGTCAGCTTAATTTAACCTGTAATTGAATCCTTTTTCATCCAACCATTTTAAAACATTGTTTTGCGGACTAAATTTTATTCTTGTTGAAAGCATTCTAATGGATGCATTTTCTTGAGAATCTATAATATCGAAGTTTAATACGCAATTGCCAGGATTGGCTTTAGAGAGGTTTTGGAATTCGGAAACCAAGTCTTTGGTTACTTTTTCAAGGGTTAAATTAACAGTGATTTTATTGAAATATTTGTCGCGAATATCATTGAGCATTTCCATTCCTTGAACTCTCAACTCAAAATCATTTTCTCGCTGCCATCTGTTATCCACTCTGCCTTTTATATAAATGAAATAACCTAGCTCCATATATTTTCTATGGTTGATATAAGAGTCTTGAAAGAGTACCATTTGGTAGGTTCCTGAATAATCTTCGATTGTAATACTTCCGTAGTTCTTACCATTTTTTGTAACCCTATGGTCTGCGGCGGTTACTATTCCTGCTATTTTTACTTCTTTTCCTTTTAATGGGGCAAGGTCTTGTAGCTCTCCTAATTTGTGAGAGGTTAGTTTGTCTATTTCAATTTTATATGGATCTAAGGGATGACCGGAAAGGTACATGCCAATAATATCTTTTTCTGCATTGAGTTGTTGCATTAAGCTCCAAGGCTCAGCAACTGGCAGTGGAGGTTCTGGTAAAATCACACCCGATACAGCACCAAATAAACTCATGGCATTGCTAGAGGCATTTGCTTGAGCTGAATTGCCATAGCGAATTGCTTTTTCTATTGTGTTGATTTCATCTGCACCGTTTGCAAAATATTGTGCGCGTGTGGTACTTTGAAAACAATCGAATCCGCCGGCTAATGCAAGTGCTTCAAATGTTTTCTTATTTACTGCGCGTAGGTTTACACGTTTAGCTAAATCGAAAATACTTTTGTAGGGACCGTTTTCTCTTTCTAAAATAATTGCATCAACGGCAGCTTCACCAACGCCTTTAATTGCGTTCAAACCGAAACGAATTTGGCCTGCTTTATTAACAGAAAAAGAGGCAAAAGATTCGTTTACATCTGGACCTAAAACAGGAACCCCCATTCGTCTGCATTCTTCCATAAAGAACGAAACTTTGTCGATGTTGCCTAAGTTTGTAGTTAGCACTGCCGACATGTATTCTGCAGGGTAATGTGTTTTGAGGTAGGCGGTGTGGAAGGCTACATAGGCGTAGCAGGTTGAGTGAGATTTGTTAAATGCGTATTGCGCAAAAGCTTCCCAGTCTGTCCAAATTTTTTCTAATGTTTCCGGAACAAATCCTTTTGCACTGGCCCCTTCCATAAATTTACCCTTCATTTTATCAAGGGTATATTTATCTTTTTTACCCATTGCTTTTCGCAGGGTATCGGCGTCGCCTTTTGTGAAATCTGCAATTTTCTGAGAGAGCAACATTACTTGCTCTTGGTATACCGTAATGCCATAAGTAGGTTCGAGGTATTCCTTCATTATTTCCAAGTCGTAAGAAATGGCCTCTCTGCCATGTTTACGTGCAATAAAATTTGGAATATATTGTATGGGCCCAGGACGGTACAAGGCATTCATTGCAATTAAGTCGTCGAATTTATCTGGTTTAAGGTCTTTTAAATGTTTTTGCATACCGGCACTTTCAAATTGGAAAGTACCATTGGTTTCTCCTCTTTGATAGAGTTCATATGTTTTAACATCATCTAGAGGGATGTCTTCTAAAACAATTTCAATTCCATGGTTTTGTTTAATTAATGCGAGGGCATCTTTTAGAATGGTTAAGTTTTTTAAGCCCAAGAAGTCCATTTTAATTACGCCAGCTTCCTCAATTACTTTTCCTTGAAATTGGGTTACCAATAAATCAGAATCTTTGGCAACAGCAACAGGAATTAAATCTGTTAAATCTGTTGGGGCAATAATTATTCCGGCAGCATGCACACCTGTTCCTCGAACCGAACCTTCTAGGATTTCAGCTTCTTTTAAAACTCTTGAAACCAGGTCTGAGCCAGCGTATAATTCTCTAAGTTTTTTAACATTGTCGAGTTCTTCCGATTGCAAACCTTCTTTGTCTTTTAATCCTTTATCGCCATCAATTGGTGCGGTTAATAATCTACCCAAATCTATTCCAGGTTTATCTGGAACTAATTTAACCAATGCATTTGCTTCTTGGAGGGGAAGGTCTAAAACACGTGCAACATCTTTGATGCTCATTTTGGCAGCCATTGTGCCATACGTTACAATTTGTGCTACTTGGTTTCTGCCATATTTTTGAACCACATAATCAATTACTTTTTGGCGACCAGCATCGTCAAAATCCGTATCAATATCGGGCATCGACTTACGATCTGGATTTAGGAAACGTTCGAATAGTAAATCATATTTTATGGGGTCGATATTGGTAATGCCAATACAATAGGCAACGGCGGAACCTGCTGCAGAACCACGGCCAGGACCTACAAATACACCCAGTTCACGACCCGCCTTAATAAAATCTGCTACAATTAAAAAGTAACCAGCAAACCCCATTGTTCTGATGGTATGCAGTTCAAAATTTAGGCGCTCTTCAACATCTGGAGTTATATCTTTATAACGGCCTTTTGCACCTGTATAGGTAAGGTGGTGAAGGTAATCGTCCTGTGTTAAAAAGTTACTTGGAATTACATAATTGGGCAATAAGATATCACGCTTAAGATCTAGCGTTTGAATCTTATCTATAATCATGTTTGTATTGTCGATAGCTTGGGGAATATCACTGAATATTTGTGACATTTCCTGGGTGGTTTTGAAGTAAAACTGGTCGTTATAAAAAGCAAAACGTTTGCCTTTTATACTTACTTCCTCATCACTTTCTTTTACTGTTGGGGTACTTTGTTTTTCACCCGTATTAATGCACAATAAGATATCGTGTGCATTTGCATCTTTTTGATCTACATAATGAGAATCATTAGAAGCGATGATGGGTACATTAAATTTTTCGGCAAATCTGAGTAAAACTTCATTCACTTTATTTTGCTCTGGAATATCGTGTCGTTGTAGTTCTATGTAATAATCGTCGCCAAATAAATCTAGCCACCATTTGAATTCAATTTCTCCAGCTTCTTCTCCTTTTTTGAGGATGGCTTTTGGAACGGATGCGCCTAAACAACAGGTAGTGGCTATTAGGCCTTTGTGGTATTTTAAAATAAGTTCTTTGTCGATGCGGGGATATTTACCATACATACCCTCCATATAACCCAGGGAACAAAGTTTGATAAGGTTTTTATATCCTTCATCATTTTTTGCTAGCATTAGCTGATGGTAGCGAATGTCTTTGTCTTCTTTGGTGAAAGCGCGTTTGGTTCTATCTGCCACTACATAAAATTCGCAACCCACAATAGGTTTTACTTTGAGGCTGCCATCTGCATTTTTATGTTTATGTGCTTGCGCAACAAATTCAAATGCACCAAACATGTTTCCATGGTCTGTAATAGCAAGGGCCGGCATGCCATCATTCATGGCTTTGGAATATAGTTTGCTTATGTCGGCGGCACCGTCGAGTAAAGAAAATTGTGTATGTACGTGGAGGTGTGAGAACTTCATTTTATAATCTGGATAGCGAATGTAAGATAGAATTAATTTAAAGCAGAGTGCTGTTGAAAAAATGGCTGCAGATTGCTGATAAATAAAGGGGTAAATAAAAGTTTTCAACTTTTATTCTTTTCCTTTTTTTTATTCAAATTTTGAATTTTGGAATTGGCTTGATGGATATAAATAATAAAACATTTTTTTTCCTAAAAAATGACTAAATTTGTCAAGAAATATTTAGTCATTTATGAAAACACTCTTAAAAAATGCGCGCTTGCAGAAGGGGCTTATGGTTCGGGAACTCGCACAATCCTTGGGTATAGATCAGGCCTTGGTTAGCAAATTTGAAAGTGGAACAAGAAAGCCAACCAAAGAGCAATTGAATCAATTGGCCCATATTTTAGATTTGGATGCCAAGGCATTAAAAGTGCAGTGGTTAAAAGAGAGAATTCTCTATGAAATTGCAGAGGAAGAATGGGGCTTAGAAGCGCTAATGGTTGCAGAGGAAGAAATGAAAGGGAAATTTCAATTTATAGAAAAACCTGTTATTCCTAAGTCATTAAAAACCATAATAACTTCCATTAATAAACTGCAGAAAAAGCTCTCAAAACTCCGGAAATTTGATAGTTATAGAATTGCACAAGCCCTAGAATTAGAGTATACCTTTGAAAGCAATCGCATAGAAGGAAATACTTTAACACTTAAGGAAACGGATCTTGTAATTAATGAAGGATTAACCATCAGTGGTAAATCAATGCGCGAGCATTTGGAGGCCATTAACCATAAAGATGCCATAGTATATATGAAGCAATTGGCAGAAAAAAATACACGTTTATTGGCGAGGGAGGTTTTAGGTGTTCATCAATTGGTTTTGCGGGGTATTGATGATGCCCATGCAGGTAAATATAGAGGAGTTCAGGTGTTAATTAAAGGCAGTTTGCATGTGCCGCCGGCGCCTTATTTGGTTGCAAAGCAAATGGAAGATTTCTTTTTATGGTATGAAGCAAATTGCAAAAAACTTCACCCTGTAATTTTAGCAGCAGAGATGCATGAACGTTTGGTTACAATTCATCCTTTTATAGATGGAAATGGAAGAACATCTCGGCTTATTATGAATTTAATTTTATTGCAAAATGGATTTGTAATTGCCAATATAAAAGGAGATGGAAAAAGCCGCTTGGCTTATTATACTGCCTTAGAAGAGGCGCAAACTACAGGCAATAAAGAGGCCTTCATTCATTTGGTTGCAGCATATGAATTGGCCGCATTGGAACGTTATCTTAAAATTCTTGGTTCAGCATAAAAACTGCGCCAAGATTTTTTAGTTCGCACCTAAACTAAATAAAATAAATTTATTGCTGTTTTAGAAGCTAATTTCTACCTCGTTTTTGGTAAGGTCGTCAAAGGTTTCTCTTTTGCGAATGAGTTGGGCTTTGTTGTTCCAGATTAAAACTTCTGCAGGTTTAAATCTCGCATTGTAATTGCTGCTCATGGTAAAACCATAAGCGCCGGCATTTTTAAAGCACAAAATATCGCCTTCATGCACTTCATTTAATTTTCTATCCCACCCAAAGGTGTCGGTTTCGCAGATATAACCTACCACTGTATAAATTCTTTGTTTGCCTTCTGGATTTGAAAGATTGATAATGGAGTGGTAAGAATCATACAACATAGGACGGATAAGGTGGTTTAAGCCACTGTCTACGCCAACAAATACCGTTGCAGTAGTTTGTTTGAGTACATTTACTTTTACAAGAAAGTAGCCAGATTCACTTACTAAAAATTTTCCTGGTTCGAACCAAAGTTCAAGTGTTTTTCCATATTCTTCGCAGAATTCTAAAAATCTTTTGGAGAGTGCTGCAGCCAATTCTTCAATGTCTGTGGTAATGTCTTCGTCTTTGTATGCCACTTTAAATCCAGAACCAAAATCTACAAATTCTAAATCTGGAAAATCTTTTGCAGCATCAAATAAAATTTCGGCACCTTGTAAGAAAACGCCTGCATCTAGGATATCAGAACCGGTGTGCATATGAAGGCCGTTTACTCTAATATTGCTAGTTTTTACAACCCTAGCTACATGTCTTAATTGATAAACTGAAATTCCAAATTTTGAATCGATGTGACCGGTGGAAATTTTGGTATTGCCACCTGCTAAAATATGCGGGTTGATGCGAATACAACAAGGAATGCTGTTGCCATAAATGTCGCCAAATTGTTCTAGTATTGAAATGTTATCAATATTAATATGTACGCCTAATTTTACTGCTTCTTGAATTTCTTCAATGCTTACGCAATTGGGTGTAAAAATAATATCTTCTGGTTTAAATCCAGCTCTTAGGCCAAGTTGTACTTCATTTATTGAAACCGTATCTAAACCACTTCCATGGTTTTTAAGTAGTTTTAAAATTGCAGAATTGTTTAGCGCTTTACAGGCGTATTTCACCTTAATATTTAAAGGTTTAAATGCATTTGTTAAACGTGTATATTGTTCAATAATTTTGTTGCCATCATATACATAGACGGGTGCGTCAAATGTTGCGGCAATTTCTCCTAAATTAATACCTGAGCTGGTATATTGTCCATTCACTAATTCCATATGCGGCGAAAGTAATAATAAAAAAGCTCAGCGCCTATTGGCGCTGAGCTTTTTTATTAGACCATTGTTAATAATCCAACATTGAAATACCTTAGACTCTTACTAATTCAGTCCGAAACCGTAATAGCCTTTGCTGCCATCTGGGTTGATGCCTTCGATGAGCACGCCACCTTTGTGGTCTTCGAGGCTAAGCTTCACATCTGTTAAAGTAGAAACAGGATTTTTATCGATGCTGGTTACCACAAATCCGTTAGGGATGCCTGCTTTTTTAAGTGGACTTTTTTCTCCTACTTTTTTAATGCGGATACCATTGCTGATTTTTAATTTTAGACGTTCTTCTCTTGGAATTGATTCAAATTCGCAATCAAGAATTTTGTTACTTTCTGTTTTTTCTGCTTTTACTAAGGCTGTTTTACCCTCTTTGCTTTTCAAAGTTGCAGTTACTTCTAATTTATTCCCTTTTCGCATGATTCCAACCAATACTTTGTCGCCAGGACTTTTCTTGCCCACTTTTTCTTGTAATTCATTGCTTGTGTTTACTGTTTCGCCATCAATGCTAATAATTACATCGCCATCTTTTATTCCAGCGGCTTCTGCGGCAGAATTTTCATTTACTTTGGCAACATAAATTCCTTTTACATCTTTTAATCCCTCTTTTTCTGCTAATTGGTTATTTACATCTTGAATTTGTACGCCCAATAAACCTCTTTGAACTTCACCATATTTCATTAAATCATTTACCACTTTATTCATTAGGTTGGCAGGGATGGCAAATGAATAACCGGCATAATTTCCTGTTTCACTTGCGATGGCAGTATTTATACCAATTAATTTACCCTCTGTTGAAATTAAAGCACCACCGCTATTACCTGGGTTTACGGCAGCATCCGTTTGTATAAATGCTTCAATGGCGTATTGTGTTTCTTGGTTACGTGGGTCGCGAATTAAATTTAAACCACGCCCTTTCGCACTCACAATACCAGCTGTTACAGTAGAGGTAAGGTTAAAAGGGTTGCCTACGGCCAGCACCCATTGACCCACTTTAACATCATCTGAGTTTCCTAAGATGGCAAAGGGTAAGTTTTTTTCTGTAATGCGAAGCAGGGCCAAGTCGGTATTTTTGTCTTTGCCTAATAATTCGGCGTCATATTCGCGCTTGTCGTTTAATATTACCTTGATTTTACTGGCGCCATCAATAACGTGGTTGTTTGTAACGATGTAACCATCCGCAGAAATAATTACGCCAGAACCAGAAGCTGAGCGCTGCATTTGTGGCATTTCAAAGCCTCTGAAAAAACCGCCAAATGGATCGGCACCTTGTTCTTGCCCTTGGCTTGGGTTAATTGTAGTGATAATATGAACAACCGTTGGGGTAACCAATTCGGCAACTTTTACAAAGTCGGGGTGGCTATCATCTTGGATACTGGCATACTTTGCAAGGTAATTTGCATTAAACTGATTGGCATTGTCGTGTTGGATTAATTGGTTCAATCCGATGGCTACCAAGCCGCCTAGGCTGGCAACCACAAGCATTCCGATATATTTTTTCATAAATTAATTAAGTTTTTTTTATCTTTTTTCAAAAACCGTTCCATTTTTTAAAATGACAGCGTTTTAAAATTATATTTGTTAAACGTAAAAAATAGCTGACAAATTATCTAAAATAATTTTCCAAATTTGTTGGCATTGAAAGAACGGTAAATATGCAATTTTCACACGACAAGCATTTGTATTTTTTTGAAAAATATCTTCGCGGGGAGATGAAAGGGGAGGAGTTGGCCTCGTTTGAAAAGAAACTTGCTGAAAATGAAAAGTTTAAAACCGATTTCGATTATTACCAAAATAATAGAAATGAAATTGTAGAGGAAGAATTGGCAGAATATGACACGCCTGAGTTGCTCAAGGAGAAGCCACAAAAGTGGGGTTGGGTTTTGGCAATTATTTCTCTTTTGTGTTTGGTTTTGATTATTGACTATTATTTTTCCGCAAGTTATTCGGGAGATTTAAGTTCTGCCAATTCACGAAAGCCTTTTATTGAAAAGATTAATATTTTTAAGCATTCCCCCAAGCATAAAGAGTCGGGATTTGGACAAAAAGACATTTCTGAAATTGCCTTGTCTGAATTATCGCCGCCCATGAGTGCTGAGGATACGCTGCAATATAATTTACAAACAGATGCAGATTTTGTTCAATATGTTGAAGCAAATGGGACTGCTATTCAAGGTGATTATTTTATATCAGATTCGGTGTATAAAGTATTAACGCATGCAGCAGTTTTGGATCGAACCAATTTATTGCGTTTACAGACGGATAGTTTGCTTGACGATAGCTCATTGCACTTAGCAGCTGTTAAAAGTTTCCAAAAAACATTAGCGCAAATTCAAGGAAGTTTATTGGTAGAATATTGGGGTTCCCCAATACATTTTAGAGGGTATTTTTTTGATGGCAAAAAGCTTTTGATTTATGGTTTTGAGTCGAATATTCTTGTATTCTTAATTTTTAATGAGCAAAACAATAGCTATCATATTTTGCTGCGCAACAAAGAGTTTCATTTATTTGCTGATAGCCAACTCCATCAATTAGCAGAAGAATAATGAGGTTTTATAAATACGAAGGTACTGGGAATGATTTTGTAATGATTGATGATCGTTTGAAGGAATTTCCTACGAACGACATTGCGCGCATTGCATTTATATGTGATAGACGATTTGGCATTGGGGCAGATGGGTTAATATTGCTTCAGCCCCATGACAGCGGACATTTTTACATGCAATATTTTAACAGCGATGGCAGGGAAAGCAGCATGTGTGGGAATGGTGGTAGATGTTTTGCTAAGTTTATTTTTGATTTAGGTTTGGCTCGAACCGAAATTGCGTTTGAGGCCATTGATGGTTGGCACCAGGCAAAATATAGTATTGCCGGGGATATAGGTTCGGACATAGCGCTGCAAATGATATCTGTAAATGACGTAAAGCGCTTAACAGAAAATAGCTTTGAGTTAAATACCGGCTCGCCTCATTATGTAAGATTGGAGGAATTACCTATTAAGGATTTAGAAATCATATCTGAAGCCCATGCAATAAGGTATAAGGAGCCATATAAGAAAGAAGGTATTAATGTAAACTTTTTAAATTTACATGGCTTAAAATCTTTAGATATTAGAACTTATGAGCGCGGCGTAGAGGATGAAACGCTTTCTTGTGGCACAGGCGCAACGGCCTCTGCCATGGCATTGGCCATTTATAATGGTTTGCCAGAAGGAAAACATCAAGTGAATGTGCGTGTAAAAGGAGGGGAGTTGAAAGTTCAATTTCATTTTAGTCCGCAAGAGCCCAAATTTGAAAATGTCTGGTTAATTGGTCCTGCAAAGCAGGTTTTTGTTGGTGAAATTTTTGTGTAAAAAATCTTCCTTTTCGCTTGTATCCTATTTTCATTTTATCCTATCTTGCCTAACTTAAAGTGTAGTGTAATTGATAGTAGTAAACACCCAACCATTTGCTTTGGTATATTCCTTATTTCAGCACCCCTATTTGGGTTTGGTGTTGGAGCCGCATGTGGTTCAGGTGAACAGCAAAGGGGCCTATACACTTACGCACCAGAGGGTTTTTTCTAAAACGATAGATTATTTTTCAAAGGAGATTTCTGCTGAAGATTTGGAATTGATTAAGATTTTAGATGAAGTAGACGATAATTATATCTTCAAACGGTTTAATACAGATCAAAAGAAAAAGATTAGAACTGCGGAATTTTTTGCAAAATATTGTCCCAAAGAATTTATTGCCGAAACCATTCGTCCTTTTATAGAAGAACGCATGAATAAGGTTTTTTTGAGTTTACGAGGTAAAACTATATACAAAAACGGGAACGATAACAATCCCACCTCTGTAAAAATTACCGTTGGTGAGGAGCAAGCGAATATTTGGTTTCATTTTAAAAATAACCCTGATGGTATTAGGTATTATCCAACTTTGAGATACAAAAATCAAAAGGTTGAGTTTATGTATAAAGGTGCTGCCATTGTATCTCAAACGCCAGCTTGGTTATTGGTAGATCAAATGCTTTATGATTTTGAAAAAAGCGTTGATGGCAAGAAGTTGCTTCCGTTTATGAATAAACGTTATATTCAAATTCCTAGAAAGTCGGAAGAAACTTATATGCAAAAATTTGTTTTGCAATTGGTGGAAAAATATGACGTAAAAACGGATTGTTTTATAATTCAAAATCAACCTTCCTATGGGAAAGCGGTTTTAAACATGCAGAACTTATTTGAGGATGAAGTGGCTTTACGTTTACAATATAATTATGGTGGTATTTTCTTTGATTATTTATCTGAACCAGAGGTGCATGCGCAGCTGCTAAAGGTAGAGGATAGCTATGTTTTTAACAAAGTTACACGTAATAGGAAATGGGAAACGGCCCGCATGCATAAGCTAGTGGAAATGGGTTTGATACATTCCCATGGTCCGTTTTTTATTTTACAGGGAAATCAAATTAACAAAAAACAAGATGAGTTTTTAGGAATTAGATCTTCTGACAAATATGTGTTTTTAGATTGGTTGAATAAATATTTTGAGGAGCTTAATGCTGAAGAAATTGAGGTTGCCCAAGACAGTGAACGTAACCGTTTTTATATTGGTCCGCGTGAATTAAAAATAGAAGTTAAAGAACAGCGTGATTGGTTTGATGTGCAGGCAGTAGCGCGTTTTGGCGATTATTCCTTTTCATTTATAGCTTTACGTGATTATATCATTAAAGGTAAGCGTGAATTTATTTTACCCAATGGTTTAATTGCGATAATCCCTGAAGAATGGTTTGGGAATTTGACTGGAATTTTTGAGTTTAGTACCAGCGAGGATGAAATAAAAATTGAGAAGCACCATATTGGTTTATTAGAAGAATTGAGCAATGGTGCTGGAAAGTTTTTGAAGATTAGTGATAAACTTCAAAAAATGATTTCATATGGCCAATTGCGTGAAATGGAAATGCCGCAAGAGTTCAAAGGGATTTTACGTCCTTATCAAAAAGCGGGATTTGATTGGTTTTACTTTTTAAAGGACAATCAATTTGGTGGTTGTTTGGCAGATGATATGGGTTTGGGTAAAACCATACAAACATTGGCATTGCTGCAAAAGGAAAAGGAATTATATATTGAATATATAGCTGAGGAAAAAGAAAAAAACACAATACCGATTTTTGATGAACCCAATGAACAATTGTCAACAGCACCTGCCGTTCAGTTAGATATTTTCGATCAGTCGGTTCAAGCAACTCCACAACAAAACCAATTATTGTACCTGCAAACGGGTGGGATTGCACACCATAGTTTTAGCAAGCCTGCGGCAGATGATAAATTGCAAGAAACTTTCATAAAAACTTCCTTAATTATTGTGCCCAATTCACTTGTTTTTAACTGGTACAACGAGGCAAGAAAGTTTACGCCGGGAATAAGGATATTGGTTTATACAGGCATAAATAGGATAAAAAATGCCAAACAATTTGTTAAATATGATTTGGTGATTACTACCTACGGAACTGTTAGGGTAGATATTGATATCTTTAAAGAATTTAAATTTAATTATGTCATTTTAGATGAAAGCCAGGCTATCAAAAATGCCCAATCGCAGGTTTCTAAAGCAGTTAAATTATTACATGCAAGCCGAAGATTGGTTTTAACAGGAACGCCCATTGAAAACAGTGTGCAAGAATTATGGAGCCAGCTTTCCTTTGTAAATCCTGGTTTGTTAGGAACGCTGCAATCCTTTACGGAACGATTTGTTCAGCCAATAGAAAGGCAAAAGGATGTAATGAAAATGCAGCAACTAAAAGCAATAATTAGTCCTTTTATTTTGCGCCGAACCAAGGACCAAGTTGCCACAGATTTGCCGGCTAAGATGGAGCAAGTGGTTTATTGTGAAATGAGTGAAGAGCAGCATGAAGCTTATGAAAAGGTGAAATCTTATTATAGAAATGAGATTATCAAAGCGATTAGAGATTTGGGTGTAAATAAATCACAGTTTACCTTGTTGCAAGGCTTAACTAAATTGAGGCAGATTGCCAATCATCCTTTATTGGTAAATCCAGATTTTGCTGGTGAAAGTGGCAAGTTTAAACAAGTTACTTACATGGCACAAACGGCTATGGCAGAAGGGCATAAGGTATTGGTGTTCTCACAATTTGTGAGTCAGTTAGCGATTTACAGGAAATGGTTTGATGCGCAAAATATAGCCTATTGTTATTTGGATGGCTCAATGACCAATGAAGCCAGGCAGGCAATGGTAAATAAATTTCAAGAAGGCAATATGCCGTTTTTCTTGATTTCTTTAAAGGCAGGTGGTTTCGGTTTGAACCTAACCTCGGCTGACTATGTGTTTTTGATTGACCCTTGGTGGAATCCTGCAGTGGAGCGACAGGCAATAGATAGGGCGCATAGGATTGGACAAACACAGAATGTTTTTATCTATAAATTTATCACAAAAGATTCGGTAGAAGAAAAGATATTAGCACTTCAGGAAAAAAAGAAATTACTTGCAGATAATATTATTGAAACAGATGAGTCTATAATCAAGAAAATTGATGTAGACGAAATAATGGATTTATTGAATTAAAGCATTCAAGTATGAACAAAAGAGAACAACTAGAATCACTTAGAGCGCAATCACTTTTAGGTGGTGGACAAGACAGAATTGATGCACAGCATAAGAAGGGTAAATTAACTGCTAGGGAGCGCATCCATTTTTTAATGGATGAAGGAAGCTTTGAAGAAATTGGTGCTTTTGTGCAGCACAGAAGTTCTGATTTTGGCATGGAGAAACAAAAGTTTCTTGGTGATGGTGTGGTTACGGGGTATGGTACTGTAAATGGCCGATTAACCTATGTTTTCTCTCAAGATTTTACGGTTTTTGGCGGATCTTTATCTGAAACGCATGCAGAGAAAATTTGTAAATTAATGGATTTAGCCATGAAAAATGGTGCACCCATTATAGGTTTAAATGACAGTGGCGGTGCACGCATACAAGAAGGTGTGGTAAGCTTAGGTGGTTATGCAGATATCTTTTACAAAAACACAATGGCATCTGGCGTGATACCTCAATTGTCTGCCATTATGGGACCATGCGCTGGTGGCGCTGTTTATAGTCCTGCTATTACAGATTATATTTTAATGGTAGAAAACTCTAGCTATATGTTTGTTACTGGTCCAAATGTGGTGAAAACGGTAACACATGAAGAAGTAAGTAGTGAAGATTTGGGCGGTGCTTCTGTACATTCTGCAAAAAGTGGTGTGGCACATTTTACGGCTGCCAATGAAATTGAAAGCATTCAACAATTGAAAAAATTGTTGAGTTATATTCCTCAAAATTGTGAAGAGAAAGCGCCTTCCTATCCTTATGAAAAAGGAGATGAGGTGAGAATGAAGTTGGCCGGTATCATTCCAGAAAGTGCCAACCAACCTTATGATATAAGAGAGGTGATTTCTGAAGTTGCGGATGAAGGTAGTTTCTTTGAAGTACATAAAGATTTTGCAGAAAATATTGTTGTTGGATTTGCGCGATTGGCTGGTAGAAGTATAGGAATAGTTGCCAACCAACCTGCTTTTTTGGCCGGTGTTTTAGATATTCATTCTTCTCAAAAAGCAGCACGTTTTGTCCGTTTTTGCGATTGCTTTAATATTCCCTTATTGGTATTTGAAGATGTACCAGGATTTTTGCCAGGCACAGATCAAGAGTGGAATGCCATTATTACCAATGGTGCAAAATTATTGTATGCATTTTGTGAGGCAACCGTGCCAAGAGTTACTGTTATTACCCGTAAAGCTTACGGCGGGGCTTATGATGTAATGAATAGCAAACATATTGGTGCAGATATGAATTTGGCTTGGCCAACTGCAGAAATTGCTGTTATGGGTGCAAAGGGTGCTGCTGAAATTATTTTTAAACGTCAGATAGATGCTTCAGAAAATAAAGAGGAGGCATTAAAAGCCAAGGAGGCAGAGTATGGTGCCTTATTTGCAAATCCTTACCGCGCAGCAGAACGTGGATTTATTGATGATGTAATATTGCCAGAAGAAACACGTTCTAAGCTCATAAAGGCATTTTCTATGTTAGAAAATAAGGTGGCAAATTTGCCACGTAAAAAACATGGTAATATTCCTTTGTAAATAAATTTTAGGTTCATTAAATTATTTAACAAATGAGAAACAAGTATTATTCTGGATTATGCATGCTTTGGTTTGCATTGTTTTATTCAAATTTTATACAAGCACAACAACAAAAAGTTTGTGCCTCACGCTTAACTGCGGTAAGTGTTTTTATGAACCAAGCACAGGTGCAACGTGAAGGGAAAGTGAATTTGGAGGAGGGTTTGAATGTGCTTGTTTTTGAAAAGATTTCGCCTTTTTTATTAGAAGGTTCTATTGAAGTAAATGCCTCTGAAGGAGTTGAAATTGTAACAGTTGGCACGCAAAATGATTATATGGCTGCAACAGAAAAGCCACAAGCAATATTGCTTTTGGAGGATTCATTGCAAGCGCTCAATGAGCATTTAGCAGAGATTAAAGCAGATAAAGATGCCTTGGAATGGCAAAAGGAATTGTTAATTGCAAATAAAAGTATTGGCGGTTCGAACCAAGGCGTAAAGGCAGAGGAGTTAGAAGATGTATTGGCCATTTACCAGCATAAATTTCAAGAATTCAAAAATGAAAATATTAGATTAAACCGTTTACATAAAATATACACTGCCGAAAAAGAAAAAGTTGAACAACAACTGAATGAATTTAAAGAAGGGTCATTGGCTATGACCAATCAAATTGTGCTGCAGGTGAGGTGCAACAAAGCTTTGCAAGATGCCCATGTAGATGTGAAATATTTGGTAAGTGGGGTAAGTTGGAAGCCGTTTTATGATATTAGGGTGAAGGATACCCAATTGCCAATGCAATTTATTTTGAAAGCTAATATTACCCAAAGCACAGGTGAAAATTGGGCAAATGTAAAAATGAAATTGACAACTGCTGATCCATTGAATGGTGGCATAAAGCCCGTTTTAAATCCAATACATTTAAGTTTTGTTCAGCTGCAGCGCATGGAAGCCATGCGCGCAAAGTCTAATTTTAAAGCACCTGGCAGACCTGCTGCAGCCTACCAAGACAGTGAAATGGGTGCCAGTATAGAAGGCTATAGTGAGCCAACCCAAACGATGCTCAATTTAGAATTTGAAGTGCCTGGTTTGAGTAATATTCCATCTGATAATAAATTTCATTTGGTTGAGTTAAATAAATTTTCTGTGCCGGCAATTTATGGTCATGCAGCAGTTCCAAAATTGAGCTCAGAGGTGTTTGTAACAGCTAAAGTTCAAACCAATGATTTGATTAGCCAATTAAGTGGCGAGGCTAATATTTATTTAAATGGAACCTATACAGGTAAAACGTATTTATCTGCACAATCGGATGATACTTTAACAATAACCTTGGGGAAAGACAGAAGGATTATTGTAAAGCGTGAAAAAGTAAAAGAGATGTGTTCAAAATCTTTATTTGGTTCAAATAAAAAGGATGCGAGCACCATTGAATTAACCTTAACAAATTCTAGTAATGAGGCAATTGAATTAATAGTTGAGGATCAAATTCCATTAACAAGTAACCAAGAAATTTTAGTGAAAATGGTTGATCAAGGTTTGGCAACTTATGCAGCAGAATCGGGTATGTTAACTTGGAAAATCACCCTTGCGCCAAAGCAAAATACAAAATTACGTTTTTCATTTGAAGTTAGTTATCCATCTCAACAACATATTTCAACTTATTAATAAAAAGTATTAGGCGCTATCAAAAAAAATATGAAAAAAATAATTTTAATACTTGTAGTATCAATGTTTGTGTTTTCAAATAATGCCAATGCGCAACTTGGAAACGCGCTCAATCAATTGGAGAAAACAGGCGAGAAATTGCTTGCAGATACAAAAAAAGCAAGCACCAGCACCTTGTTAAGCGCCATGGATCAAAGTTTAAAAACCAAGTATAGTTTGGATGGCGTAAAGTCTCAAATTTTGGGTGATGTTTTAAAAATAAAAGTGGCCGATAATGATTTTACAAAATTAACCAATGGCGCTAAGGCTAGTCAGGCCGCACAAATTATGAATACTGCCAATACCTTAATGAAAGGAAATGGTTTGAATCTGCAAGGTTTGGGTGTAAAAAATGTGGTGCTTGAAATGGTGAAGAATATGACTGCTACAGAGATTATTCAAACCTTGAAAAAGCCCTTATAAGAATGGGTTTAAAAGTTTTTATTGCAAGGGTGTTTGCGCAATATATTGCGCGTAAAGTGAAAAAGGAAAGTGCAAACGCATTGGCTTTTCAAAGTATTTGGTTCAATGAAATATTGAATAAAGCAAAAGCTACAAGCTTTGGTATTGATCATCAATTTGCACAAATAAAAACCTATGAAGATTTTAAGGCAAATGTTCCCTTAAGAGATTATGAAGGATTAAGAATTTATATAGATAAAGTAGTTGCTGGTGAGCGTGATATTCTTTGGCCAGGTAAACCTTTGTATTTTGCCAAAACATCTGGCACCACAAGTGGGGTAAAGTATATTCCTATTTCTAAAGAATCTATTGGTTCACATATCAATTCGGCGCGCAACGCTTTGTTGTTATATATTGCAGAAACGGGCAATGCGGTGTTTTTAAATGGAAAGTTGATTTTCCTTTCAGGTAGTCCGGAAATGGAAAAGAAAAATGGCGTGTTTACTGGTAGGTTAAGTGGAATAGTAAATCACCATGTGCCCGCTTATTTGCGCAGTAATCAAATGCCTAGTTATGAAACCAATTGTATAGAAGATTGGGAGCAAAAGGTATCTCGCATTACGGATGAAACCATTCATGAAGATATGAGCCTAATTGGTGGAATTCCACCTTGGGTACAAATGTATTTTGATTTAATAAAACAGCGCAGCGGAAAAAGTATTCAAGAGGTATTTCCAAATTTTCAATTGTTTGTTTATGGAGGTGTAAATTTTGAGCCGTATAGGGCAAAAATAGAGGAGAGTATAGGAAGGAAAATTGCCACTATTGAAACCTATCCTGCATCGGAGGGGTTTATAGCTTACCAGGATACACAAACAGAAGATGGACTTTTGTTATTGGTAAACAATGGTCTGTTTTACGAGTTTATTCCGATGGAAACCTTCTATAATGAAAACCCCATTCGATTAAGCTTGGCAGAAATAGAATTGGAAGTTAACTATGCCATAGTGCTCACTACAAATGCAGGTTTGTATGGCTATTTAATTGGTGATACTGTAAAGTTTGTTTCAAAAGAACCTTATAGGATAAAAGTAACAGGAAGGGTTAAACATTTTATATCGGCATTTGGAGAGCATGTTATTGGAGAGGAAGTAGAGCATGCCTTGTTGCTTGTTTCCAATGCAAATGGAATTAGAATTGTTGAGTTTACGGTTGCCCCACAGGTAAATCCACCCGAAGGGGGTTTGCCTTACCATGAGTGGTTTGTTTCTTTTGAAAATGTGCCGGAAAATATGGAATCCTTTGCGGCTTCAGTTGATAAGGCTTTGCAAATGAAAAATATTTACTACCAGGATTTAATTCAAGGTGGAATTTTGCAAACACTTAAAATGAATGTATTGCCCGCCGACGCATTTATAAAATACATGAAATCACAAGGGAAACTCGGAGGGCAAAATAAAGTTCCTCGATTAAGTAATGATAGAAAAATAGCCGAAGTTTTGGCAAATTTATAGGTGAAGGTCTTATGGAAGAACAGAAAAAGAAAATAG
Organism: uncultured Bacteroidota bacterium; assembly: GCA_903927505.1. Classification (GTDB taxonomy): domain Bacteria; phylum Bacteroidota; class Bacteroidia; order UKL13-3; family UKL13-3; genus B1. The sequence continues at coordinate 9,231 of CAIYNF010000187.1, read as the reverse complement.
CAATTTTAGGAAGCACTGGTAGCATAGGTACACAAGCTTTAGAAGTAATAAGTGAACAAGAAGCTTTTTTGCAGGTGGAGGTTTTAACCGCTAATAGCAATGCTGATTTGTTAATTAAGCAAGCCATTCAATACATGCCCAATCATGTGGTAATTGCAGATGAACAAAAATACAATCAGGTTAAGGAGGCTTTAGATCCATATGATATAAAAGTGTTTGCTGGTAATAAGTCCATTGAAGAGTTAATGGAAATTACGGAGGCCGACATGGTGCTTACAGCCATGGTAGGCTATAGCGGATTGAAGCCAACCATAAAAGCCATTGAAAATAAAAAACGAATTGCCTTAGCCAACAAAGAAACATTGGTGGTAGCAGGTGAATTGATTACACAATTGTGTGTGGCCAATAGGGTTGATTTAATTCCAGTTGATTCTGAACATTCTGCCATTTTTCAGTGTTTGGTAGGAGAACAATTGGACGCCATAGATAAAATTATTTTAACGGCCAGTGGTGGTCCGTTTAGAGGCAAGAAAAGAGAAGATTTGTTAGAAGTAACAAAAGCGCAAGCCCTCAAGCACCCCAATTGGAGCATGGGTGCAAAAATTACCATTGATTCTGCATCTATGATGAACAAAGGTTTGGAGGTAATTGAAGCAAAATGGTTGTTTGGTTTAAATAACAATCAAATAGAAGTGGTGATTCATCCGCAATCTATTGTGCATAGCATGGTGGAGTTTAATGATGGCAGTATTAAAGCGCAAATGGGATTGCCAGACATGAAATTGCCAATTCATTATGCTTTTTTCTTTCCGCAAAGGGTTCAAACTGGCTTTAAACGCATGTCGTTTTCAGAAATTAATCAATTAACTTTTGAGCAGCCCGACCCAATTACCTTTAGGAATTTAGGCCTTGCTTATGAGGCTATGGAAAAGGGGGGGAATATGGCCTGTATTTTAAATGCGGCCAATGAAATAGCTGTAGAGGCATTTTTAAAGGATAAAATAAAGTTTCTTCAAATTGCAGAATTAAATGAAAAATGTATGCAAGCTGTTTCGTTTATAGCAAAGCCTACTATAGAGGATTATGTAGCAACGGATGCCGAAACGAGAAGTTTTGCCCTTAGTTTATTGAGTTAATTGGTTATTATTGCAAATAATTAGAATAAAAAAACAATGCAAGCATTAATTATGGCGGCCCAGCTTATTTTGGGTATATCTATATTGGTTATATTACATGAGTTTGGTCATTACCTGGCAGCAAAAGCTTTTGGAATTAAAGTGGAAAAATTCTATTTATTCTTTGATGCTTGGGGTGTGAAATTGTTTTCATTTAAAATTGGTGAAACTGAATGGGGCATGGGCTGGTTACCTTTGGGGGGCTATGTAAAAATTGCTGGAATGATAGATGAGAGCATGGACAAAGAGGCAATGAAACAACCTGCGCAACCATGGGAGTTTAGAAGTAAACCAGCTTGGCAGCGCTTAATTGTAATGATTGGCGGGGTAGTGGTAAATATTGTAACGGGAGTTGTAATTTTTGCTATGATGAGTTACCATTATGGTGAAAAATACATCCAAAATTCTTCTGTAAATAATGGTATTTTCCCTTCAGAAATGGCCAAAGATTGTGGCTTTCAAGTTGGCGATAAATTAGTAAGCGTAAATGGTACTCCTATTGTTCGTTTTGAGGATGCATTAAAGATTAAGCATATTCTAGGAACCGGTGTAAGTTATGAGGTTGAGCGCAACGGACAAAAAATGGAGGTAAAACTTCCGTCCGATTTTGCCTCTAAATTTAGTGATGCAAAAGCCGATTTCTTTTTACCACGTATGCATTTTTATGTGGCAGAGCTTACCCCTGGAACCGCTGCAGAAAAAGCAGGATTACTTGTTAATGATGTAATCACTAAAATTGATACAACAAGCTTTGAGTTTTTTGATGAATTTCAAGCACTGTTAAAGGCCAATGCAGGGAAAGAAATTGCATTGTCCGTAACTAGAAATAATTCTCTTGTAGCTATAAAAGTGAAGGTGGATGAGACTGGTAGAATTGGATTTAAGCCGGATTCAAAAGATTTTACATATGAAACTGTAAACTATGGTTTCTTCGAATCTTTTCCTGCAGGCTGGAACAAAGCAGTAGAAACCATTGATGCGCAAATAAAAGGGTGGGGTAAAATTTTTAGAGGTGATATTGCTGTAAATAAAGCTGTTCAAGGTCCAATAGGCATTGCCAAGTTTTATGGCGGTGAGTGGATTTGGAGCCGTTTTTGGTTGTTCACTGCCTTAATTTCTCTGGGTTTAGCTTTTATGAATATTTTGCCAATACCAGCTTTAGATGGCGGACACGTAATCTTTCTTTTGGTAGAAATGATTATTGGTAGGCCCTTAAGCGAAAAGTTTTTAGAAACAGCCCAATACGCAGGGATGATTATCTTGTTATCGCTGATGGTATTGATTTTTGGTAACGATATCTGGGGTTTATTTAAATAGTTTATTTAGCTTTTTTGTAGCAATGGCAATCCACTAAATGGTCGTTAACCATTCCTGCAGCTTGCATAAAGGCGTAGCAAATAGTTGAACCTACAAAGGTGAAGCCTCGTTTTTTGAGGTCTTTGCTCATGGCATCACTTTCTTTGGTTTTACTTGGAATTTGTTGCATGCTTTTCCAGAGATTATCAATGGTCTTGTTTTGAGTAAATTGCCAAATGTATTGATTGAAAGATCCAAATTCTTTTTGAACGGCTAAGAATGCTGTGGCGTTTTTAACAGTGCCATAAATCTTTAATCGGTTACGAATAATTCCTGCATCTTGCAATAATTCCTGTAGTTTTTCTTCCTTAAATGTAGCAATTTTTTGCGCCTTAAAGCCTGCAAAAGCTTTTTCGAAATTCTTTCTTTTGTGTAGAATTGTTCTCCAACTGAGGCCTGCTTGAAAGGTATCTAAAACCAAAAATTCAAATAATTTATCGTCATCATGTAAGGGAATTCCCCATTCTGTATCGTGGTAAGCCATCATGAGCGGGTCTCCTTGGGCCCATTGGCAGCGCGTTTTATTCATTTGGGTAAGGTAAAATAAACCATTTGTTTTCGCAAAAAAAGAAATAGCTTTTATTTAGGTTCGAACCGAATTATTTTTGTTAAAATTTACAAGCATGGAATTAGAGTCGTTGAGCGCCATTTCTCCGATAGACGGAAGGTATAGAAAACAAACAGAAGTTTTGGGAGATTACTTTAGCGAATTTGCGTTAATTAAATACCGCGTTTGGGTGGAGATGGAATACTTTATTGCTCTGGCAGAATTGCCTTTACCGCAATTGGTAGGAAAGCTAAGTGATGCGCAAAAAACTAGCATAAGAAAGATTTACCAAGAATTGAGTTTGGATCAGGCCAGAGAAATAAAGGAAATTGAGAAAACTACCAACCACGATGTAAAAGCGGTTGAATATTTCATTAAAAACGAATTTGAAAAGATTGGATTAAAGGAAGCATCAGAGTTTGTGCATTTTGGTTTAACCTCTCAAGATATTAATAATACTGCCATTCCTATGAGTTTGAAGCACGCGGTAGCGCAGTGTATTCAACCCATGTTGTTGCAAGTTTTATTAGTTATGGAAAGGCAAGCTGCGGCTTGGGAAGCAATTCCCATGTTGGCTCGAACCCATGGACAGCCGGCCTCACCAACACGATTGGGGAAAGAGTGGGAGGTGTTTGTTTCACGTATTAAAACCCAAATGGCCCAATTGGAGCAGTTGAGTTTTCCCGCCAAGTTTGGCGGTGCCACAGGAAATTTCAATGCGCATGTGGTTGCCTATCCAAGTATTTCTTGGGTAGAATTTGGCACTCAATTTTGTGCGCAATTGGGTTTAAACAGATCGCATCCAACCACACAAATTGAGCATTACGATAACCTTGCTGCTTTGTTTGATGTGTTTAAGAGAATCAATACAATTTTGCTAGATTTCTCAAGAGATGTTTGGCAATATGTGGCCATGGATTATTTTAAGCAGCAATTAAAAGCTGGAGAGGTTGGTTCGAGCGCAATGCCGCATAAAGTAAATCCAATTGATTTTGAAAATGCTGAAGGAAATTTAGGTATTGCAAATGCTTTGTTTGAGCATTTATCGGCCAAGTTGCCAATTTCACGTTTGCAACGTGATTTAACAGATAGTACAGTTTTACGCAATGTGGGCGTGCCGTTTGCGCATACATTAATTGCCCTGAAATCTTTAGAAAAAGGATTAGGCAAGTTGTTGTTAAATGAACATAAATTACATCTTGATTTAGAAAATAACTGGGCGGTTGTAGCTGAGGCCATTCAAACTATATTGCGCAGAGAGGGCTTTGAAAAACCCTATGAAGCATTGAAAGCGCTTACCAGAACAAATGAAGCCATAACGCAACAATCAATTCAAGAATTTATACGTAACTTGCCTATTGGAGAGAATGTGAAGAATGAATTACTTCAAATAACACCACATAATTATACTGGAATATGAATCAATTGCTACCCGCACTATTTCTTGCTTTGATGCTTGTGTTTTCATGTGAGGAAACAACAACCCATATTGAATTTAATGCGGAGGATAGTATTCCGCCGGTAACTGCTGGAGAAATTAGCACGGGTAATAATTATTTAGGTACTATTCCTGGAATGGATGCACAGGTAGTTGATTATACATTACCCAATCCATACCAGCATAAATCCCAACTGTTTAGAGACAGCACCCAGTCTATGAGTTGGGATGAGGCGGGATTTCCTGATGGAAAGTCGTTTGTGCTTTTTTTTAAGCAATTTCAATTTGAGGTTATTGACCGTAAAAAGGAGTTAATAGCAGCACATATAGATTATCCAATTAGAGGATTTAAAAACAAGGAAGCTTTCATAAATAGTTTTGACTCTATTTTTGGGAAAGAATTTGTTGACGAAATTATTCATCAAGATCCGCTACAGATTTACCGTAATAAAAACGGCGCAATGATTGGTGATGACGGGCAATTGTGGTTTAAAATGATAGGTGGCGCGTACAAGATATTTGAAATAAATCCATAAACATGCTTGGTTTTATTGAATTTCCAGGTCCAATAATTTACGAAAAAATTGAGTTGTTAAAAGAAGATTCTCCTCCACTTTGGGGCACCATGACAGTGCAACATATGTTGGAGCATTTGATGCTGCCATTAGCATTTTCAAGAGGTGTTTTTGAGGTGCCAATAGTTACCCCACCAGAAAAGCTTGAAAAAACAAAGCGGATAATGCTATTAAGTGATGCTCCATTAAGAAGAGATTTTCAAGCGCCATTTATCGGACCTGGCTTGCAAGCGCTAAAATATAAAAGCTTAAATGAAAGTAAATTAGCTTTAGTTAATGAGATTGAGGCCTTTCTTCTCTATTGGAGAGAGAATCCAGACGCCATTTTTACCCATCCAATATTTGGTTTGTTAAATGAGAAGGAGTGGTATCTATTTCATAGCAAGCACTTTACCCATCATTTGAGCCAGTTTGGATTAGTTTGATGGCAGAAAAGGAGCAAAGCTTTTGTTTTTCAAAAAAATAGCCGATATTTGCCACCCCGGAAAAGGAGAACCGGGGATTAAAATAAAAAATTAGATATGTCAGTAAAAATCAGATTACAACGTCATGGACGTTCTAAATCACCTTTTTACCACGTAGTGGTGGCGGATTCGCGTGCTCCGAGAGATGGTAAGTTTATCGAGAAAATTGGTTCTTATCTTCCTCAGACACAACCAGCAACAATTGAGCTGGATTTAGACCGCGCTAGCTATTGGTTAGAAAATGGTGCTCAACCTACCGACACTTGTCGTGCAATCCTTTCTTACAAAGGAGCATTGATGAGAAGCCATTTGGCAGTTGGTGTAAGAAAAGGCGCAATGACCCAAGAACAAGCAGATGAAAAATTTGCTAATTGGTTAAGCGAAAAAGAAAACAAAGTTAAAACGCATGTTGAACGTATTAAATCAACTACTTCAGAGAAATTGGCTACAAAATTGGCCGAGGAAGCTAAAGTAAACAAATCACGTTTAGAAAAGATTGCTGCAAAAGCTGCTGCTGCAGAAGCTGCTGCTAATCCTGTTGAAGAAGTAGTAGTTGAAGAAGCTGCAACTGAAGAGGTAGCTGCAGAAGAAACTGCAATTGAAGCATCAATTGCTGAAGCTGTAGTTGCAGAAGTTGTGGTAGAAGCACCAGTTGCTGAAGCTGCAGTTGAAGAAGTTGTGGTAGAAGCACCAGTTGCTGAAGCTGTAGTTGAAGAAGCTGTAGTAGAAGCACCAGTTGCTGAAGCTGTAGTTGAAGAAGCTGCTGCAGAAGTTGCACCAGAAGCACCTGCTGCTGAAGCTACTGAAACGCCAGCTGAATAATTATTAACTGTGAAGACCATCCAAAGAAAAGACTTCCTTGAAGTTGGTTCTGCGGTGAAGGTTCATGGTACAAAAGGCGAGTTAAAGTTTGCACTTTCTCGTACAATTAAATTAAAAGAATGGGCTTTTCTCGAATTTCGGGGAAAGCCCGTTCCTTTTTATGTGCAGGCTACCAAGGGAGAATTTGAGGATGAAATAGTATTAAAACTCCAAGGTGTTGATTCTATAGAAATGGCATCTCCACTTATAGGTAAGACATTGTTGTTACCAAAGAAAAATGTTGGCAAAGAAGAGGAGGATGATGCCCTTCATGTTGAAGGTTATTTGCTAATAGACGCGCATTACGGTGAATTAGGTAAAGTAATTGAAATGGTAGAATATCCTTACCAAACCTTAGCCAAAATTATTTGGCAAGAGAGAGAAGTACTCATTCCAATGGTGGATGAAATAGTACTTGAAATAAACGATAAGAAAAAAACACTCCTGGTACAAATACCTGAGGGCTTATTGGATATCAACTAATTTTCTTCGAAACTTAATTTCTTAAGCGCTGTGGCTTTTGTTTGCGTAAAACCAACAATTCCTAATGTCATTAATGCACCAAAAATTACAGAATTTGCAGTGCCAAGGAGTTTGGCTGCTAAACCACTTTCAAAGGCACCAATCTCGTTGGAAGAGCCAATGAAGATGGTGTTTACCGCTGACACCCTTCCACGCATTTCGTCTGGCGTTTGTAACTGTAAAATATTGGATCGAACCACCACGCTGATGCTATCAAATGCACCACTCAAAAACAGCGCAATAAATGAGAGATAAAAGTTTTGAGATAGGCCAAAAACAAGCATACAAATTCCAAAAGCACCTACCGCTTTAATAAGCGTTTTTCCAGGCTCACTTAAGTTTTTCCTGAACGATAAATAGCTCATGGTTATCACCGCGCCAATGGATGGCGCCGATCTTAATATGCCTAAACCTTCTGCACCAGTATGCAAAATTTGGTCTGCAAAAACGGGTAAAAGGGCTGTTGCTCCGCCAAATAGCACTGAGAATAAATCGAGGCTAATGGCTGATAGGATAATTTTATTATTAAATACAAATTGCAATCCTTCTTTTAGTCTCTCGCTAATTTTTTCTTTGGTTTCTATTTTCTTTTCGAACACAATTTTTATTTGCGACAAAGAAATAAAGGCAATGAGCGCAAGGACTAGGATCAAACCGAAACTAAAATGAATACCTGCGTAAGCGAATGCGAAACCACCAATAGCAGGGCCAATTACAGCACCAAATTGCCAAACGGTGCTGTTTATTGTTCCTGCATAGCTAAGAAATTCTCGAGGTACTAATTGGGAAATAGTAGCAAATGATGCGGGTGCATAAAAGCCCCTGGCCAAACCGCTCAAACAAATAAAACTATAAATAGAAAGTAGTTGCACCTTGCCTAATAGGGGTCCTGCAAAACTAAAATAGAGTCCAAAAGTACTTAATAAAATAAAGGCAAGACTGATTAAAAGAATTGTTTTTTTATTATGGATGTCTGCCATGTGGCCGGCATAGAGGGCAATTGAAATAGCAGGAATAGCTTCTGCTAATCCAACCAAACCCAGTGAAAAGGGGTCGTTGGTGATTTTATAAACTTGCCATCCAATTATAACAGCCTGCATTTGTAGGGCAAGTGTTAAGAAAAGCCTGGTGCTAAGAAAATACCTATAGTTGGCAATTTTTAGAACGCTGAGTGAAGTTTTATTGCGCATTAATTTTTACGGAATAACCATTTAATAATTTCCTTGTAGCTCGGTTTTTTACCATAGGTTAATATTCCTATTCTATAAATTTTACCCGCAAACCAAACGGTACCTATAAAGCCAATTACAAGGCATAGCATTGATAAAAATAGTTGTTCGGGAGGCATTCCGAAAGGCAGACGAACCATCATAATGATTGGGCTGGTAAAGGGAATCATTGAAAGCCAAATGGCAAGATTACTATTTGGATCGTTAATAATATGTTGGGCAAATACAATGCTAAAAATAAGTGGCAAGGTAATAGGCATCATAAATTGTTGCGTATCTGTTTCACTGTCTACGGCCGAACCAACAGCGGCGAATAGGGCTCCATAAAACAAATAGCCACCAATAAAATAAAATAAAAAACAAATAAGTAGGAGAGGAATGTTAAAGCTTTCAAATTCTTGTAGAAAGTCCATTGTAATATTTTGGTTCCCTTGCGCCGATTCTTGCATGCCTTGAATGGCTGCTGAGTTAACTTGCATTTTGTTTTGAATAATGCTAGTAGCTGAGCCGCTAAAAAGTAAAATTAACAGTATCCAAATGGTAAATTGCGTAATACCAACAAGTGCTATACCAATAATTTTGCCCATCATGAGTTGAAATGGTTTTACAGAAGAAATAATTACCTCTACAATGCGGTTTGTTTTTTCTTCGATAACACCCTTCATTACCTGCACGCCATAAAGAAAAATGAAGAAATAAATTAGGAAAGCACCAAGAAACCCAAGGATGCTACTCGCCTCTGTATTTGATTTTTCGTAGCCTGCTTTTGTTTTTACTTGCGTGTTGATGTTTACCTTTATATTGTTTATTTCGTCTAGGGTATTCTCACTAATTCCTTTGGCAGCTAGGGCTTCATTTTTTACTATTTTCTCTATTTTATTTTCTATGATATTGGTGAGCCCTATGCCTGGCTGTTCCTTTGAAATGAGCTCGTATTTAATGTTTGTTGCACTGTCTTGTATCCATAATATACCATCAATGGCTAACTCGTTCAGCGTTTTTTCAAAATCTTTTTGCTGTAGGTTTTTGTATTGAAAATGTAAGAGTTTTGAATTTTCAAGTTT
>CAIYNF010000186.1 GCA_903927505.1 uncultured Bacteroidota bacterium | reverse complement strand
TATTTTTCCATAAAAAAACCCCGATTATCATTGATAATCAGGGTTTTAGCTTATTTCTTGTTAGAAATGATGCGGAGAGTGAGGGATTCGAACCCCCGGACCTGTAACAGTCAACAGTTTTCAAGACTGCCGCGTTCGACCACTCTGCCAACTCTCCGGTGCGAAAATAGGGTTCTGTTCCATTTATGCCAAATTTTAAAATAAAAAATCCCCGTAAACCTTCGTTTACGGGGATTTTTTATTGAGAATCAGCTTGCTTATTCTACAATTATTTTATGTGTAAGGCTAGAATTGCCCATTTTTAGGTTCACTAAATAGATTCCTGCCTTCAAATTAAAGGCATTTTTTTCTACCAATAGGTTCTGTGCTCCCGCATTTTGAATGCCACTAAACACCGTTCCAATTTCTTTACCCATGATATCGAATAATTTAACTTCTACCATTTCGCTGTTTACCAAATTATAAGTTAAGCTGGTACTTACGTTAAACGGATTTGGTTGTGCCTTAAACTGAATGGCATCTGCCAAAGCAATTTGGCTCAAGCCTGTTGTTAAGCCCAAATGAACATTGTCTAAATAGAAATTATTACCACCTGCATATTTGAAATCTATTCTAAAACGTGCACTTGCACTATTAGGCATTTTAGCTCCACTAATGGTTACTGTTTTCCATTTGCTTTGGTCTGCAGGTACAAAATCAATTGTACTTGCTAAAACAGCTGAATTGCCTGTTCCAATGGTAGAAATATTGGTAGCATCGCTAACAGTTTCTCTTAAAATCCAAGTTTTGCCACAATCTACAGAGGTATAAACTTTAATTTCTTCTTGCGTTCTTCCGCCACCAACCGTTGCAGATAAGGTTGCTTGTGCCATGGCATAATTAAATGAGAAATAACCATTGGTAATTCCTGCAAAATTAAAGGTAGGAGAAATCAATGAACTAATGCTTCCTATAGAATTCAATTGGTTAAATGGATCTTGAGAATAACGCATGCTCGCATTTTGATTGTACGAAATACCAAAACGCTCAAATTTATTGGCATCGTTTTCATACGCAAATGTCCAACCTTTTTGCTCGTAATTATTTTGGTACCACCAGTCTGCAGTATAGTATCCTTGAGCCATATCACTGGTTGCAGGTAATACTTTTACATATTTGTTAAAGGTAATGGTATTGGTTCCAGTTGGGCCAGTTACTTTTAAAGTAACATCATACAAACCTGGATTGTCATATTGAATCAATGGGGGAGTTTTACCTGTGAAAGTAGATGGTGTTCCACCGTCAAATGTCCACTCGTATGTGGTAATGGTTGCGCCATAAGAATAATCTAAGAACTGAACTTTATTGCCAGCACAAGCCAATGGCGATTGAGAATTAAATGCTGCAATAGGAGGACAAGTGGTTGGGCCAGTTCCATCAACGCCAGTAAAAGCTAAGTTTTCTGCTTGCCATAAGGTAACACGAATATTGTCTAATACATAATGTATACGCGCTTTTTGCTCTAAAGTAAACATGTTACTTGCACATGTTCCTTCAAAATAATCCATGTAATTTTCTTGCATATCTGGAAAATCTGGCTTGTCGTTAGAACAAGTATTGTATTTCTTATCTGCACACTTATTGCGCAAAGGCTCAGTTGAAGTTGGGTTAAAATAGGTAGGAGGGGTATCCATTACACCATCTCCATCTAAACCACAACTATCTGTGGCAATTTGAAAAGGATGGTACAAGCCTAACCAATGGCCAGCTTCGTGGGTTGCTGTTGCATCGTTCGTGCCAAAGTAAGTTGACATTAACATTACGCCATCTGTAGAAGCGCCGCCGCCAAAACCAAATGGGAATTGCGCATAACCTGCAATACCAATGGTATTACCTTTGTTAATTTGTTTTACAACCCACATATTAAAATAACGTTTGGTATCCCAAACACTGGTCTTTTTTAATTCGTCGTTACCTTTATTGGTTAAAGAAGTATAAACCCTTACAATACCATTGGTGCAATTTCCTTTAGGATCTTTTTTAGCTAATCTAAATTCAATTTCAGCATCAGCTGCCAAACCTTTAAAGTCGTAAAAAGCAGAATCTCCGCTAGGACTAACAAACCAAGCTTTTCTTCTGTAAGTGCTATCAGCGTTTAAATTTCTGAAACTTTTATTCAAGAAATTAATTTCATTTTGAACCTGAATTTCACTAATATTTTCATTTCCATTTGCGTGGAAAATGTGAACAACCACAGGGATAATGTATTTTGGACCACTCTTTTTGCTACCTGCTGGCACTTTAAAATCACTTGGATTGTAATTCTGCATCACCGTTTTTAAATCGGCTTCAAATTTTTCTTTTGCCAATTTAGTTGCAGGCTGATCTTGAATTTGCTTAGCCAAGTTTTCATCGGTACCACACGCTTGATTCTTTACCTGTGCATTGGCAAATAATCCAGCAAAAACAATTGCTCCAATCAGTACTAATCTTTTCATAAGTATATGCTATTTTCTATTTTTTTTATTTGTCGGTTCGAACCAAAACCTATAAAAATGAAGCAAGCCGTGCCTCCTCCTTATTGGGTTTCGGTGAGCAAAATAATAATTTATTTATATAAGTCAATCCAATATTTGTATTGGTTGCGTAAACTTAGTCTCTTTTTTGCTCCCAAACTTCCATTTCACTCATTTTACTTCCCTCAATTTTGAAACGAACCGCCGTGTTAACTTTCTGAAAACCATGCTGACCGCAAGCGCCAGGGTTAATATACATCCACTTATTGATAGGGTCGCGCATAATTCTTAAAATATGTGAATGTCCGCATACCATCAGGTCAATTTTTTGGTTTTTCATTATTTTTCTGAACCCAGGCGAATACCTGCCAGGATATCCGCCAATATGCAGCATCATCACTTTTAAATCTTCCACCTGAAAATAGTTGATATCTGGGCAAACAGACCTAATGTCTTGCCCATCTATATTGCCATAAACGCCCCTCAAGGGTTTAAACGCCTCCAATTGTTTAACCAATTCAAAATTTCCCCAATCGCCGGCATGCCAAATTTCATCCACATCCTTAAAGAAATCAAAAAGAGTTGGGTTTAAATAGCCATGTGTATCACTTAAAATGCCAATCCTTTTCATATATAATTCTTTATTTTGTTGTTTATTTGAGGCATGAATATAGACCTAACGCTTTTGATCATTGTTCTGACTGCAATTTTAAGCATTCAGGCTTTTAACAATCCACAATTGATGAACAAGCTTATTTTTAATCCGTATGCCATTCATCACCAGAAGCAATGGTATCGTTTTATTAGCTCAGGTTTTTTACATGCAGATTGGATTCATTTGGGTATAAATATGTTTGTTTTATACAGCTTCGGGAATGCCGTTCAATATTATTATACCGCATTTTTTGGTGGCGCTGGAAATTGGATGTTTGCTTTGCTATACGTGAGTGGCATTTTTGCGGCCAACGCTACAACGTATTATAAGAATTTTAATAACCCATACTACAATGCCTTAGGTGCTTCTGGTGCTGTATCTGCGGTGGTTTTCACCTCCATTCTTTTTCAGCCTTTAACTAAAATTTACTTGTATGGAATTATTGGAATTCCAGGATTTATTGCTGGTATATTGTACCTCGCTTACTCTCATTATGCCTCACAAAAAGGAGGAGATAATGTAAACCACGAAGCGCATTTATATGGCGCTATTTATGGAATAGTTTTTACCTTGGTTTTTAAACCAGCAGTGTTCAGGTTTTTTCTGAACCAATTTTAAAACAAAAAACCTATTCTAATTAACCAAGGACTTACATTGTAAAAGCTGGTCTTTTCATTGTAAAGCAAGTTGTATAAGACATAAATCTGCGCGCCATCTCCGCCATAGCCGCCTCCAATAAAATATTGGTTCGACCATACTCTTTCACTTTTATTATAAGTGTAAAAACGCTCGTAATTGATGGGGTGCCATTCTGTGTGTAAAAATAGGTTTGGCAACAGGTTTTGTCTGGCAAACAACATTGGGCCGTAAGCATTGCTTGAAAACTTTACGCCTCCATAATTATAACTCTGGTAAACATAGGTAAATCCTGCCCCTAAAATAGTTTTAGGTTTTATTTTATAACCTACCATAGGTTGTGCCAAAACAAAACTACCAGTATTGCTAACGGAGCCACCAATATTGCCTCCATATACCAATTTTTCTGGGTCGAAACCCTTGGTGCTGCCCTCATAAGCCTTTAGCTGTTCTTGCTTTTTGGCCTCGTCTTCATCTAATTGTTGCATTTTTCTTTGGGCCGAACCAGAAAGGGCCAAAAAGCAAAGAATGGTCAAAATGATGGATTGTTTATTCATGGTGGGCAAAAATAAAATAATTATATGGATAAAATTCGAAGAAGGTTTTATTAATTCGCACTGCTTTTAACGCAAACAACATGAGCAAAGTACATAATTTTTCTGCCGGACCGGCAATTTTACCTCAAGCTGCTATCAATGCAAGCATTGAGGCGCTTCAAAATTTCTCTGGCACAGGCCTGTCTTTGCTGGAGATTTCACATAGAAGCAAAGAATATGAAGCGGTAGTTGATGAAGCAGTTCAGCTGGTAAAAGAAATTTTAAATTTAGGTAACGATTACGATGTAATTTTTCTCCAAGGTGGTGCAAGCCTTCAATTTGATATGATTCCAATGAATTTTTTAGGTGAAGGTAAAACTGCAGCCTATTTAAATACAGGTGTTTGGGCGGGTAGAGCTGTTAAAGAAGCAAAAATGTTTGGTGAGGTAAATGTATTGGCAAGCAGTGAAGATAAAAACTTTAGTTATTTGCCTAAAGATTTCACCATCCCTGCTGATGCAGCCTATTTTCATTGCACCAGCAACAATACCATTTATGGTACAGAAATGTTTGAGTTTCCTAACTCACCCGTTCCAATGATTTGTGACATGAGTTCCGATATTTTTAGCAGGCCTTTTGATGCCTCTAAATTTGACATGATTTATGCAGGTGCACAAAAAAATATGGGTCCTGCCGGAACCACTTTGGTGATTATTAAAAAATCACTTTTAGAAAAAGCAAATGCAAAAGTTCCTACCATGTTGAATTATAAAATACATGTGGACAATGGCAGCATGTACAATACACCTAGTGTATTTGCCATTTTTGTTTGTATGCATACCCTTCGTTGGATCAAATCTATGGGATTAGAAGCCATGGAAATTCGCAACAAAGCAAAAGCAGATTTATTGTATGCAGAAATTGACAGAAACCCACTATTTGTTGGTACGGTAGCCGCCGAAGACCGCAGTAGAATGAATGTAAATTTTGTTTTAAACGATAAGAGTTTAGAAGAGGCATTCTTAAAACTTTGCAAAGAAAGAAACTTAAGCGGATTAAAAGGTCACCGCTCTGTTGGTGGCTTAAGAGCCTCTTTATACAATGCTTTAGAATTGGAAAGCGTACAAGCATTGGTTACAGCTATGCAAGATTTTGAAAAAGCCAATTCATAATTAATAATTCATAATTTAAAATGATAAGAATATTAGCAAACGATGGCATAGACGCAAGCGGAAAAGCCATTTTAGTAGAAGCCGGATTTGAAGTAGTTACAGAAAAAATTGCCCAAGAAAATTTAGCAACAGAACTTAAAAACTTTGATGCCATTTTGGTACGTTCGGCCACCAAGGTTCGCAAAGATTTAATCGATGCAAGTCCAAATCTTAAACTGATTGGTAGAGGTGGTGTTGGTATGGATAATATTGATGTGGAGTATGCTAAAAACAACGGCATTAAAGTTATAAATACACCAGCTTCTTCATCTATTAGCGTGGCAGAACTTGTATTTGCGCACCTTTTTACAGGCATTAGGTTTTTACAGCATACCAATAGAGTGATGCCAAGTGAAGGAAATACCAAGTTTTCTGAACTTAAAAAGATAGCCAGCAATGCCATTGAATTGCAAGGCAAAACCATGGGTATTTATGGCTTTGGTAGAATTGGTCAAGAAGTAGCAAAAATTGCTATCGGACTTGGAATGAAAGTGCTTGCTTTTGATCCTTATGTAGAAAAAGTAGAATTGATTATTAACCTACCAATGTTGGGTGCCAATGCCCGTCAGAAAGTTTATATAAACACAGTTAGCGAGCAATCGGTAATTACCCAAAGTGATTTTATTACTTTCCATATTCCTTTTAACGAAGGCGACAAAGCACCAATAGATGCTGCTGTAATTGCAAAAATGAAAAAGGGTGTAGGATTGGTTAATTGTTCTAGAGGTGGAGTAATTAGTGAAACAGATTTGTTGGAAGCATTAAACAGCGAACAAGTTTCTTTTGCTGGTTTAGATGTGTTTGAAAAAGAACCTCCAGTAAATATGGCTATTCTGCAACATCCACATGTGTCATTGAGCCCGCATGTGGGTGGTAGCACCAAGGAAGCACAAAACAGGATAAGCATTGAATTGGCTGAAAAAGTAATTGAGTTTTTTAAGAAATAAATCCTGTAAAGAAGATACATGGCCAAAGTAAAACCTTTTGCAGCACTGCGTCCTGCAAAGGAAAAAGCAGGTGAAGTAAGCGCTCCTCCTTTTGATGCAAATTCAAGAGACCAGGCATTCTATGAGATGACCCAAAATCCACATTCCTATTTACATGTGGTAAAGCCGCATTTGCATTTTAAAGGTGAAAGAAAAAATCCTGAAAAACATTTTCCAATGGGCTTGTCTTATTTGCAAAAATTAATTGAAGAGGGTTTGCTCATTCGCGATTCAAAACCTGCTTATTATATTTATAGGTTAATCAAAGGTAGTCAGGCCTACGCTGGTATTATTGCCATGGCCAGTGTAGATGATTATGAGCAAAATAACATTCTCAAACACGAGAATACCTTAACCGAAAAACAAAATGAAATTGCTACGCATATTCATTATTACAAAAACCTCGGAAACCCTGTTTTGTTAACGTATCCAGATGATGAGTCTGTTGATTTGTTGATTAACCAATATATCCTAAAACATACGCCAGAATACAACTTCATAAGCCCCGATCAAATTAAACACAACCTTTGGGTAGTTACAGAAGAAAATGACCTGGACTTATTGGAATCTAGGTTTGAGGCCATTCCCAAATTATACATTGCCGATGGGCACCACCGCTCTGCAGGGTCTGCGGCTTTTTGCAAAAGAATGCGTGAAGAAAATCCAAACTATACGGGCAATGAAAATTTTAATTTTTTTCCTGTTTGTTTGATCCCATTTAGCAAGCTTACCATTTTTGAATACCACCGCTTGGTGCGTGATAAGAAATTGGTAGATGATCCCAATTTCTTAGACAAAATTAAACACTATTTTGATGCCATTCCAAGTGGTAATTTGCCTGTTCAACCGCTCAATAAAGGGGAGATTGGCATTTACTTTCATGGCAAAGCTTATCTGCTCATTTTAAAGGAAGAATTTCGTCCAAATAGCAGTGATATTTTAGGTAGTTTGGATGTGAGCATGGTGGAAACCTATATCCTCCAACAGGTGTTTCAAATAAAAGACAGTAAAACAGACCATCGCCTCAGTTTTATGGATGGTGGCAAAGGAATTGGTCACCTGCAGGAAGCAGTAGACAAAGGCGATTACAACCTTGCCATCACCCTTTATCCAACCAGTATTGAGGAAGTGAAAAAGGTAGCGGAAGAAAATTTAATTATGCCGCCTAAATCAACTTGGATCGAACCAAAAATTAGAACAGGTTTGATTATTTTAGAACACAATTAAAATGCATAGCAAAGAAGAAAAATTAGCCGCTTTTTCACGTATTCTAGATATCATGGATGAGCTCAGGGAACAATGTCCTTGGGACAAAAAACAAACCTTAGAAAGTCTCCGACATTTAACCATAGAGGAAACTTATGAATTGTCTGATGCTATTGTTAATAATGATATCCAGGAGCTCAAAAAAGAAATTGGTGATGTGCTCTTACATATTGTTTTTTATGCACGCATTACCAGCGAAATGGGTGAATATGATATTGCAGATATTATTCATACACTTTGCGAGAAATTAATTGTTCGTCATCCGCATATCTATGGCGATGTGAAAGTAGAAAATGAAGCCCAAGTGAAAGAAAATTGGGAACAAATAAAACTCAAAGAGGGCAACAAATCTGTTTTGGGTGGTGTTTCTAAAGGTGCGCCATCATTGGTAAAAGCACTGCGCATTCAAGATAAAGCCGCGCAAGTTGGTTTTGATTGGAATACCACAGAACAAGTATGGGGTAAAGTGCATGAGGAGTTTGAAGAATTAAAAATTGAATTGGCACAAAGCGACAATAAATTAAAATCGGAACAGGAGTTTGGCGATTTACTTTTTGCCCTAATAAATTTAGCGCGTAAATCTGGATTGAATCCAGATGATGCGCTGGAATATACCAACCAAAAATTTATTCATCGCTTCCAATTTATTGAAGACCGTGCCAGGGAAATGAACAAAAATCTTATAGATATGAGCCTAGAAGAAATGGATGCTATTTGGAATGAAGCCAAAGCAAAAAATACTCATTCATAAGCCTTGGTTCATTCAAATTTTTTACAAAACAAATACGCTTAACAATTGTTATTTTGAGTAAAGGTATGGTCAGTAAACTCAAGGACAAAGATTTTTCAACTAAAATCAAACAATCAGAAAATGTAATTATAAAATATTACGCAGATTGGTGTGGCACCTGTAGGTTATTTGCACCTAAATTTGAATCCTTAAGTACCCAATCTAAATTCAAGTCATTTTCTTTCTTTTCTGTAAATGCAGAAGAGAATCCTATAGCCCGTAAATTAGCAGGCGTAAATGCTTTGCCTTTTTTTGCTGTTTTTAAAAATGGCGTTTTGGTTCGAACCGAAACAAGCGCCAAATTGGAGGTGTTGGAGACCTTACTTTCAAACTACTTGAATTAATTATGCAAGCTACTGTTATCAAAAAATTGATAGAAAGTATAAGCATCCAAGATTTGAAGGAAGCAGAAGAGAAAATCTGCCAAAATGCAAGGCCCAATTTTGTGGTTGAGGGCTATGACATAAATGAACAATTAACGCATATTTTAGCAGCTATACAGATCCTTGAAATGGCAGAAAATGATAAAATCGGCCTAAATATTGCTTTTCGGCGCTTTTTTGAACGCGTAAGAACTTCAATTTCATAGGTTTATAAATGTTGAAATAAATTACAATAAAATCTGATTTAAATCAGCCAAGAATAAGGGTAAAAATCTATTTTTGCGTGGCATTTTAATGAAATCGTATGTCTACATCAATTGATTACTTCGCCATATTCATGCAGTTTTTAGTAGCTGCCGGATTTGTGGTTTTTGCTATGGTGGTTTCCCACATGGCTGGTCCCAAACGTAAAACGGCAGATAAACTTGCCGTTTTTGAGTGCGGTATAGATTCAACGGGCAATGCACGTATGCCATTTTCTATTCGCTATTTTTTAACAGCCATCTTATTTGTGATGTTTGATGTGGAGGTAATCTTCATGTATCCATGGGCTGTTAACTTTCGTGCCTTAGGCGCTAATGGCTTTATTGAAATGTTGTTGTTTGTGAGTACCCTCTTGTTGGGTTTTGTTTATATCCTTAAAAAAGGCGCTCTTAAATGGGAATAATTTCCCTATCAAATTGTAAAAAATAATTATGTCGAGTATACAAATAGCTGCAGCACCTCCGGGCATAGAAGGCCAAGGATTTTTTGCTACCACATTTGAAAAAGCTGTTGGATTGGCGCGAGCTAATTCTATATGGCCATTGCCATTTGCAACTTCATGTTGTGGAATTGAATTTATGGCCACCATGGCTGCCAATTACGATTTAGCCCGTTTTGGGTCGGAAAGAATTTCTTTCTCTCCGCGTCAGGCAGATTTGTTAATGGTTACAGGTACCATTTCAAAAAAGATGGGCCCTATTCTTCGTCAGGTTTACTTGCAAATGGCCGAACCACGCTGGGTAATTGCAGTTGGTGCTTGCGCTTCTAGCGGTGGTATTTTTGATACCTATTCTGTATTGCAAGGTATAGACAAAGTAATTCCTGTTGATGTGTATGTACCAGGTTGCCCGCCTCGTCCAGAACAAATTATTGATGGTATTACAAAAATTCAGGAGTTGGTGAAAAACGAACCTTTGAGAAGAAGAAATTCTGCTGAGTATACAGCATTAATGGCCTCTTACGGTATAGAATAATGAGTGAAGTTAACAATGCATTTTTGCTGAATGAATTGCAAGAACAATTCTCAGCCAACATCGTTTCAGTGGAAGAACCTTATGGCATGCTTACCATTGAAATTAACAAAGACATTAATTTAGAGCTCATTACTTTTTTAAACAAGCATCCGCAAATTCAAATGCAATTCTTAACGGATGTGTGTGGCATACACCACCCAGAATTAAAAGGTAAAGAATTAGCGGTTATTTATCATTTGCACAGTTTGGTAAACAATATACGCTTGCGCATTAAATGTCACATGCCTATTGATGCGCCACAAATCAATTCAATTACTTCTATCTATAGCGCAGCCAATTGGCAAGAAAGAGAAACCTTTGATTTCTTTGGAATTGAATTCATGGGTCACCCAAATTTAAAGAGAATTTTAAATGTAGATGAAATGGATTATTTCCCTATGCGCAAAGAATTTCCTTTAGAGGATCCAACAAGAACAGATAAAAACGACAATTATTTTGGAAGGTAAGCACATGGAAAATACCATTACCGATTTCGATCACAAAAACGAATATACTAAGTTAAACCTAGGTCCTACGCACCCAGCAACGCACGGTATCTTCCAAAATATTCTTACCATGGATGGTGAGATTATTGTTGATGCAGAGCAAACTTGCGGATATATTCACCGCGCGTTTGAAAAAATTGCAGAGCACAGACCTTTTTACCAAATAACACCGCTTACAGATCGCTTAAACTATTGCTCTTCGCCCATCAATAATATGGGGTGGCACATGACAGTTGAAAAGCTGCTTGGTGTGCAAACGCCTAAGCGTGTAGATTACATGCGTGTAATTATTATGGAATTGGCCAGAATATCAGATCACCTTATTTGTAATTCTGTAATTGGTGTAGATGTGGGCGCCTTAACTGGTTTTACCTACGTTTTCCAATGGCGTGAAAAAATCTATGATATCTTCGAGGAAATTTGTGGTGCACGCTTAACAACCAATATTGGTCGTATTGGCGGATTAGAACGCGATTTCTCTCCAGCTTGTATTCAAAAAATTAGGGAATTTCTAAAAGAATTTCCTGCTATCCTTATAGAGTTTACAAAACTTTTGGAACGTAACCGTATTTTTATGGATCGTACCATTGGCGTGGGAGGCATTAGCGCAGAACGTGCGTTAAATTATGGTTTTACCGGTCCCAACCTACGCGCCACAGGAGTAGATTACGATGTGCGTGCAATGAATCCTTATTGCAGTTACAATGATTTTGATTTTATAATTCCAGTGGGCATCAATGGCGATACTTACGATCGTTTTATGGTGCGCCAACAAGAAATGTGGGAGAGTCATAAAATAATTACCCAAGCATTAGAAAATTTACCTGAAGGGAAATATTTTGCAGAAGTTCCTCAATTCTACTTGCCTCCAAAAGAAGAAGTTTACAATAATATGGAAGCTTTGATTTGGCATTTTAAAATTGTAATGGGTGAAGCAGATGTGCCTTTGGGTGAAGTTTACCATAGTGTTGAAGGTGGTAATGGCGAATTAGGTTTTTATTTAGTGAGTGATGGTGGAAGAGCAGCTTACCGTTTGCATTTCCGTCGCCCTAGCTTTATTTATTACCAAGCTTATACAGAAATGATCAAAGGTTCTACCCTCAGTGATGCCATTGTTACCTTGAGCAGCATGAACGTGATTGCAGGTGAATTGGATGCTTAAGGGCATTCCAAAAAAAGAAAGAATTAACAAATTAGATAAACGACAAAATTGCTTATGGCAGATATTAAATTTAGTGAAGATACTTTAGCATTGGCAAATAAAATTATTGCCAGGTATCCAGAAGGAAAGCAGAAATCTGCTTTATTACCTTTGCTTCATTTGGCGCAGGCAGAATTTGATGGTTGGTTAAGCCCAGCCACCATGCAATACGTTGCTTCTTTACTTCAAATTCAAGAAGTGGAAGTTTATGAAGTGGCATCTTTTTATAGCATGTTCAATTTAAAACCTGTTGGTAAATGCTTAATTGAAGTTTGTCGCACCAGCAGCTGCTGGTTAAGAGGTGCCAATGAAATTATTGAACACCTTGAAAATAAATTAGGCATCAAAGAAGGTCAAACAACACCTGATGGCATGTTTACACTTAAAACGGTAGAATGCTTGGGCAGTTGTGGTAGCGCACCCATGATGCAAATTGGTGCACAATACCATGAAAACCTTAGCTACGAAAAAGTAGATGGCATTCTTGATACTTGCAAAGCAGAGGGTACTCGAAAAACGTATTTGGATAAAGTAGTGGTTGATAAATATTAATTCCATGGGCAAAAAGTTATTATTAGAACACGATCATGTTCCTGGAATACAGGGCTATGATGTATATAGAAAAAACGGTGGCTATGCTTCTGTAGAAAAAGCCATTAAAACCATGAGCCCTGAGGCTTTGGTAGAAGAAGTAAAAAAATCTGGATTAAGAGGTCGTGGTGGCGCAGGTTTCCCTACAGGTATGAAATGGAGTTTCTTGGCAAAACCAGAAGGTGTTCCACGTTACTTGGTTTGTAATGCAGATGAAAGCGAACCGGGTACTTTCAAAGACCGTTATTTAATGTCGAGGATTCCTCATATTTTAGTGGAAGGAATGATTGCCTCAAGTTTTGCATTGGGTGTTAACAAAGCTTTTATTTACATCAGAGGTGAGTATTATTACATTGTCAATATTTTAGAAAAAGCCATAGAAGAAGCATACGCAAATGGTTGGCTCGGAACAAATATTTTAGGAACAGGCTATAACTTAGATTTATATGTACAAGTGGGAGCTGGTGCTTATATCTGCGGTGAAGAAACTGCTTTACTAGAAAGTTTAGAAGGCAAACGTGGTAACCCAAGAATTAAACCACCATTTCCAGCTATTGCAGGTTTATATGGTTGCCCAACTGTAGTAAATAACGTTGAAACCCTGGCTTCAGTTGTTCCCGTAATTAATATGGGTGGCGATGCTTACGCACAAATTGGTATTGGAAAATCTACTGGTACCAAATTAATCTCCGCCTCAGGCCATATCAATAAACCCGGCGTTTATGAAATTGAAATGGGAATTACCGTTGAAGATTTTATTTACAGCGATGAATATTGTGGCGGTATCTTAAACGGTAAAAAATTAAAAGCAGTAGTTGCAGGTGGTTCTTCTGTTCCTGTTTTACCAGCTGATAAAATATTGAATTTAGCCAATGGCGAAAAGCGTTTGATGAGCTATGAAAGCTTGTCGGATGGTGGCTTTGGCGGTGGTACCATGTTAGGCTCTGGTGGCTTTATTGTAATGGATGAAACTACCAGTATTGTAGAAAACCTTTTCACTTTTGCACGCTTCTACCACCACGAAAGTTGTGGTCAATGTAGCCCTTGTAGAGAAGGAACTGCATGGATGGAAAAAATCCTACATAAAATAGTAGATGGTCATGGCACCATGGCCGATATTGATTTGCTTTGGGAAATTCAAGCGAAAATTGAAGGCAATACCATTTGTCCTTTAGGTGATGCAGCAGCATGGCCTGTGGCAAGTGCTATTCGTCATTTCCGATCAGAATTTGAAGAATATGTAAGCAATCCGAGTGGCGTGAAGAAAAACAAGCACTACGATTCGGTTCATAATAATGTTAATGTATAATTAATCAACTCAAACACAAATTGAGTTAATAGCGAAAGATATTAAAGATGGCAAAAGTAACAATAGACGGTAGATCAATTGAAGTTCCAGATGGAACAACAATTCTTCAAGCGGCAAGAATGATAGGACCGGAGGTAGCCCCACCTACCATGTGCTTTTATAGCAAACTAAAAACAAGCGGAGGCTATTGCCGTACCTGCTTGGTTGAAGTTACAAAGGGTTCGGAAAAAGACCCTCGTCCTATGCCAAAATTGGTGGCCTCATGCAGAACTACCGTAATGGATGGAATGGAAGTTGGAAACAATTCTTCTCCTAAAGTGAAAGAAGCACGTAAAGGTGTTGTTGAATTCTTATTATTAAACCACCCGCTAGATTGTCCTATTTGCGACCAAGCTGGTGAGTGTCATTTGCAAGATCTTTCCTACGAACATGGTTCGAGCAAAACCAGAACAGATTTTGAACGCAGAACATACAACAAAATTGATATTGGAGAGAAAATTCAATTACACATGACGCGTTGCATCCTTTGCTACCGTTGCGTGAAAGTTGCCAATCAAATTACTGATGGGCGTGTGCATGGTGTAATGAACAGAGGTGATCATTCGGAAATTTCTACCTATGTAGAACAGGCAATCGACAATGATTTTTCTGGAAATGTAATAGATGTTTGTCCTGTAGGGGCCTTAACAGACAAAACTTTTAGGTTTAAAAGTCGTGTTTGGTTTACCAAGCCAATGTTAGCAAATCGCTCTTGCGATAAATGCTGCGGTAAAGTAAACTTATGGTATAAAGGTGAAGAGGTTTTAAGAGTTACTGGCAGAAAAGACCAATGGGGTGAAGTGGAAGAATTTATTTGTAATACTTGTAGGTTCGATAAGAAAAATACAAGTGATTGGACAATTGAAGGTCCTACTCCTGTTGACCGCCATAGCGTTATTTCGGCAAATCATTATGAGGTTTTAACCAAACCAAGTGTAATTCATTTGAATGATATTAAACCTTTACCATTGAAGGAAGGAAATAAAATATGAGTGTACTAGTATTTAAAGCAATTTTGGTGTTGGTTTTGTTCCTAATTAGTTTGGGAATTGCAGCCTACAGTACTTATGCCGAACGCAAAGTAGCCGCCTTTTTGCAGGATCGTATTGGTCCGGATAGGGCAGGTCCTTTTGGTTTGTTGCAACCAATTGCAGATGGTGTAAAAATGTTTTTAAAAGAAGAAATTATTCCAAACGTTTCTGATAAACTATTATTCATTGCAGGTCCATGTATTTTTATGCTTACCGCCTTAATGACCTCTGCAGTTATTCCATGGGGAAAAGCTTTGGAGTTTGGTGGTCAGATTTACAACTTACAAGTAGCCGATATCAATATTGGTGTTTTATATGTTCTTGGTGTAGTTTCATTAGGTGTGTATGGTATTATGATTGGAGGCTGGGCTTCTAATAATAAATATGCCTTATTGGGTGCTGTTCGTGCAAGTAGCCAAATGATTAGTTATGAATTGGCAATGGGCATGAGTGTGATTGCTGTTTTGTTAATGAGCAATGGTACTTTAAGTTTAAATGATATTGTAGCAAGCCAAGGCACAGGTAAATTGTATGGCTTTATTGATATATCTGGAATGAATTGGAATGTGTTTTACCAACCACTTGGTTTTATCATATTCTTGGTATGTGCTTTTGCCGAAACCAACCGTACACCATTTGATTTACCTGAATCAGAATCTGAATTAATTGGTGGTTTTCACACGGAATATTCTTCTATGAAATTAGGTTTATACCTGTTTGCAGAATACATCAATATGTTTATTTCATCTGCAGTAATTGCTTGTTTGTTTTTTGGTGGTTACAATTTCCCAGGAATAGATTATTTAGGAACAGTGCTGCCACATAATGTGGTAAGTATTATAAGTGTGGCTGCCTTATTTGGAAAAATATTCTTCTTTATATTCTTCTTTATGTGGGTGCGTTGGACAATCCCGAGATTCCGTTACGACCAATTGATGCGTTTGGGGTGGCAAGTATTAATGCCTTTGGCAATTATTAATGTACTTATCACTGGCGCTGTATTAACCTATTTTGGAAATTAATTTTTAGAACAGTAGCATTTATGCAATTAACCAATAGATCTAAAGTAGTTACCAAGCCAGAAATGACCTTTGTAGAAAGTTTGTATCTACCGGCCATTTTCTCTGGATTGAGAATAACCATTAAACACCTTTTTAAGAAAAAGGCCACTTTACGTTATCCTGAAGTAACGCGCGAGTTTGCTCCGGTATACCGTGGAATGCATGTATTAAAACGCGATGAGCAAGGAAGAGAAAATTGCACCGCCTGTGGATTGTGCGCTGTATCTTGTCCTGCCGAAGCCATTACCATGGATGCAGCAGAGCGCAAAGCAGGTGAAGAGAATTTGTACCGTGAAGAAAAATATGCAGCTAAATATGAAATCAACATGTTGCGTTGCATTTTCTGCGGATTGTGCGAAGAGGCTTGTCCAAAAGATGCCATTTACCTTACAGATAGAATAGTTCATTCAGAATATACACGTGGAGAATTTGTATTTGGTAAAGATGTATTGGTTGAAAAAGTAGACCAACGCATTGATATCAGCAAGAGGAAAAAGGAGTATACCATTTAAGCTGTATCTCTATTATTTAACAAACCTAAAGAGAAAGAAATTGTGATGAATAGTCAGTTAATATTTTTTATGCTTGCAGCCCTCTCCATATTGAGTGCGCTGTTTGTGGTGTTTTCAAAGAATCCTATCTACAGTGTGCTTTGGCTTATTGTATGCTTCTTTTCAATTGCAGGACATTATATTATGCTCAATGCGCAATTCCTAGCCATCGTGCATATTATCGTTTATACCGGTGCCATTATGGTATTGATGTTGTTTACGGTAATGTTACTCAACTTGAATAAAGAATCGGAACCACATAAATCTGTTATGTATAAGGGAGCTGCAGTATTAACGGGTGGTATGCTGATGTTGGTTTTGTTGGCAGCAATGCGTTCAACACAATTAGGTACATATGTTGCTCCAGGCAGAGCAGAAACTGGTTTTGTGCAAAATGTAGGACTTAAACTTTTCACTGATTTCTTATTGCCATTTGAAATGACATCAGTATTATTTATTGCCGCTATGATTGGTGCAGTGGTATTAGCTAAAAAGGAGGTACATTAATGAATACAGTAGTTGAACAAGCAAATCCTCAAAATTGGTATTTGTTATTAAGTACCATTTTGTTTTCCATTGGTGTAATGGGTGTTTTGATGCGTAGAAATGCACTCATTATATTGATGTGTGTAGAATTAATGCTAAACTCTGTAAACCTACTTTTGGTAAGTTTTTCGGCTTATGCAGGAAATACAGACGGACAAGTTTTTGTTTTCTTTATTATGGTGGTAGCCGCTGCCGAGGTGGCTGTAGGATTAGCCTTATTGGTGAGTATCTATAGAAATATTGGCACCACCGATATTGATGTATTGAGTAAATTAAAATGGTAGGAGTTAATAATTAAAGCAATGGACAATTTTTTAGCATTAACAAATTTGATAATACCTGCCAGCCTGCTTGCATTGTTTCCTTTATTGGGATTCTTTGTAACAGCCTTATTTGGTAAATATCTCAAACATGCAGCAGGCTGGATTGCCAGCGGCATGATTTTAATTTCTTTCTCAATTTCCCTTTACCTTTTCATGAATCTTCCAGGTGAAGCTGCTCTAAATTTCAATCTCTTTGATTGGATCAAATGGGGATCGGTAAATCTTTCTTTTGGCATATTAATCGACCATCTTTCTCTCATTATGCTTTTGGTAGTTACTGGAATTGGTTTCTTAATTCATATCTATTCCATCGGTTACATGCACCACGATGAAGGCTTTACAAGATTCTTCTCTTACCTTAACTTGTTTATCTTTTTCATGTTGGTATTGGTAATGGCCAATAGTTACTTGGTTATGTTTATTGGTTGGGAAGGTGTTGGATTGTGTTCTTATTTACTCATTGGCTTTTGGTTCAAAAATGATGCCTTCAACGATGCAGCAAAAAAAGCATTTATCATGAACCGTATTGGAGATTTAGGTTTTTTAATGGGTATGTTCTTAATGTTGTTTCACTTTGGTGGTTTAGATTATACCACAGTAAATGCCGCAGCGCAAGCCTTGCCTTTAGGAAATACATTAATTGTAAGTATTACACTTTTCTTATTTATAGGAGCAATGGGTAAGAGTGCGCAACTTCCTTTGTATACTTGGCTTCCAGATGCAATGGCGGGTCCTACACCTGTTTCCGCATTGATACACGCAGCAACAATGGTTACTGCAGGTATCTATATGATTGCCCGTTCTAATATTTTGTATGCGATGGCTCCTTTTACCATGGAAGTGGTAATGTGGGTAGGTGTAGCAACTTCCATTTTTGCCGCTATCATTGGCATGAAACAAAATGATATCAAAAAGGTATTGGCCTATTCTACAGTTTCGCAATTGGGATTAATGTTTGCCGCATTGGGTATGGGCGCTTTTGAAAGCGGTATGTTCCATGTAGTAACACATGCCTTCTTCAAAGCCTTATTGTTTTTAGGTGCAGGTAGTGTAATTCACGCTATGGGTGGTGCTCAAGATATTCGTCAAATGGGTGGTTTGGCCAAGTATATTAAAATTACGTGGTTCACATTTTTAATTGCTACTTTGGCTATTTCTGGTATTTTTCCTTTTGCGGGTTTCTTCTCTAAGGATGAAATTTTAGCAGTTGCTTTTGCTTCACATAAAGAGGTTTGGATTTTATTGAGCATTAGTTCAATGATTACAGCCTTTTATATGTTCCGTTTGTTCTTCTTAACTTTCAATACAAGTTTCAGAGGTACAGAAGAACAAAAACATCATTTACATGAATCGCCAATTACCATGACATTGCCTTTGAGTATTTTGGCTGTATTTGCTGCTATTGCAGGTTTCTGGGGCATGCCAGCTGTATTTGGACAAACACATTTCTTTGCTGCTTATTTAGCGCCAGTTTTTGAAGGTTCTAAACAATATTTAGGTGAAGCCCATGAAGCAAGTCATGCTACAGAATGGATGTTAATGGGAATTGCAACTGTGGCTGCCCTCTTTAGTATTGCGGTAGCGTATGCTTTATATATTAGTAAAAAATGGTTGCCAGAAGCAGATGAAGAAACTACAGGATTTGCCAAATGGGTTGCCAATAAATTCTATATCGATGAATTTTACGATAAGGTAATTGTAAAACCATTGTTGGTAGTGAGTGATATTTTCTTTGTCTTAATTGATAAGTTAATTATAGATTTAATTGTAATGGCAACAGCCTGGATTGTTGGTTTCACAGGAAGAACCATTCGTTTGGCTCAAACCGGAAATACAGGCTTGTATATTTTTGCAATGGTTATAGGAATGATGGTTTTAATGTTTTTTCAATTAGTATATTAAATGCTTAGTTTAATTTTATTAGCAATACCGCTCGCTGCATCGCTTCTTTTGTTATTTACAAGAGGTGGTTTGAGCCGAAATCTGGCACTGGTTTTTACGCTGGTACAGTTAGGATTTACAGCCTACGCCTATTCTGTTTTTAAAGCAGAGGGTGCGCTACCTTTCGATTTCTTGAGAAATTGGTCGGCAAAGCCGTTCTTAAACGTACATTTTTCAATGGATGGTATCAGTTTGCTGATGGTAATTCTAAGCAATTTACTTTTACCCTTAATTGTTTTAAGTGGCTATAACAGAAGCATAGAACGCCCGCATATTTTTTATAGCTTAATGTTGTTTATGCAGTTTGCGCTTAACGGCGTTTTCATGGCATTTGATGGCTTTATCTATTATATCTTTTGGGAGTTGGCGCTTATTCCAATTTACTTTATCTCCTTTAATTGGGGTGGTGAAAATAGGGCACAGG
Source organism: uncultured Bacteroidota bacterium (assembly GCA_903927505.1). GTDB lineage: Bacteria > Bacteroidota > Bacteroidia > UKL13-3 > UKL13-3 > B1. The sequence goes on along the minus strand of CAIYNF010000186.1, from coordinate 947 downwards.
TTACCCTTAAATTTTTTATCTATACCCTTGCCGGAAGTTTACTCATGTTGTTTGGCTTTTTGTTTTTGTACAATGGCAGCCCAGCACACAGCTTAGATTGGATGTCGCTAAAAAGTAACCCTTCTTGCAGTTGCAACCAATCATGGTTGTTTTGGTTGTTCTTTATTGCCTTTGCCATTAAAATTCCAATTGTACCTTTCCATACTTGGCAGCCAGATACCTACAAAACGGCTCCTACACAAGGAACCATGTTGCTTTCTGGTATCATGTTAAAAATGGGAACCTACAGTCTAATTCGTTGGTTAATTCCTATTGTGCCAGCAGGTTTTGCAGAATGGCAACCCTTGGTTATTTCAATTTCTGTAGCGGGTATAGTTTATGCATCAATCATAGCCATCATGCAACGCGATTTAAAACGCTTGTTTGCTTATTCTTCTATAGCACACGTGGGATTGATTAGTGCAGGTATTTTTGCTATGAATTTATCAGGTATGCAAGGTAGCTTGGTTCAAATGTTTTCGCATGGTATTAATGTGGTAGGTTTGTTTCTTTGTGCAGATATTATTTTTAACCGTACCCAAAATCCAAATGTGGAAGGCATTGGTGGAATTCGTTTGGTAGCTCCGCAATTTGCCACTTGGTTTATGGTGGTAGTTTTGGCTTCAGTGGCCTTGCCGCTTACCAATGGATTTGTGGGTGAGTTTATGCTTTTATTTGGCGTATACCAATACAATACTTGGTTGAGTTTCTTTGCTGGATTAACCGTAATTCTTGGTGCTGTATACATGTTGCGCATGTACCAAAAAGTAGTGCTTGGAAAATCAGTCATGGAAAATATGGTATTTCCAGATTTGTATTGGAATGAAAAGTTGGTATTAATTACCATAGCCATTTTGATCTTTGTTTTGGGAGTATATCCTGCTCCAATAATTGAACTTACAGAGCCC